>CALXSF010000011.1 GCA_944391055.1 uncultured Kiritimatiellota bacterium | reverse complement strand
CCCCTCGCAAGCCGCCCGCAAACCGAAATCAAGAGCCGTGAGAAAACCGCCTACTTGGCCCGATATTTTCTCACTCTTTTTGATTTCCCGCCCTTTTCGCGCTTCATCGTTCTCATCCTCCCCCGCCCGCCGTTTTTTTATCCCGTCCCCACCAAACCCCCGCCATTCCCCCCTTTCCCACCCCTTTCCCCCCTCTTCCCCCATTCTCACTCCCCACGCACCGCCTCACTGTTTTGTTTCCGCGCGTACCCGCCACCGAAAGACGGCGTCTCCCAAGGAGGGATACGCCGCCTCCCGAGAGACGAGGCCCGCAAACACGCAGCCCAGTCCCTTCGCGTTGCCGAGGCCGGCCGCACAAAAAAGCCGGGGCCGCGCGTCGCGCGGCCCCGGTTGGATGGGGAGGGGAGCGCCTCAGTTGAGTTTCTTGCGCCCCGCGAAGTAGGCCTCGATTTCCTCGAGCGTGCGCCCTTTCGTCTCCGGCAGGAAGAAGGCCGCGGTGATGAAGTAAATCACCGTGAAGCCGGCCAGGCAGAAGAAGACGGGGCCCATGCTCCACGCATCCACCCAGGCGGGGAAGACGGTGGCGATGGTGGCGGAGACGCCTTGGTTGATGATCATCGCGATGGACATGCCCGTGGCGCGAATGCGCGTGGGCATGAGCTCGGAGAGCGCCAGCCAGACGCAGACGCCGGGGCCGACGGCGTAGAAGGCGATGAACATGAAGAAGAAGGCCGTCGCGATGATGCCCGTGGTCATGGAGGCCGCGAAGAGCCCGCCCTTGATCATGAGGAAGATGGTGCCCACGCCGCAGAGGCCGATGATGATGCCCGAGGTGCCCAGCTTGAGCAGGAACTTGCGCCCCTTCTTGTCCACGAGCGCGCACGCGACGATCGTCATCACCACGTTCACCAGTTTGATGGCGAGGTCGGAGAAGTTCGCGAAGACGCCCTCCATGCCCGTCTCCTTGAAGATGGTGACGGTGTAGTTGAGGACGGAGTTGATGCCCGTGGTCTGGTTGCACGCCAGGATGACGACGGCGAGCAGGAAGGGATAGACGTACTTGCGCTGGAAGAGCGTGTCGCCCTTCGCGGCGGCGGCGATCGCGGCCTTCTCCGCCTCGGCCGCCTGATCGGCCTGAACCATCTCGTCGAGGATTTCCTTGGCCTTTTCCTCGCCGTTGTTGGCGGCGAGCGAGGCGAGCGCCTCCTCTTTGCGGCCGCGCTTGTAGAGCCAGCGCGGGGATTCCTTCAGGCCGAAGGCGCCCAAGAAGAGGATGAAGCCCGGGATGGCGGAGCACCAGAAGATGGTCTGCCAGGCGGTGATCCACGAGTGGATCTGCTCGGCGGAGACATTGGCGATGCCGCCGGCGGCCTCGATGATCTTGTCGGAATCGCCCACCCACCAAGTGACGATGAGGCCGATGATGGCCGCGAAGGCCAGGCCGATCGTGAGCAGCAGCTGGAACATGCCCGTGCCCTTGCCGCGGCTCTCGGAGTCGAGGCATTCGGCCAGGTACATGGGCACCACCACGCCCACCAAACCGGCCGAGGCGCCCTGCAGGACGCGACCGCAGGTCAGCAGGATGAAGTTGCCGCCATCAAACAGCCCCGAGGCGCAGATCACGGGGATGGAGATGAAGAAGCAGAACGCGGAGGCGATGATGATGAGCTTCCGCCCGAACCACTCGGAAAGCGTGCCGGCGAAGAGCGAGGACACCACCGACCCCCACAGCACCGCGCCGACGGTGAAGCCGAGCTCCCACGCGTTGTAGGAGGAGGTGTTCTCGATGTAGGGGAGCGCCGCGGCGATGACGCCGACGTCGACGCCATAAATCAGGCCGCCGAGGCCCGCCATGATCAAGAGATACTTTTTGTAGAAGGCGACTGTCATAGGGTTTTCTTTCCGAAAGGGATGGGCAAGACAAACAAAGCCCCGCCGCAGGGGTGCCTGCGGCGGGCTTGGGCGGCTCAGCACTCGGGGAGCGAGGCGGCCGCGGCGGACTGGCCGAGGCGGCGCACCTGCTCATCGGGCATGAAGACATCGATGTCGTATTCCGGGAACTCCTCCTTGAGCACCTGCTTGGCGGTGGTGAGGATGAGGTCGCCGCCCTTGCCGGAGGAGACGCGGCCCAGGAGCATCAGGGAGTGGTAGTCGTAGAACTCGGCGTACCACGGGAGCGTGTAGCCCAGGTAGATGCCGATGGCCTCGTAGATCTTGGTGGCGGTGGGGTCGCCCGCTTCCATCGCCTTCTGGACCTCCTTGAGGCGGAGGGGCAGGGCCTCCTCCTTGAAGGGGAAGCCGGCGGCGAGGCCGAGTTTGTTGACGGCCTGCTGGGAGAAGTAGAGGGCGCCGACGCCGACGTCGCCGGACCACGGGTCGGCGGCGGCCTCGCAGTTGAGGTCGACGGGGGCGAAGGCCAGCTCGGAGATGCGGCCGGTGAGGACGCCCTTGGCGGAGTTGTCGATGTAGCCGACGGCCTCGGAGGTGCCCATGGCCAGGCCGATGATGCCTTTCTTGCCGAGGGCGAGGCGCCCGACGAGCGCGGAGACGTCGCCGTCGTTGGCGACCTCGAAGGGCACGCCGTAATCGGCCTTGAGGCGCTTGAAGAGCTTCTGCGCCTTGGCGTACTCGGCGGGGTCCTTGATGCCCTTGATGAGGCCGGCGGTGCGGAGCTCGTTGTCGACGATGACGCCGGCGGAGGAGCCGCCGATGGCGTCGACCTTGCCGCCGGGCAGGTGCGAGATGGTCTCGTCGAAGCCGGCCTTGATGTGGCTGTAGTGGTAATCGGCGTCGGTGGCGTTGTAGGGATCCCAGGGGACTTCCTTCTGCCAAACGCTCTCGCCGTTGACCATCGCGGTGAGCTTGAAGTCGGAGCCGCCGAGGTCGAAGCCGACGCGGTTGCCGTTCATGTTGCCGCCGAGGGAGATGGCGAGGTCATGGCCCTGGGGGATCTCGGCGGCGGGGGCCTCGACGATCTCGATGGGGCGGCCGTAGATGGTCTTGAAGAAATCCCAGTCAAAGGCGCGGGCGCCCCGCTCGGCGTAATCCCCCCGCACCTTGTCGACGACGGCCTTGGGGGCGTCGATGTAGATCTTGAAGCCGCCGGCGGACCAGAGCATGAACTTGACGATGCGCTCGACGAACCGGGCGAAGCCGGGGCACTCGACGGCGCCCTTGGGATAGGGCAGCTCATAGCGGGCCACGGCGCCGTTGTCGCGCTCGACGGCCACGGTGACGACCCCGCCGGGATCCTTGGCGGCGGCCTCCTTGATTTTGCGGAGCTTGAGGAAGGCGGGCTTGAAGCCCGGGTCAAAAGGCGGCACGAACTTCAGGCCCGCGCAGGCGCATTCATGGGACATGTGGGAATCTCCTTTCCGAGGTTGGGATGGGAATTAGACGCTCATCTGCCGGCCGGCCTTGGCGTCCTTGTTGAGGAACGCCTCGTCCACGGCCTCGATGCCCAGCGGCGTGAGCGTGCGCCACGCGCCGCGCGTGAAGTCGGGCACCTCGACCGGCGCGCCGTCATGCCGCGACGACGTCTCGGTGAGCTCGGCGAGCACGGACCATTGGCAGGATTCGTAGACGTTGATGTCCAGCGGAAGCCCGTTCTGAAGGCAATAGCAGAGGCGCAGATCCATGAGGAAATCCATGCCCCCGTGGCCGCCGAGGCGCTTGGCCAGCTCGCCGGACTGCACCCACAGCGGGTGGCGATACTTGGCGAGGATCTCCTCCATCTGCTTTTGGTTGCACCAGCCGAGGTGCGGGGCCTTGTAGTCCGGGTCTAGGGCGATCTGGAGGGGATAGTCCTTGAGGATGCCCTTGGTGCCGCTGATGAGGTTGATGCGCGTGTAGGGGCGGGGGCTCGTGGTGTCGTGCTGGATCATGATGGTGCGCCCCAGCTCGGTCTTGATGATGGCCGTGCACATGTCGCCTTGGGCCCAAGGCCCCTCCAGCGCCTGCGCGTCGCTCATGCCATACTTCGCGCCCTTCGACTCCGCTGCCAGCTTGGCGAGGCGCTCCTTGTGGTACGCCACGTACTCCGGGAAGCCGAAGCAGCCGCTGTTCATGGCGGTGAGCACGCGCATCTGGTCGCCGCGCCCCACGTTCATGTACTGGCAGATCGGCCCGAGGCCGTGCGTGGCGTAAGGGTTGCCCGTGTGCTGGGCGTTCCACTTCAGGCGCCAGAAGCCCTCATAGGAGCCCCCGCGGAAGTTCCACCCGCGCAGGTCGTGGATGTAGGCGCCCTCGCCGTGGACGAGCGTGCCCAGGATGTTGTTGCGCGCCAGGTTCAGCGCGAGCATCTCGCTCTCGCCATAGCAGCAATTCTCCAGGAGCATGCAGTGGCAGCGGTTCGCCTCGGCCAGCTCGATGATCTCCCAGCAGTCCTGGACGGTGAAGACCATCGGCACCTCGCAGGCCACGTGCTTCTTGTTCTCCAAGGCATACTTGACCATCGGCACGTGCATCTGCCACGGGCTGGCGACGTAGACCAGGTTGACCTCCGGGTCCTCCACCAATTTCTTCCACTCGTCCGGCCCGCCGAAATACCCCTTGGGCGCGGCGAAGCCATGATCCGTCAGCCACTTCGCCGGCCCGGCCACGCGCTCCTTGAAGAGGTCGCCCAGCGCCACCACCCGCACCCCGGGGATCGCCGACAGCCGGTAGACCGCGCCCGGCCCGCGCATCCCCAGGCCGATCACGCCCACCTTCACCGTCTCGAGCGCGGCGCAACGCAGGTCGCCCACGTGCGCGTGCTTGCGCTCGGGCAGCTTGGCCCGCAACACCCCGGCCGCGCCGACCATGCCGCCCGCCTTCAGAAACCCACGACGCGTGGAGAAAATGCTCATCTGCGACTCCTTTTGCTGTCATCCGCCGCAACCCATTCGCGACGATTTGCCCCTAGTATATACCACCGTGCCGAGGCGGTCAAGCACAATCGCCGCCGCCCGGGCCGGGGCCGCGCCGGTCACTTGTCCTCGTCCGTGAGGGGCGAGAGGGGCGCCGCGAGGGAGAGGAGCAGGCACCACGGGAGCGCCGCGCCGAGCAGGACGCGCAGCAAGGCGGCGGGCGCGATGGCCTCGCCCATCAGCAGGCGGCGCAGGGGGTTGAGCGCCACCAGCCCGCGCAGGGGCTGGGCCACCGCGGCCGAGACGGCCGCCGAGAGGCGCGTCCACAGGTTGGCCATCTCCTCGGAGACGGTGGTCGGCGGCGAGAGCGTGGCCGAGGTGACGGCCAGGAGCCCCACGGTGCCCACGAAGAGCGTCACCGGCAGCGAGAAGGCGCACCCGCAGGCCAGCCCCAGCGCGGCGGCCATGGCCACGGTGGCGAAGAGCGCCGCGCAGAAGAGCGTCAGGTTGAGGAGCGGGGGCTGCCCGGGCAGGAGGAGCGCCAGGTCGGCGCGCTCGCGGAAGATGATCGAGGCGGCGGCGTTGGCGTCGGTCCGCTCGAGGGTGACGGCGACGGGCTGGCCGGGGACGAGGAAGCCCTCGGGGAGCGGCAGCTCAAGGCCGTTCTCGCGCAGCGGCCCGGGGCTGGCGGAGAAGACGTTGGGGCCGCACGTCGCCCCCACGCGGAGCGCGAGGGCCTCGCGCGCGCCGAGGAAGGGCGTGCCGGAGAGGCGGAGCGTCGCCGCGCCCGCCTTCGCCGAGGCGGGGAAGCGGTAGGCGGCCGGCCGGCCGGGGCGGAGCTCCGTGTAGGCGACCTCAAGATGGTCGCGCACGGCGCGGAGCAAGCGGCGCTCGGGCACGCCCGGGGGGAGGCGCCCGGCCTCGCGCAGGCGCGCAAGCTCGTCGCGCGCCGCGGCGTCGAGGCTCGGGAGGATCGGCGCGGCGACGGCGCGCCCCTCGGGCAGGGGCCGCGCCGCCAGGCAGAGCCACAGGGCGGCGACGGCCGCGGCGAAGGGGGCGAGGACCCCGCCGAGCCGCCCCCACCAGAGCGCCCAGCGGCGGACGGGCTTGGTGAGGGTGAGGGCCAGCCGGCGGCGTTCGCGGTCGAGCGCGTAGGCGCCGCCGCCGCACCAGAGGGCGGAGACGAGCAGGAGGGCCCAGGCGAGCGCCGCGCCGTAGCCCGTGCGCACAAGCCCGGGGTCGTCGCGCCCCGGCAGGATCAGCAGGCAGAGCGCGAGCGCCGCGAGGAGGGCGGGGAGGAGGGGGCCGCGCGCGGCCCGCCGCCAGCCAAGGGCCGCCTCGGCGAGGAGGAGGCTCACGCGGGCCTCCCGCCGCCCAGCCAGGGGAGGCCGCCGGCGGCCTCGAGGGGGGCGGATTGGCCGGGGGCCGAGACGGTTTCGAGGAAGAAGGCCTCGAGGGGCTCCCGGAGGTCGCGGACGCGGCCCTGGGCGCGGACGACGCCGCGGTCGAGGATGAGGATGCGGTCGCAGCAGTCCTGGACGTCGGGCAAAAGGTGGGAGGACATGAGGACGGCGATGCCGCGGGCCTTGAGCGCCAGGATGAGATCCTTCACCTCGCGGGTGCCGATGGGGTCGAGCCCGGAGGTCGGCTCGTCGAGGACAAGGAGGCGGGGGGCGTTGAGGAGCGCCTGGGCCAGGCCGACGCGGCGGGCCATGCCCTTGGAGAAGCCGCCCACGCGGCGGTCGGCGGCGTGGGCGATGCCCGCCAGGCGCAGGAGATCCCCCACGCGGCGGCGGAGCTCCGCGCCGCCCAGGCCGAAGAGCCGCCCGTAATAGGTGAGGGTCTCGCGGGGGGTGAGGAAGGGGTGGAGGTGGGTGATCTCGGGCAGGTAGCCCACCGCGGCGCGGGCGCGGGGGGCCTCGGGGGGCGCGCCGAAGACGCGGATCGCGCCGCCGTCGGGCCGGAGCAGGCCCAGGAGCATTCGGATGGTGGTGCTCTTGCCGGAGCCGTTCGGGCCGAGCAGGCCGAAGACCTCGCCCTCCGACACGGAGAAGGAAAGGTCCCGGACGGCGCGGACGGCGGGGCGGCCCCAGAAGTCGCGGAAGGTCTTTTGGACGGCGTCGAGGGTGAGCGGCTGGTTCATACGCACTCCTTGGCGGCGAGCAGGCGCACGCCGCACCAGAGGAAAAAGCCCGTGGCGAAGAGGGCCTGCGGGGCGAGCAGGAGCAGGTCGGCGGCGGGGACGGCGCCGCCGCGCGACAGCGCGTCGAGCGGCAGGTAGGCGGAGGCGCCGAGCCAGACCATCGCCGCCGCCAGCGCCGTGAGCGCGAGCCCGGCGACGAGCCCCGGCGCGCAGACCACGGCCAGCGCCACGGCCAGCGCCAACAGCTGCGCCAGCAGCATCGCCGCGGCCGCGAGCGCCGTGAGGCTGCCCCAGTGCGGCGCGGGCAGCGCCAGGGCCAGCGCCCACAGCCCCAGGGGCATCAGCAGCGTGGCGGAGAGGGGGAAGCGGGCGTCGCGGAAGCGGTTGTTGAGCGCGGCCAGCAGGAGCGCGGCGGCCAGGACGCCGAGGGCCAGCAGGATGGCGCGCACGTCGGCGTAGCGGGCCCCGGCGTGGTAGCGCGGGGAGTAGGCCTCGGCGAGGATGGCGGCCGCCCCCTGCGTGAGCAGGAAGACGCCCAGCGCCAGCGCCGAGCCCAGCGCGTGCCCGCAGAGCCAAAGCCCCCGCGGGAGGGGCTTGGAGAGGGCGATCGCCGAGGTGCCGTCGGTGAGGGCGCCGCGCAGGCGCCCCGCGCCGCCGACGGCCAGGAGCGCGCCGAAGAGGAGGGCGGTGGCCAGGCCGCAGTCGCGCGCCAGCCGGCCGTCCTCGGAGAAGCGCTGGAACTGGAAGAGCGGCAGGGCCAGCGTCCCGGCGGCGGCGGCGAGGGTGAGCAGCAGCGTGGCCGGGCGCCCGAGGGCCTCGAGCGCGGTGAACCAGGCGACGGCCCAGAGCTTGCGGGTCATCGCGGCAGGGCCCCCACGAAGGCGGCGGCCAGCGCGGCCATGCGCGGCTTGGCGGCCTCGGAGGCGGCGAGCACCTCCTCGTGGCGCAGGGGCGCGGCGGAGAGGCCGGCGGCGGGGTTGGTGACGCAGCTGAGCGCGGCGACGCGCAGGCCGGCGGCGTGGGCCACCACCGCCTCGGGCACGGTGCTCATGCCCACGGCGTCGCCGCCCAGCGCGCGGAGGGCGCGCACCTCGGCGGGGGTCTCGTAGCTCGGGCCGACGGAGAAGGCGTAGACGCCGCGCCGCACGCCGCGCCCCAGGGCGCAGAGCAGGTCGGTGAGGGCGGGGTCGTAGACGCGCGAGAGGTCGGGGAAGCGGGGCCCCCACTCGGGGCGGTGCGGCCCGCGCAGGGGGTTGACGCCCGTGAGGTTGAGGTGGTCCTCCACGGCCATGAGCGTGCCGGGGGCGAAGTCGGGGTTCAGCCCGCCGGCGGCGTTGGTGAGGAGCACGACGGGCGCGCCCAGGCAGCGGAGCAGCTCGGCGGGGTAGACCACCGGGCCCAGGCCGCAGCCCTCGTAGTAATGGCGGCGGCCCGCGAAGATCGCCACGCGGCGGCCCGCGAGGTCGGCGCAGAGCAGCTCGCCGTGGTGGCCGGCGACCGTGCTGGCGCCGAAGCCCTCCAGCGCGGCGTAGGGCACGCGGGCGTGGACGGCCTCGGGGCGGAGCGCGTCGCCCCAGCCGGAGCCGAGGATGAGCCCGCAGGCGGGGGGGCGCTCGCGGAAGACGGCGGGGAGCGCGGCGGCGACGGCCTCAAGCATGGGCGGGCGCCTCCTGCGCGGGCGCGGGTTCCTTGGCCTTCTCGGGCGCAGGCTCCTTGGCCTCGGGCTCGGGCGCGACGAAGGTCTGGGGCAGGGCCCAGAGGATGCGCACGGGGGTGCCGGCGCGGATGAGCGCGAAGAGTTTCTCGACGTTCCAGTTGGTCAGGCGGAAGCAGCCCATCGACTCGGGCCGCCCCACGGTGTTCGGGCGGGGGGAGCCGTGGATGCCGTAGCCGGGGAGCGAGAGGCCGATCCAGCGGCTGCCCACGGGGTTGCGCGGGCCGGGGGGCACGATCATCTTGCCGACGCTCGGGTCCTGGCCGTAGCTGACCGGGTCATAGGTGTAGTTCGGCGCGTCGGCCATGTTGCGGACGGTCACCTCGCCCACCTCCGGCAGCTTGGCCTTGCGGCGGGCGATGGAGCAGGGGAAGCGCAGCACCATCGTCCCCTCGGCGTCATAGCCCGCCAGCACGCATTCCTCGAGGGCGATGACCAGCGAGGCGGGGCGCTCCAAGGCCGCCATGCGCACGTTGGGGACGTTGAGGGTCAGCCCCGGCGCCAGGTCGCCCGGCCAGTTGACGATGCCGGGGTTGAGGCGGCGGAGGGTGCGCTCGGAGGTGTGGAAGCGCTCGGCCAAGCAGGCGCCCAGGGTCTCGTAGCCCATCAGCTCCATGCGGGCGCGCTCGGCCCAGGTGGGCGGCAGGGGGCCGGAGACGAGGGCGGCGTCGGCCTCGGTGATGGTGTGGCGGGTGATGGGCTCGGGCATGGTGGCGATGTCCGCGTAGAGGGGCACGTCCACCCACTGCGTGGCGCGGCGGCCGTTGGCGAGCTGCCAGGCGCGCATGGCCTCGCGCGAGCCGCCGCCCCAGACGCCGTCGATGACGCCGCAGGAGAAGTTGTGGCGGTCGAGGAAGATCTGCAGCATCAGCACCTCCTCGCTGTAGCCCGCCGGCACGGTGAGCGCGTGGGCGCAGTTGGGCACGGGGTCGGGCTCCGCCTGGGCGCCCTGCGCGTCGGCCACCTGGTCGGCGTCCGGCTCGCCCGTCACGGCGGCGGGGACGGCGTTGGTGGCGGCGCCTTCGAGGGCGGCGGGCGCGGCGTTGGTGACGGGCACCTCCTCGATGACGATCTTGAAGGGCGGCTCCTCCTGCGGCGGCGGCGCGCCGGCCCCTTGGGCCCCGCACCACCCCGCCAAACAAACGCAAACGAACGCGGCAAAACGCTTCATCTCGGCTCCTTTCCCCCATACTCTAGCAAAAACGCCCCCACGCCGTCCTCGCGCGTCCCGTCCCCCTTGGGGGCGGGTGGCTTGCGCGGGGAGCGGGAGTGTGCTATGGTATAGGGCACGTGTCGGGAAAGCCGGCACAACTTTGCTGATGTGCAAAGCGAGACGTTGTCAGAAACTTGGACACTTTCTTACATCGAACGTCCGCGAGTGCGCATGTGCCGTACACATATGCGGCCCCTCCCGGTGTTTTGATGTAGGTTGTCCAAGGCCTCTGGCAAGCACCGAGAGGGGCCTTCGTTCTGCCGGGTCCCCCGCGGTCATCCAAAGAGGCGGACTGTGAAAGGAAAACGACATGAAACACCTCATCTGCGCGCTGGCCGCGGCCGCATTCGCCGCCGCCGCGCAAGCCTGGACGGCCTCCATCGAGAATTACACGCGGCATGACCAAAGTGATGCTGTCACCTACGTCTCCGCCTACCTGATTGATACAGATATATCTAGTGGCACTCAGGAAGAACGTGTTAAGAATTATGTGAAGACGACGCGCCAAATGCTACAATCCGGAGAAGTTGGTGCGAGTAAGGAGGACATCGAAGCTTTGATAAACTCTTTTGATGGGAGTATCCACATCGCTGCCAGCTCTGAGAACTTCACGGGGCAATCCTTCACTTTAGAGAACCTGTCAGCCCTTGCTGATGATTTCTATTGGATTCTCGTCGAACATTACGCAGACGGATCCTACAACGTGGCTGTCTCCGGCTACAAACATCGTTATGGAGTGGGAGATTACGAAGATCTTGTTTGGGAGGTCAATGGCCCCGAGTATGATGGTTTGAGGGACTCCGGCTACGTCCACGTGCTTCCCGAGCCGACGGCGTTGGCGCTGTTGGCGCTGGGCGTGGCGGGGGTGGCGCTCCGCCGCCGCCTCTGAGGCTTGACCGGCGGCCGGCGTCCTTTCGGGGCGCCGGCCTTGCCGGAGGGAGGCCGCGATGGCGCAGGAAACGACGGAGCGGGCAACCGACCGGCGCCGGGCGGCGCTGACGTTCGGGGCCGACGCGGCGGCGCTGGCCGCGGCGGGCTTCGTGGCGTTGGCCGCGCTGGCGGGGCGGGGGCTCGCGCCCGGCGCGGCGGGGGAGGCGCGCGTGGCCGTCGCCGCGCCGTGGCTGGATCCGTGGCTGATCTGGGCGCGGCTGGGCGAGGGGCGCGGGCCGCTCCCCCTCTCGCCCCTCCGCCTCGCCGGGCGGGGCCGCGACGCCCTGCTGGGGGAACTGCTGGCCGAGCCGACCTTGGCGGGCGCCGACCCTGAGGCGTTGCCCGCGGCCGTGGCGTTGGCCGTGGCCCGCGCGCGGACGGGGAAGGGCGACCTGGACGGGGCGTTGGGGCGCGTCCGCGCCTTGGACGCCGAGGGGCGCGTGCCGCAGACCTTCTTCGCCGAGGGGTGGGCCGCCGCCGCGCGGGGCGACGCCAAGGCCCGCGCCGACGCCTTGGCGCGCCTGCGCCGGCTGTGGCCGAGCCTCGCCGCGGATCCCGAGGGGCGCGCGGACGCGGAGGCGCTGGCGGCGGCGTTGGGGGCGGCGGGGCCGTAGGCGTTTGACGGGCGGGCGGGCTTTTGCCAGAATAAGGGCGAAAGGAGCGCACGGCATGTACACGATCACGTTTCAGGGGGCGGCGCGGACGACCACCGGCTCCATGCATATCGTCGACGTCAACGGGTTGCGGATCCTGCTGGATTGCGGCCTCTATCAGGGGCACCGCAAGGAGGCGTTCGAGCGGAACCGTCGGCTGATGGTGGATCCCAAGACGGTCGATTGCGTGATCCTCTCGCACGCGCACATCGACCACAGCGGCAACCTGCCCTCGCTCATCCGCGCCGGTTGGCGGGGGCCCATCCACACCACCGAGGCGACGCGCGATCTGTGCGACCCCATGCTGCGCGACTGCGCCTACATCACCCGGCACGACGTGGAGATCGTCAACCGCCGCCGCCTCGCCGAGGGCCGCAAGCCCTTCGAGCCGCTCTACGACGAGCGCGACGTGGAGGGCGCGCTGGCCCTCATGCAGGGGGTGCCCTACAAGCGCGCGATCGACCTGGGCAACGGCGTGGGGGCGGTCTTCCACAACGCGGGGCACATCCTGGGCTCCGCGCTCGTCGAGCTCTTCGCCCGCCAGCCCAACGGCGTCTACCGTCGGCTCCTTTTCTCGGGCGACGTGGGGCAGCCCGGGCAGCCCATCCTGCCGCCGCCCGAGACGCCCACGGGGGCGGACGTGCTGGTGGTGGAATCAACCTATGCCGACCGCGACCACCCCCCGCGCGCGAACGTCGCCGGGCGCCTGCGCGATTACATCGACGACATCGTGCAGCAGCGCGCCAAGCTCATCATCCCGGCCTTCAGCGTCGGGCGTACCCAGCAGATCCTCTTCTATCTCAACGGTCTGCTCCGCCAGCGGAAGATCCCGCAGATTCCCATCTACGTCGATTCGCCCCTCTCCCTCAAGGCCACGCAGCTCTACGCCAAGCACACCGCGTGCTACGGCGAGGCCGCCAGCGAGCTCCTCCGCCACGGCATCGAGCTGTTCAAGATGCCCGGCCTGCGCTTCCTCGCCACGGCCGACGAGTCCAAGGCGCTCAACCACGCCGAAGGCCCCATGATCGTCATCGCCGCCAGCGGGATGTGCGAGGGCGGGCGCATCCTCCACCATCTGCAGAACGGCGTGGGCGATCCGCGCAACATCATCCTCATCGTGGGCTATCAGGCGGAGGGCACGCTCGGCCGGCGCATCGTCGCCTGCCAAAGCCCGCTGAAGATCCTGGGCGAGAGCTTCGAGCTCCGCGCGCGCGTCCACACCATCAACGCCCTCTCCGCCCACGCCGACCGCGCCGCGCTGCGCGCCTGGGTCCGCGCCGTCAATGAGAAAAAGACCGTCAAGCGCGCCTTCGCCGTCCACGGCGAGGACGAGAAGGTCGAGGCGATGTGCCAGATTTTGCGCGAGGAGGGCTACGCCAATCCCGTCGCCCCGGCCCCCGGCGCGGTCTTCAAGGGATTGTGAGGCGGGCGGGGGGCGCTCACTGCCCGCGCAGCTCGAGCAGGCGGTCCCACTCGGTGAGGTAGTCCTCGAGGAAGGCCGTCTCGGGCTGGTCGCAGAGGCCCATGAGGGTGTCGCGCAGGAGGGCCTGTTCGTTCTCGTACTCGTCGGTGGAGAAGCGGCCGGAGACCCAGGCGAGGCGGAGCCAGAGCAGGTAGGTGGTGATGGCGTCGTGGCAGTTGTACTGCACGATCTCGCGGTAGCGCCCCTGCTGCCAAAGGCCGAGGACGTCGTCGCCGTGCGCGCCGAACTTGCCGGGGATGCCGCAGAGCGTGGCGGCCTCGTGGAGGGAGACGGCGGCGTTGCGACCGGAGAAGCCGCCGGAGATCAGCTCCATGAGGTCGATGGAGCAGTCGTTGTCGCGGGCGAAGTAGTCGACCCCCTCCCACGGTTTGGCCGGCTTGTTGAGGAAGCCCTTGGCGGGGATGCCGAGGGCCAGGGCGCGCTGGGCGAGGATGCGGAGGTCGGAGGCGCGGGAGTTGAAGCCGACGAGCTGGGGCTGGGTGCGGCCGATGGCGGCCAGGAAACTGCCGATGACCTTGCGCTCGGCGCGCGCCGACGGGTCGTCCGGGTCGCGGGGCAGCCAGGCCAGGCGCAGCTCGGGGTCGCCGCCGGGGCGCTTGGGCGCCAGGCGCATGAGCATGGCCACGGAGACGACGCGGCTCTGCATGAGGCGGACGAAGGGGCAGGGGTCGGCCTCGGTGGCGCCGTTGTGGGCCCACAGGCGTTGGAGCAGGGCCGGCTCGTCGAGGCCCGCGGCGTCCGGGAAGAGCGCGCGCGCGGCCTCGGGGTCGGGGATCCATTCGCAGTCGAAGGCGACGACGGTGTCGCCGATGGTCCGTATCATGGCGCGGTCTCCTGAAGGAAGGCCCGGAGGGCGGGGTCGCCGGGGCTGGCCTCGGCAAGGCCCTGGACGAAGGCGCGGAGCTGGGCGGCCTGCGAGGGGGCCAGCTCGGGCCAGGCGGCGCGCGCGGCGGCCAGCAGATACGCCTGGCGCGCGCGGAGCGTCTGCGGCGGCGCGCCGCGAAGGAGGGTGAGGGTGGCGCGCAGGACGTCGCGCGGATGGCGGGCGCGGTCATACCAAAAGAGCGCGCGCACCCTGGGGTCGCCCCAATCCGCCCCGCCGCCGAGGCGCCCGGCGAAGACCTCCGCGCCCTCGGGCGGGGGGAGCGTGCCGGCCTGGCGCCGGTAGTAGGGCGCGGCGTCGTCGTTCGGCCCGCCGATCTTGTCCTCCCAGATCCAGCCGATCTGGCGGAGGATGACCTCCGAGGTCGGGTCCGCGCGCAGGCCGCGCTCCAGCAGCGCCAGGCCGCGCCGCACCCAGCGCCAGCGCTCGGCGGGCTCGTAGTGGGCCGCGGAGACGTTGTAGGCCAGGTTCCAGGCGTTGTAGGCCCAGGCGTCGGGCGAGGCCGGGTCGAGCGTCACCAGCAGGTCGGTCAGCGGCACCAGCTCGGCGAAGCGCCCCTGTCGCTGGAGGTCGCCGATGCGCCACCAGAGGATTTCGGAGAGCACGCCGCGCGCGCCGCCGAGCGCCACGAAGAGGGCCGAGAGCGCGGGGCTGTCCGCCCCGACGGCCTCGGGGACGGCGCGGCGGGTGAGCAGGAGGCCGGAGGCGAGGGCGCCGCCGGCCAAGGCCGCGCCCAGGAGCCACGTGGCCGCCGCCCGCGCCGCGCTCATCGCCCCAGGAGCCCCCGCAGATGGGCGGCGAAATCACGCAGGTCGCGCACCTCCACGTCGAAGCGCTCGCCGCGCGGCTGGCCGAAGCCGTAGGCGCAGTGGCAGACGCGCACGCCGGCGCGGCGGCCCACCTCCAGGTCGGTGTAGTGGTCGCCGACGACCCAGTCGGTGGGGCGGACGTCCACGCCCATCCGCTGGGCGGCGAGGAAGAGGAGCGCGGGGTCGGGCTTGAGGTTGGGGACGTCGCCGCCGCCGACGGTGACGTCGAAGTAGCGCAGGAGGCCGAGGGCCTCGAGGATGCGGGGGATGTGGGCGGCGGTCTTGTTGGAGGTGACGGCCATCCGGCAGCCGAGGGCGCGCAGCGCCGCCAGCCCCTCGGGGACGCCGGGGTAGACGAAGGTGTGGACGACGAGGTGCTCGGCGTACTGCCGCTTGTTGTTGGCCACCAGCTCGTCGATGCGGTCGGCGTGGTCGGGCATGGCCCGGAGCATGAGCGTGCGCGCGCCGTTGCCGACCATCTTGGTGATGGCCTCGAGGGGGAGCGGGGGGAGGCCGTAGTCCGCGCGGGTGAGGTTGACGCTGTGGGCGATGTCGGCGCGCGAGTCGATGAGCGTGCCGTCGAGGTCGAAGAAGAGGGTCGGTGCGTCCATCGCGCGCGGTCACTCCCAAAGCCAGGTGGAAAGATAACGGTCGCCGCCGTCGGGCAGGAGGACGACGACCCGCTTGCCGGCGCAGGCCTTCTCCTGCGCCACGAGGCGCGCGGCGTGGAGGGCCGCGCCGCCGGAGATGCCGCAGAGCACCCCTTCCGTGCGGGCGGCCTCGCGGGCGGCGGCCCCGGCCTCCTCCGCGGAGACGGCGACGACGCGGTCGATGAGCGCGCGGTCGAGGGTCTTGGGGACGAAGCCCGCGCCGATGCCCTGGAGCTTGTGGGGGCCGGCGGGCCTGCCGCTGAGCACGGCGGAGGCCTCCGGCTCCACGGCCACGAGCGTCACCTTGGGGTTGGCCTTGCGGAGGGCGCGGCCCACGCCGGTGAGGGTGCCGCCGGTGCCGACGCCCGCCACGAAGACGTCGGGCGCGCCGCCCAGGTCGCGCAGGATCTCGGGGCCGGTGGCGCGTTCGTGGGCGGCGGGGTTGGCGGGGTTCTCGAACTGCTGGGGGATGAGGCTGCCGGGGTTGGCCGCGCGGAGGGCCTCGGCCTTGGCGATGGCGCCGGCCATCCCCTCGGCGCCGGGGGTGAGCACCAGCTCGGCGCCGTAGGCGGCCAGGAGCTTGCGCCGCTCGACGCTCATCGTCTCGGGCATGGTGAGGATGAGGCGGTAGCCCTTCACGGCGGCGGCGAGGGCCAGGCCGATGCCGGTGTTGCCGCTGGTGGGCTCGATGATGAGCGCGCCGGGGCAGAGCAGGCCCGCGCGCTCGGCGGCCTCGATCATCGCCACGCCCACGCGGTCTTTGACGCTGCCGCCGGGGTTGCGGGCCTCGAGTTTGGCGAAGAGCTCGCCGGGGCCGGCGCAGAAACGCCGCAGGCGCACCAGCGGCGTGCCGCCGACCGCTTCCAGAATGTTCTCGCAGAGTGCCATGTCAGGGCTCCTTTCGCCCCACATGATAGCACAACCTCACCGTGCCTCCCAAGGCGGGCTGAGCGGGTCGGGCAGGGCGCGCGTGAAGGCCTCGACGAGCGCCGCCTCGCGCGCCGGGGCGTAGGCGCCGGCGAGGAAGGCGGGGTAGACCTCGTCGGCCAGCGTGCGCCAGCAGGCGGCCTCGCGGTCGGGCAGGATGGGGAAGAAGCGGCAGCCGCGCGCGCGCGCGGCCTGGAGGTCGCCGAAGGCGTCGCCCACCATCAGCACCCGCCCCGGCTCCCAGCCGCGGGTGAGGGCCTCGAGCTGGGCGGTCTTGACGCCGAGCTCCTGCCCGGCCACGTGGTCGACGTGCGCCAGCAGCCCGTGCGCGCCCCAATCCTGCCGGAGGACGCGCTCGGGGGATTGCGAGACGATGCCCAGCGCGCTCTCGCGGTGCATCGCGGCCAGGGCCTCGGGCACGCCGGGGAAGACCGCGAAGACGGCGCCGGAGCCGAGGATGGCGGCGTTGACCGCGCGCCCCCACAGCAGCAGCGTGCGCAGGAGCGGGTCGGGCCGGCCGCGCAGCCAGGCCTCGAGCGCGGCGTCGGACTGCGGCCGGCCGCTTTCCACGAAGGCGCGCAGCGCGCCCAGCGCGAAGGGCTCGCGCCCGGAGGCGCGGAAGGCGGGGTGGCGGTTGAGGAGGGTGAGGGCGAGGAGGACGGCGTTGAAGCGGGTGATGCCGCGCGCGGCGGAGCGCAGGTTCACGAAGTCGGCGCAGGCGAAGTAGGCCTCGCGCACGGCGCCTTCCAGCCCGAGGGCCTCGGCGAGCATGGGCTGGAGGAAGCGGTGCTGCTTGGGGCCCATCGTGTCGAGCACGGTGCCGTCGCTGTCCAGGGCGACGAAGGCGCCTGGGGTCACGGGCGCGCCTCCGCCTCGCGCTTCACCGCGTCCCAGACGGCGTCGAGCTCGGGGAGGGTGAGGGCGGCCATGTCGCGGCCGGAGGCCCTGACGCGCCGCTCGACGGCCCGGAAGCGGCGGGCGAACTTGTCGGTGGCGGCGCGGAGGGCGCCCTCGGCGTCGACGCCGAGGTGGCGGGCGAGGTTGACGAGGGTGAAGAGCGCGTCGCCGAGCTCCTCGGCCACGCCCTCCCGGCGGCCCGCGCGCATGGCCTCGCGGAGCTCGGCGATCTCCTCGTCGAGCTTGGCGTCCGGGCCCTCGGCGCCCTTCCAGTCGAAGCCGACCTTGGCGGCCTTGTGCTGGGTGCGCTGGGCGCGGAGGAGGGCGGGGAGGGCGGCGGGCACGCCGTCGAGGGCGGAGGCCTCGGGGCCTTTGCGCTCGGCCTGCTTGGCACGCTCCCAGTTGCGCAGGGCCTGCTCGGTGTCGCCGGCGGCGGCCTGGCCGAAGACGTGGGGGTGGCGGCGGATGAGCTTGTCGGCCAGGGCGTCAACGACGTCGTCGAAGCCGAAGGCGCCCTGCTCCTCGCGGATGTCGCATTGGAAGAGGACTTGGAGGAGGACGTCGCCGAGCTCCTCGCGGTGGTGGGGCAGGTCGTCGGAGGCCATCGCGTCGAGCAGCTCGTAGCACTCCTCCTGGAGGCAGGGCTCGATCGTCTTGAGGGTCTGGGCGCGGTCCCAGGGGCAGCCGTCCGGGGCGCGGAGGGCTTTGAGCACCCAGCGGAGGCGGTCGATGGGCGAGGCGAAGTCGGCGGGGATTTCCTTCATGGCGTTCCTTCCATTGAGACGCGCCTATTGTAGCACAAGCGAAAAAAGGGCTTGACGGGGCGGGGCGGGGCGTGGTATCTTACGCGGCGTCATGAGACAGATTGGTCTGAGCAACAGTGCGCGATGGCTTTGGCGAGGGGACTCGCCGGAGCAGTATGCGGTCTGATTGGGCAGACAGGAATCGGTTTCGGCGACCCCGGCACGCTTAGCCACGGGTCGCCTTTTTGTTTGGTCAGACGGCAACGCCTCCGGAGGGAAGACAGGTCTTCCGCCGGGGGCGTTCCGTTTTTTTGTCGAAAGAGTGCGTCATGCAGGGTGTCATGGATTACGAGACGTTCGCGGGGCTGTGCGCGCAGGGCCGCCCCGTGCCGCTGACCGACGAGACGTTGGCGGACGTGGAGACGCCGGTGAGCGCGTTGGCGCGCGTGGCCGGGGAGGGGGATTGCTTCCTCCTGGAGAGCTGCGGACAGGGGGGGCGCTTCAGCCGCCACTCCTTCCTGGGCTTCGCGCCGCGCGGGGTCTTCACGGTGGAGGATGGGAGGCCGTTCCTGGACGGGCGGCCGCTGCCCTTCGCGGGGGGCGACCCGATGACGGCGCTGCGGCCGCTGCTGGGGCGCGCGCCGTTGGAGCGGGAGGGGCTGCCGCCGCTCCTGGGGGGCGCGGTCGGCTTCGTGGGCTACGAGATGGCCGGGCGCTTCGAGGCGCTGCCGCCGCCCAAGGGGCGCGCGCCGACGCCGGAGGCGCTCTTCCTGCTGGTGGACGACGTGCTGGTCTTCGACAACCTCCGCCACACGCTGATGGCCGTGGCGACGGTGGACCCGGCGGCCTACGCCTCGCCCCGCGCGGCCTACGAGGCGGGCCTGCGCCGGCTGGCGGCGCTCAAGGCGCCCTTCTTCCGCCCCCGCCCACAACTCCCCGCGCCGACGCCCGGGGCCGAGCCGCCGCGCCTGCGCAGCGAGCTGGGGCGCGAGGCCTTCTGCGGGCGCGTCGAGGCCGCCAAGCGGGCCATCCGCGACGGCGAGTGCATCCAGGTGGTCCTCTCCCAGCGGCTCACGGCGGCGTGCGACGTCGCGCCCGTCCAGCTCTACCGCGCGCTGCGTTCGGTCAATCCCTCGCCCTACACCTTCTTCTTCCGCCACGGCGCGCTGACGCTGATCGGCTCCTCGCCCGAGACGATGGTGCGCCTGGAGCGGGGGCGCGCCACCCTCCGCCCCATCGCCGGCACCCGCCGCCGCGGGGCGACCCCCGCGCAGGACCGCGCCGCCGCCGACGCGCTGCTCTCCGACCCCAAGGAGCGCGCCGAGCACCTCATGCTCGTGGATCTGGGCCGCAACGACCTGGGCCGCGTCGCCCTCCCCGGCAGCGTGCGGGTGGAGGACTTCATGCACATCGAGCGCTACTCCCACGTCATGCACCTGGTCAGCGACGTCCACGCGCAGCTGGCCGACGGGCTGGACGCCTTCGACCTCCTGCGCGCCGCCTTCCCCGCCGGCACCCTCAGCGGCGCGCCCAAAGTCCGGGCGATGGAGCTCATCCACGACCTGGAGGATTCCCCGCGCGGCGTCTACGGCGGCGCGGTGGGCTACTTCTCCAACACCGGCGACATGGATCTGGCCATCGCCATCCGCACCTTCCAGCTCATCGGGCGCGACCTCACCGTCCAGGCCGGCGCGGGCATCGTCTTCGACTCCGACCCCGAGCGCGAGTACGAGGAGACCCTCAACAAGGCCGCCGCCCTCTTCAACGCCGTCCGCCTCGCGGCCAAGGGCTTCGACCTCCGCTAAGCGAAAGGAACCGCCATGATCTTCGTCCTCGACAACTACGACTCCTTCACCTACAACCTCGTCCACCTCCTCTACGCCCTTGGCGCGGAGGTGACCGTCCGCCGCAACCGCGAGACCACGCCCGCCGAGGTCCTCGCCCTCCGGCCCGCGGGCATCCTCCTCTCCCCCGGCCCCTCGACCCCCGAGCGCGCCGGCTGCCTCTGCGGCCTCGCCCGCGCGGCGGCGGAGGCCGGCGTGCCGCTCCTGGGCGTCTGCCTCGGGCACCAGGCCATCGGGCAGGTCTTCGGCGCGCGCGTCACCCACGCCAAGCGGGTCATGCACGGCAAGGTCTCCGAGGTCACGCACGACGGCCTCGGGCTCTTCGCCGGCGTGCCCAACCCCTTCCGCGCCGTGCGCTACCACTCCCTCGCCCTCGACGAGGCCACGCTCCCGCCCTGCCTCGCCGTCACCGCCCGCGCCGAGGACGGCGAGATCATGGGCATCCGCCACCGCGAGCGCCCCATCGAGGGCATCCAGTACCACCCCGAGTCCATCCTCACCGAGGCCGGCAAACGCCAGCTCGCCAACTTCGTCGCGAGGTGCCGCCATGCGTGAGCTCGACCGCGCGCTTGAGGACGCCCTGGCCCGGCGCGACCTCTCTGAGGCGCGGATGGCCGCCGTCTTGGGCGAGGTCGCCCGCGGCGAAGCCGACCCCGTCCGCTTCGGCGCCCTGCTCGTGGCCCTGCGCATGAAGGGCGAGGCCCGCGCCGAGCTCGTCGGCGCCGCCCGCTTCCTCATCCGCCACGCCGTCCCCGTCGAGGTCGGCCTCCGCCCCGTGACGGACATGGTGGGCACGGGCGGCGACCGCGGCGCCAGCTTCAACGTCTCCACCACCGCCGCCCTCGTCGCCGCCGGCGCGGGCGTGACGATGGCCAAGCACGGCAACCGCGCCGTCAGCGGCAAATCCGGCGCCGCCGACGTCCTCGCCGCCTGCGGCTTCGACCTCGACTGCCCGCCCGAGGCGATGGAGCGCGCCATCGCCCGGCACGGCGTCGGCTTCCTCTTCGCGCCGCGCCTCCACCCCGTCTTCGCCGCCGTCGCGCCCGTGCGCCGCGCGCTGGGCGTGCGCACGCTCTTCAACCTGCTGGGGCCGCTGGTCAACCCCGTGCGCCCCGCCGCCGCCGTCATCGGCGTCTACGACGCGGCGCTCACCGAGCTCATGGGCGCGGCGCTGCGCGACCTGGGCGTCCGGCGCGCCCTCATCGTCCACGGCCACGACGGGCTCGACGAGCTCACCGTCACCACCCCCAGCCGCGTCACGGCCCTCGACGCCGAGGGCGGGCTGACCACCCGCGAGCTCTTCCCCGAGCTGCTCTTCGGCCAACGCTTCCCCGCCGCCAGCATCCGCGGCGGCACGCCCGCCGAGAACGCCGCCGTCCTCCGCGCCGTGCTGGGGGGGCGCGAGCGCGGCGGGGCGCGCGCCATCGTCGCCCTCAACGCCGCCGCCGCCATCGCCGTCTCCGGGCTGGCGCCCTCCATCGAGGAGGCCCTCCCCCTCGCCGAGCGCGCCATCGACTCCGGCGCCGCCCTCGCCAAGCTCCAAGCCCTCGTGGAGGCCAGCCATGCTGCCTGACGTCCTCGCCCGGATCCTCGCCGCCAAGCGCGAGGCCCTCGCCGCCGCCAAGGCCCGCGAACCCTTGGCGGCGCTGCGCGCCCGCTGCGACGGCCTGCCGCCCACGCGCGGCTTCGCCGCCGCCCTCGCCCGGCCCGGCGTGCGCGTCATCGCCGAAAGCAAGAAGGCCTCGCCCTCCAAGGGGCTGATCGCGCCCGACTACGACCCCGCCGCGAACGTCCGCCGCTACGAGGCCCTCGGCGCCGCCGCCTGCTCCGTCCTCACCGAGGAGCGCTTCTTCCTCGGTTCGCTCGCCGACCTGCGCGCCGCCCGCGCCGCCACCGGCCTGCCGCTTCTGCGCAAGGACTTTGTCTTCGACGCCTACCAGCTCTTCGAGGCCCGCGCCGCCGGCGCCGACGCCGTGCTTCTCATCGCCGCGATGCTGGAGGACGCGCGCTTGGCCGACCTCGCCGCGCAGGCGGGGGCGTTGGGGCTCGACGTCCTGGCCGAGGCCCACGACGCGGCGGAGGTCGACCGGCTCGTCGCCCTGGGGCTGCCCATCATCGGCGTGAACGCCCGCGACCTGCGCACCTTCCGCACCGACCTCGGCGCCGTCCGCGCCCTGCTCGCGCGGATCCCGGCCGACCGCGTCGCCGTCGCCGAGAGCGCCATCCGCTCCAAGGCCGACCTCCTGGCCACCGGCGCGCGGCGCGCCCTCGTCGGCGAGGCCCTCATGCGCGATCCCACCCTGCTCCCGGGGCTGCTGGCATGAAGGTGAAGATCTGCGGCATCACCAACGCCGACGACCTGCTCCTGGCCGACGCGGCGGGGGCGGACTTCGCCGGGTTCGTCCTTTGGCCCGGCTCCAAGCGCTTCGTGCCGCCGGGGCGCTTGGCCGAATTGGCGCGCGTGCCCGTGCGGCTGCGGCGCGTGGGCGTCTTCGTCGGGGCCGCCCCCGCCGAGATCGCCGCCGCCTGCCGCCTGGGCCGGCTCGACGTGGCGCAGGTCTACGGCTGCGCCTTCCGCCGCGCGGGCGTGGCCGTGTGGCACGCCGCCCCCGGGCGCCACCGCGGCGTCGTCGTCCTCGACGCCGCCCCCGGCCAGGGCAGGGTGGGGGATTGGGCGCGCGCGGCGCGCCTGGCCCGGACGCGCCGCCTGGTGCTCGCCGGCGGGCTCACCCCCGAGAACGTCGCCGCCGCCGTCGCGGCCGTCCGCCCCTGGTGCGTGGACGTCGCCGGCGGCACCGAGGCCGCCCCCGGCCTCAAAGACCCCAAAAAAGTGTTGGATTTCATCAGAAAGGCAAAGCAATGACCCATATCGGACCCTACGGCGGGCAATACGTGCCCGAGACCCTCATGCCCACCCTCGCCGAGATCGACGCCGCCTTCCGCGCCGCCCTCGCCGACCCCGCCTTCCAGTCGGAGCGCGAGGCGCTCCTGCGCGACTACGTCGGCCGCGCGACGCCCCTCTACGAGGCGCGCCGCCTCTCCGAGGCCCTCGGCGGCGCGCGCATCCTCCTCAAGCGCGAGGATCTCTGCCACACCGGCGCGCACAAGCTCAACAACGTCCTCGGGCAGGCACTCCTCGCCCGCCGCATGGGCAAGCGCCGCCTCATCGCCGAGACGGGCGCGGGGATGCACGGCGTGGCCACCGCCACCGTCGCCGCGCTCCTGGGCCTGCCCTGCCGCGTCTACATGGGCGCGCTCGACGTGGCCCGCCAGGCCCCGAACGTCGACCGGATGCGCGCGCTCGGCGCGGAGGTCGTCGCCGTCGAGGGCGGCTCGCGCACGCTGAAGGACGCGATGAACGAGGCGATCCGCGACTGGGCCGCCACCGCCGAGGACACCTTTTACGTCATCGGCACCGTCGCCGGCCCCGCGCCCTATCCCGAGATGGTCAAGACCTTCCAAGCCGTCATCGGCCGCGAGGCCCGCGCGCAGTGCCTGGAGCGCTTCGGCCGCCTGCCCGACGTCGCCGTCGCGTGCGTCGGCGGCGGCTCCAACGCCATGGGGCTCTTCGCCGGGTTCCTCGATGACGCCGCCGTGCGGCTGGTCGGCGTCGAGGCCGGCGGCGAGGGCCTGGCCACCGGCCGCCACGCCGCCAGCATCAACGGCGGCGCGGTCGGCGTCCTCCACGGCGCCAAGACCAAGCTGCTCCAGACCGCCGAGGGGCAGGTCGTCGAGGCCCATTCCGTCTCCGCCGGCCTGGACTATCCCGGCGTCGGCCCCGAGCACTGCTTCCTGGCCGACGCCGGCCGCGCCCGCTACGCCGTCTGCGACGACCTCCACGCCATCCGCGCCTTCGACGCCCTCTGCCGCTTCGAGGGCATCATCCCGGCCCTCGAATCCTCCCACGCCCTCGCCGAGGCCATCCGCCTGGCCCCGACCCTCCCGCGCGACGCCCTCCTCCTCGTCTGCCTCTCCGGCCGCGGCGACAAGGACATGGCCAACGTGGCCGACTGGAAGGCCCGCCACCCGGACTATGCCTTCGCCCTCGCCGCCGACGCCCCCGAGCCCCCCCCGCCGCCGCCCGCGCCCCGGCCCGACCTGCCCGCGCCCGCCCCGCGCCCGCATACCGGCCGCCTGGCCGCCGCCTTCGCCGCGGCCAAGGCCCAGGGCCGCCCCGTGCGCGTCCTCTACATGACCTGCGGCTTCCCCGACCCCGCCTCCGGCGAGGCCGCGCTCGAGGCCCTCGCCGAGGGCGGCGCCGACGTCATCGAGCTGGGCGTGCCCTTCTCCGACCCCATCGCCGACGGCCCTGTCATCCAGGCCGCCGGGCAGCGGGCCCTCGCCCAAGGCGCCACGCTTTCCGGGATCCTCGCCCAGGCCAGGCGCCTTCGCGCCCGGCACCCGGCCCTCGGGCTGGTCCTCTTCTCCTATCTCAACCCCATCCTCGCCCACGGGCCCGCGCGGCTCTGCCAGGAGGCCGCCGAGGCCGGGATCGACGGCCTGCTCGTCGTCGACCTCCCGCACGAGGAGGAGGGCGAGCTCAGGCCGCTGGCCGAGGCCGCCGGGCTGGACTGGATCCCGCTCGTCTCCCCCGCCACCACGCCCGAGCGCGCCCGCGCGCTTGTCCGCGGCTGCGGCGGCTTCGTCTACGTCGTCACCGTCCGCGGCATCACCGGCGCGCGCAAGACGCTCCCCGCCGACTTGGCCGACCGCCTGGCCGCCCTCCGCGCCGTCACCGACCTGCCCCTCGCCGCAGGCTTCGGCATCGCCGACCGCGCCGCCTTCGAGGCCGTCGGCCGCCATGCCGACGGCGCGGTCATCGGCTCCGCCGCCGTGGGCGCGCTGGCCTCGGGCGGGCTGCCCGCCCTCCGCGCCTTCCTCGCCACCCTCCGCTGAGGGGGCGGGGCTCAGGGGAGGGCGAGCGTCTCGCCGTCGGCGGGGATGCGGAGGCGCCCGGCGAAGCCGTTGTCCTCGGCGAAGGCGCGGAGGGCGCGGCGGGTGAGGGTGGCGTGGCTGACGGCCTCCATGTGGGTGGCGACGAGGGTGGCGCGGGGGGCGGCCTGCGCCACCTGCCACACGTCGTCGGCGCCCATGATGATGGGGCCGCCTTGGGTGAGGCGGGCGCAGCAGGCGTTGAGCGCGACGACGTCGGGGTCGAAGGCCCGGAGCGTCGCCTCCACCCCGGGGAACCAGACGGTGTCGCCGGCAAGGTAGAAGGTGGGCTCGCCGGGCGCCTGGAAGAGCGCGCCGCAGGCGGCATAGCGGACGCCGAGGCGGGCGTAGAGGTCGGCCATCCAGGGGCCTTGGCCGTGGAGGGCGGGGGCGCGGCGGATGCGGAGCCCTTCCCATCCCAGCGTGCCCTCGCCGGGGAGGGCGCGGACGTCGGCGAAGCCCAGTGCGCGGAGGGCCTCCGCGTCGGTGGCGTCGCCGGCGAAGAGGGGGAGCGTCTTGGGCAGCAGGCGCGCGGCGGCCTCGTCGAAGTGGTCGAAGTGAAGGTGGGTGACGAGCGCCGCGTCGACGCGCAGGAGGGCCTCCGCCGGGCAGGGGAGCGGGACGGTCGGGTTGCGGCGCGTCGGGTCGGCGGCGAGCGGGAGGCCGGGGAGGGCGAAGCGCTCGGCGAACATGGGGTCGATGAGGATGCGTTTGCCGCCGTAGGTGAGGATGGCGGTGGCGTTGCGGATCTGGGTGAACTGCATGGTGGCTCCTTTGTGTTAAACTGGCCGCCATGATAATGGATGACAGGGCCCATGGGAAGGAGGCACAAAAAAGTGCCTCCGCCGCGTTGCGTTCACGGTTTTCGCGCGGGGGACTGCCGCCGTGCCCGGTGGCGGTGGCGCTGCGGCTGATCGGGGGGCGGTGGCGGGCGCTGATCGTGCTGCGCCTGGCCAGGGAGGGCGCCTGCGCCCATGCGGCGCTGCTCGCCGCGTTCCGTCCCTTGCTGACGCAGAAGGTGCTGACGGAGAACCTGCGGGCGCTGGAGGCGTATGGCTTGGTGTCGCGGACGGTGCGCCCGACCTTGCCTCCGCGGACGGATTACGCGCTCACGCCGTTGGGGCGGGCGTCGGTGCCGGCGTTGGAGGCGCTGGAGGCGTGGGGCGAGGATTACCGGGGGGCCGTCGGCGGGGCGGGCGCGCCAGGCTGAGCGCGCACCGGAGGCCGCCGCGCAGCGCCCAGAGGAAGGCGAGGCGAGGCGCGTGTTCGGCGGGGTCAGGCGTTTGCCTGGGGCGGGGGGAGGGCCTCGGCGGTGCGGCGCATGGCGGCGGCGGAGGTGACTTGGAAGCAGGTGAGCCCAAACTCGGGCATGATGGCGAGGAGGTGGTCGAAGAGGTCGCTCTGGATGGCTTCGTAGGCGGCCCATTCGGTGTTGGCGGAGAAGCAGTAGACCTCGAGGGGGAGGCCGCGGTCGGTGGGGTCCATCTGGCGGACGATGATGGTCATGTCCTGGCGGATGTTGGGGTTGGCGCGGAGGTAGGCGAGGCAGTAGGCGCGGAAGGTGCCGATGTTGGTGAGCTTGCGGGCGTTGACGACGGAGGCGGTGGCGGAGGGATGCTCGGCGTTGTAGGCGCGGGCCTCGTGGATCTTCTTGGCGAGGTAGTCGCGCAGGAGGTCGATCTCCTTCCAGCGGTCGAGGCTGGGGAGGTCGGCGAAGCGGACGGAGTCGAGGTCGATGAGGATGGCGCGCTTGATGCGGCGCCCGCCGCTGTCGCTCATGCCGCGCCAGTTCTTGAAGGGCTTGGCGATGAGGTCGTAGGCGGGGATGGTGGTGATGGTGTTGTCCCAGTTCTGGACGCGGACGGTGGTGAGGGCGATGTCGATGACCTCGCCGTCGGCGTTGGCGCCGGGCACCTCGATCCAGTCGCCGATGCGGATCATACCGTTGCTGGAGAGGGTGACGCCGGCGGTGAGGCCGAGGATGGAATCCTTGAAGACGAGCATGAGGACGGCCGAGAGGGCGGTCATGCCCGAGAGGATGTAGGTGGGGTCGCGCCCCGAGAGGGTGGCGACGATGGCGACGGCGGCGAAGAGGTAGCCCATCAGGGCGAGGACCTGGAAGACGCCTTTCTGGGGGGAGGCGCTGACGCCGCGCCGCCAGTTGCTGATGGCGTAGACGACGTTGAGGGCGGAGGCGAAGACGTTGGCGCAGATGAAGAAGAAGTAGGCCTTGTTGAGGATGAGCAGCCCGGCGCGCAGGGGGCGGCCCTCCGGGAAGAGCGTCCCGGTCAGCACCCCCAGCACGATCAGCGGCACGATCTGCAGCGCCCGCGGGATGAGCTTGGAGGAGAGGACGATCGACCAGATGCCCACGAAGCGCCGGCTCGTCAGCAGGGCCTTGCGCACGCCCTTGTAGCCCCATTTCACGGCGAGCGCCGAGAGCCAGGTGCCGCCGAAGACCAGCGCCAGGCGGATCAGGACGCGCAGGAAGGGGTTGGGCACCTCGTTGAGGAGGTGCTGGACGTGGATGAGGAAATCGATCGTCGCTTGCCACATAACGCCCAACAGTATAACGCAAGCGCCCGGCCCGCGCAACGAAAAACCCGCCCGGACAATGTCCGTGGCGGGTGGGGTTGTGTCTGTGTGTAGGAGAATGTCTGAAACGTCGCAAATTATAACAGATTTCTGACGAAAGGCAAGTGTTTTTCGTGTTAGGCCGGGCGCGGAGGTTGCCGTCGGGCCAATGCCTTGCGGGGGCGCGGGGCTTTGTGCTATGGTATGGGCGGAAAGACGAATCAATAGGAAAATCACGCTCGCGGACAGGGTGGCGCACGTTCTTTCCGGCCACGACCCGCGACATCGGAAACCATCATGCAAAACAGCAAGCAATTCTCCACGGAGATCGCCGGGCGGAAGTTCACCATCGAGACGGGCCTCCTGGCGCGTCAGGCCGCCGGCTCCGTGGTCGTCTCCCTCGGCGACACCAGCGTCTTCTGCGCCGTCACGTGCACCGACAAGCCGCGCGAGGGCATCGACTTCTTCCCGCTCCAGTGCGAGTACCGCGAGAAGTTCTACGCGGCCGGCCGTTTCCCCGGCGGCTTCTTCAAGCGCGAGGCCCGCCCCTCCGAGAAGGAGACCCTCACCGCGCGCATGTGCGACCGCCCCATCCGCCCCCTCTTCCCGGACGGCTATTACAACGACGTCCAGGTCAATTCCATGCTCGTGAGCTGCGACGGTCAGCTCGACGGCGACGTCCTGGCCGTCAACGCCGCCTCCGCCGCGCTCCACATCTCCGAGGTGCCTTTCATGGGGCCCATCGGCTGCGTCCGCATCGGCCGCATCGACGGCGAGTGGGTCATCAACCCCACCCACGACCAGCGCCAGCGCTCCGACCTTGACCTCCTCTACGCCGGGCTCCGCGGCAAGTTCCTCATGATGGAGGGTTCCGCCAAGGAGATCTCCGAGGCCGACTTCCTCGCCGCCATGAAGCGCGCCCACGAGGAGGTGGAGAAGATCATCGACCTGCAGATCGAGATGCGCCGCGCCCTTGGCAAGCCCGACAAGCAGATCGCCGACATCCCCGAGGACCCCGAGAAGATGGCCTTCATCCGGGGCCTCGGCGGCGCCAAGCTCGCCGACGCCCTCGTCATCCCCGGCAAGCTCGACCGCGAGGCCGCCGTCAAGGCCATCCGCGACGAGCTCCTCGCCGCCTGCCAGGAAAAGTACGGCAAGGACGAGAACGGCCAGTGGGTCATCGACGACGTCAAGTTCGTCCACCTCTTCGACGCCCTCGAGATCGAGACCGTCCGCGCCAACTTCCTTGAGCGCGGCAAGCGCATCGACGGCCGCGCCCAGCACGAGATCCGCCCCCTCGCCGCGCAGGTCGGCGTCCTCCCCCGCGTCCACGGCTCGGCCATCTTCAACCGCGGCGAGACGCAGAACCTCGCCACCGTCACCCTCGGCACCTCCAAGGACGCGCAGGACCTCGACTCTGTCGCCGGCGGCCCCAAGCAGAAGCGCTTCATCCTCCACTACAACTTCCCGCCCTACTGCACCGGCGAGGTCGGCCGCCTCGGCACCACCGGCCGCCGCGAGATCGGCCACGGCGCCTTGGCCGAGCGCTCCCTGGCCGAGGTGATCCCCGCGGACTATCCCTATTCCATCCGCGTGGTGAGCGAGATCATGGGCTCCAACGGCTCCTCCTCCATGGCCTCCATCTGCGGCGGCTGCCTGGCGCTGATGGATGCCGGCGTGCCCATCACCGCCCCCGTCGCGGGCATCTCCGTGGGCCTCTTCACCACCCCCGACCTCTCCAAGAAGGTGCTCGTCACCGACATCCTCGGCGCCGAGGACCACTGCGGCGACATGGACTTCAAGATCGGCGGCACCCGCAAGGGCATCACCGGCTTCCAGGTGGACCTCAAGCTCCGCGGCCTCACCTGGGATCTCGTCGAGGGGGCCCTCGAGGCCGCCCGCGTCGGCCGCAACCACATCCTGGACTACATGGCCTCCGTCATCCCCGCGCCCCGCGCCGAGCTTTCGCCCTACGCCCCGCGCATCGCCACCGTCCAGATCCCCACCGACAAGATCGGCGCCCTCATCGGCCCCGGCGGCAAGGAGATCCGCCGCATCACCGACGCCACCGGCGCCCAGATCGACATCGCCGAGGACGGCACCGTCTCCATCTTCGCCGTCTCCGCCGAGGCCATGGAGGCCGCCAAGCGCGAGGTCCAGGCCATCTGCGCCGAGGCCGAGGAAGGCAAGATCTACGAGGGCACCGTCACCGGCATCAAGGAATTCGGCGCCTTCGTCGAAATCCTCCCCGGCAAGGACGGCCTCTGCCACATCTCCGAGCTCTCTGACCGCCGCATCCCCTCCGTCGAGAGCGTCTGCAAGGTGGGCGACAAGATGACCGTCAAGTGCATCGGCATCGACGAGCGCGGGCGCATCAAGCTCTCCCGCCGCGAGGCCATGCGCGACCTTGACCGCCAGTCCCGCCAGCAGTGAGCCATCCCCTGGCGCAAAGAAGCCCCCGACCGTCCAGGCCGGGGGCTTTCTTATGCCCGCGCACCCCAAAGGGAAGGCCCCTGGGCGGCGTTCGCCCAAGGGCCCGGAGCGCGTGTGCGCGGAGGCTGCCCCGCCTTACCAGTTGATCTGGGCGGCGGTGCCGTCATAGGCGGCGAGGAGGATCTTGCGGATGTCCTCGGCCTCGGTCTTGCGGGGGTTGGCGCCGGTGCAGGGGTCGAGCACGGCGTTCTTGGCGATGAAGTCCAGGTGCTCGTCGAAGACCTCGCGCGAGACGCCGGCGGCCTCGAGGGTCGGCGGGATGTCGAGCTCGTCGTTCAGCGCCTCGATCTTGCCGATGAGCACGTTCACCAGCTGGGCGTCGGTCGCGCCCGGCAGCCCCAGCGCGCGGGCGATCTCCGCGTAGCGCCCCTCGCAGGCCTTGCGGTTGAACTGGATGACGAACGGCTGCAGGATGGCGTTGCAGAGCCCGTGGGGCAGATGGAACTGCGCGCCGATCTTGTGGGCGATGGAGTGCGTGATGCCCAGGAGCGCGTTGGAGAAGGCCATCCCCGCCAGGCACTGGGCGATGTGCATCCGCCCGCGGGCCGCCAGGTCGCCGTTGTACGAGGCCACCAGGTCGTCGTCGATCATCTGGATGGCCTTGAGCGCCAACGGGTCGGAGAAGGGGCTGCGGAGCGCCGCCACGTAGGCCTCGATGGCGTGCGTCAGCGCGTCCAGGCCCGTGTGCGCCGTCAGCTTCGGGGGCATGGTCTCGGCCAGGTCGCTGTCCACCACCGCCACGTCGGGCGTGATCTCGAAGTCGGCCAGCGGATACTTCACCTTCGTGGAATAGTCGGTGATGACCGAGAACGCCGTCACCTCGGTGGCCGTGCCGGAGGTCGAGGGGATGGCCACGAAGATCGCCTTGGCGCGCAGCGTCGGCATCGTGAAGGGATCCTTGATGTCCTCGAAGGTCTTCTCCGGGTACTCGTAAAAGACCCACATCGCCTTCGCCGCGTCGATGGGCGAGCCGCCGCCGATCGCCACGATTACGTCCGGCTGCGCCTCGCGCATCGCCGCGGCCCCCTTCATCACCGTCTCCACCGACGGGTCGGGCTCCACGCCCTCGAAATGCGTCACCGCCAGCCCCGCCTCCCGGAGGATGGCGTCCAGCCGCGCCAACGCGCCGCACCGCTGCATGGATTGCCCGCCGGTGACCACGAAGGCGTGCTTCCTCGTCTTGCCGAGGGCCGCCAGCTCCTTCATCGCGCCGGGCCCGAAATAAATGTCGCGGGGCAAAGTGAAACGTGCCATAACAGACTCCTTGTCTTGCCGCCGGGCCAACCCCGGCGGTCGCCCCCATTATAGCAAACCCGCGCGTGCGCAAAACCCCCGAAACGAAAAACGCCAAGGCGGCGGACCGTCCTGGCGTCATTCGGAATGGTGCTCGGGGGGGGACTCGAACCCCCACGGATCTCTCCACATGCACCTCAAGCATGCGTGTATGCCATTTCACCACCCGAGCGGTAAAAGACGGGACATAGAATAGCACACGCCGCCCCCGAACGCAAGCACTTTTTTGCGTGCCCGTCCCGCCGCGGGCGCGTGCCGCGCGGGGATGTTGCAACAAGTTGCGGATGAGTGCTATACTCATTTCAACGGTGAGGGCTGAGGTGCCTTCGCCCCAATGATAAGGAGTCTGAGATGAGAGAAGATTCGCGCATCGCAAGGTTGTGCCTGGCCGTCGCCGCGGCGGCGCTAACAGGGGGGGGCATCGCGGCCCCTGACCCCGACGACGCCCTTTGGGAGGGTGTCTCCTACTACTCCTCCTTCGACACCACCGCCAACGGCATCGCCGCCGAGCGTGGCGAGGGCGCCTTCAACACCACGGCCGGCGGCGGTAGCCCCGCCTTCATCCGCGTGGTGGGCGCCTCGCAGGCGTTGGATTTGGCCACCTACAACGGCTGGAACAGCGGCAACCAGACCGTGCTTGCGGCGGAGGACGAGGCCTTCACCCTCGTTTTCCGCGCCAAGACCGGCTCGACGGCGAACGGCATCCTCTTCGCCTTCGGCACAACGAGCACGGGCGGCCTCGCCTTCCGGCGCGACAGCGCGGAGGACAACGCGGACGCGGCGGGCACGCTGGCCGTCACCACGGGCACGAACAGCGAGCGCATCGTCTACGCCCCGCCCGCAAACAACGGCAATCTCAACGGCGCCTACAACACCTTCGCGCTGACCTACGACGCGGGGGCGGAGGCGCCGCTGACCCTCTGGGTGCTTCGGGACGGCGCCATGGCCGCCGTCGGCACGGGCACGGTGGAGGGCGCGCTCATCTCCGGCAACTTCCAGTGGAGAAGCCGCCACGGCGGTAACTGCAGTGGCGAGGTGCACGGCAACGGCGCGCTGGACGCGCTCGGCATTTGGAAACGCGTCCTCTCCGAGGAGGAGCTCACCCAGGTGGCGACGGCCATGATCCCCGCGCCCGTCGCGGTCGCCTTCGACGACGTGCCGGAGGGTTGGGGCGAGGCCCCGAAGCAGGCCATTCCCGTGCTGGCCGATCGACCGGTGAACCTGGAACGCGACCCCGCCGCCCGCCAGACGCTCGGGGACCGCGCGGCCAACGTGGCCGTGGTCGAGGGCAGCGCTGATGCCTTCGACATCCACGGCATCGACGGCCCTGACTACGGCGACGGCTCCACGCTGGAGCGCGACGTCTGGCTGAAGGTGACCGGCGGCACGCACGGCGACGTCATCGGCGGCAAGGACAACCATTGGGAGAACCGCCACGCCAACGCCATCAACGGCAACCTGCTCACCGAGCTCGCCGGCACGGCCGTGGCGGACAACGCCGTCGGCGGCCTCATGGGGTGCAGCACCGGCGGCATCGACGGCTTCACCGACGGCCTCCCCCTCACGGGCGACACGCTCCTCACCATCGCCGAGGGCGCGCGGGTGCGCGGCAACATCGTCGGCGGTGACGTCGTGTGCCACGGGCGGGGCTTCACGCACACCGGCAATGCCACCGTGCGCATCCGCGCCCTCCAGGACATCTCCGACGCCTCGGTCAAACTCAACGACCACCTCTCCGGCCTCCATGTCGTCGGCGGGCTGGCCGGCGGGGACAAGGCAAACCGCGGCGACGATGCCTACACCGTGACCCTCACGGGGAGCAGCGCGGTCGAGGTCGTCCTCCCCGACGACGCGGACGGCGTCTTCGACAAGGAGATCATGGGCGGCTCCTACAATTCCCGAGACAATGGCGCCAACTACACTTACGTCACGGAGGGCGACGCCTCCGTGGTCATCGACGCGCCCGTTGCCGTCACCTTCCCCCGCATGGTCTGCGCGGGCAGCCGCGGCCCCAACGCCACCGTCCGCGGCGCCGCCACGCTGACCCTCCGCGGCGGCACCTTCGCCTGCGCGCTCACGCCCTCCCACGACGGCGCGACCGCCGAGGGCGGCTCCGCGCTCATCCTCGCCGGCGGCGAGCGGCTCATCGACCTCTCCCAGGCCACCCTCGGCGCCTTCGACACGCTGACGCTGGACGGCGGGTTGGTGGACTTGGGACAGAAGCGCCTCACCGACCGCGCCCTCGACGTCCGCTCCGGGACGATCCGCCTGGAGCTGATGGCCGACGAGGCGCGCGCCCACCGCGCGGCGCTCTTCCCTGCCGAGGCCGTGCCCGAGGGGCTGACAGTCGTCGCCAAGGACGTCACGGCCACCCCCACGCTCGAGGTCGCCGACGGGATGCTCTGCGCGGTCTGGCCCGAGACGATGGACAAGGTTTGGGTCACGCCCGAGGGTGATTCCCACACGTGGGCCGACGGCCTGCCCGGTTTCCAGGAGGGCGACAACGTCGCCTTCGGCCCGAACCAAGGCCCCGAGCCCGTCGAGCTGCCCGACGCCGTCCGCGCCTCCGCCGTCACCGTCTCGGGCGATTACGTCTTCTCGGGCGCCGGGACGCTCGCCGCGCAGGGCGTCGGCGTGGAGCAGGGCGGCACGCTGACCCTCGGCGGCGGCGGCACCTTCCGGAGCCGTTGGCTGCGCCTGCGGCTCTCCAAGCGCGTCGAGCCCGGCGAGGGAATCGCCAATTCCGACGGCTGGGCCCTCGCCGAGATCGCCCTCACGCTGGACGGCGAACGCCAGCCGTGGCCCGAGGGCACCACCATCCTCGCCTCCCAGGCCGCCACGAACAACGCCCACTCCGACGACAACCTGCTCGACGGCGACCTCGGCACCAAGTGGCTTTGGTCCACGGGCACCACCGCCCTCGACGACGACTCCTGCGTCATCACCCTCGACGCCGGCGCGGGCAACCTCTTCGTCTTCGACGGCTACGAACTGGCGATGGCCGACCAGAACGGCCGCAACCCCATCGCCTGGAGCCTCCAGGCCAGCGCGGACGGCGAGACCTTCGCCGACATCGACACGCGCGCCTACACCCAGGAGGAAGGGAGCGCGTGGGAGCCCAATGCTTGGCTGGGCGCCGGCCCCCTCGCCCCGCAGGCGGCCGACGGCGCCGTGCTCCTCGTCGTCCGCGAGGGGCTGGACGTCTCCGGCACGCTCGCCGGCGCGGGCCTCATCGTCGGCGACGTGCGCTTCGCCGAGGGCGCCGCGCTGCTCGTCGGCGCCGACGGCGGGCCGACCGTCGCGGGTACGGTCTCCGGCGCCCCCACGCTGCGTCTGGAGGACGGGGTGACGCTGGACGGCTCGACCGCCCTGCGCCTGCTCACCGCTCCCGAGGGCCTCACCTTCGCCGGCGTCCCCGAGGGCTACGCCGTCCGTCACGTCGATGGCGCCTACATCCTCGCGCCCGACTTCGCCGCGCCCTTCGCCGCCACCCTCTCGGGCACGGTGGGCTGGGCCGAGGCCGACTGGCGCGACACCGCCGGCCTGGCCATCGCCCCCGGTCAGTGGCCCTTCCTCACCGACGCGCTGAGCGTCGCCTCCGTCACCGCCGACGGGGAGGCCACGCTGACCACCGACCCCGCCATCCCGTGGGTCGGCACCTTCCGCGTCGAGGACTCCGAGGCCACCCTCACCCTCGCGGGGGAGACGCCCCTTGCCGTGCGCGACCTGCTGGACGTCCAAGGAACCTTGGCCGCCGATCCCGCCACGCTTCCCCTGTCCGCGCGCGTCGTCCTCGGTGGCACGCTCGTCTACGACGTCCCCGCCGACACGACCGTTACCCTGTCCGACATGGAGGGCGAGGGGGTCTTCGCCAAGACCGGCGCCGGCACGTTGCGTCTGCCCGCCAACGTCTCCGTCGCCCCGACCCTCCACGTGCGCGGCGGCACCCTGACCTTGACCTCTAGCTCTGCTTACGGCGACATCCCCGACCTTATCGCGGAGGGCGGCACCCTGATTTCGTTCCCGGAGGCGTTCGCCTCGATCACCGACGCGGAGGCCACCATCACCCTGCGCAACAACGCCACCTTCCGCTTCACCAACGGCAACACATGGGGCGCTCGGCCCATCGCGCCGACCTTCCTCATCGCGAACGACGGCGACACCGCGAACGCCGCCCACATCCAAGGTTCCTACTACGGCACCAATTCGACCTTCACCGGCGCCATCGCCGGCCACGGCCTGCTCGTCTTCGACGCCGGGCAAGGCAACGCCTACACCCTGGCCTGCCCCATCGCCGACGATGCGGAGGGCACCCTGGCCCTGCGTTTCGCCGACGCCAACAACGCCATCAACGTGAACGGCGCCGCCACCCACACCGGCGGCACGGCCATCGCCAGCGCGGTCGTCGTCGGCGACGCCGAGGCCCTCGGGCGCGGGCTCGTCTCCGTCGAGGCCGGCGGCAAGCTGACCGTCGGCGCGGACGTCACCCTCAACGTTCGCGGCGCCTACGCCAACGCCGGCGCCGTCTCCGGCGCGATCCGCCTCTGCGCGGGCGCGTCGCTCACCGAGGGCTCCGCCGTCTTCGACGCCCTTGCCGTGGAGGACGGCGCGGCCATCCCCGTGGCGTTGGCGTCGGGGGATGACCCGACCGGCCGCCGCCTCGTCCAATGGGCCGAGGGCGAAGGCCCCGCCGCCGCCGCGTTCGCGGTCGAGGGCTGGGAGGTCGAGGCCCGCGCCGACGGCCTCTACGTCGTCGGCCCCGCCGAGACCGGCCCGACCCTGCCCGAAAGCGCCTCCGGCGACGAAAGCGGCGACACCTTCACCCCCGCCGCCAAGGTCCTCCTCGCCGCCGCCGCCGAGCGCGCCGGCCTCGCTAAGGTCTCCGAGGTCAGCGGCCTGGCCAACGGCGCGCCCATGACCACCGCCCAGATCAACGAGGCCCTCGCCTGCCTTTCCGGCGACGGGCTCGTCGTCGCCGAGGGCTCCGCCCTGCGCGTGGCCTACGACCTCACGGTCACCGCCCTTGCCGTCTCCGACGGCGCCTTCTCCGTGACCGCCGAGGTCTCCGCGCCCGACGGCGACGTCGCCATCGCCGCGGGGGCGTCCGTGACGGCGGAGCCCGTCTCGCTTGAGGATGGCGGGAGCGCGGGCGAGCCGCTCGCCTCCGCCGTTTCCGATGGCTCCGCCACCGTGACGCTCACCGGGCAGGCGGCCCCCGGCGTCACGCTCTTCCGGGTGCGCGTGCGGGCGCCGGCCGAGCCTTGACCGACCCCGAAACGAAAAAGGCCCCCGCGAGGTGTTCGCGGGGGCCTTTTTTCGTTGGGCGTTTGGGTCAGCGGACGTCCTGCTTGTGGGGCGCGCCGGGGAGGTCGGCGACGAAACGGGGGCAGGCGAGCCCGCCGAGGTGGGTGAGCAGGTGCTCGCGGAGGCGGGGCGCGGTCTCGGGCGGGGTGCGGAAGTGGCCGATGCCGGCGATGGGGTCGCAGACGAAGACGTAGTAGGGGCGGACGCGGGCGCGTTGGAGCCCGGCGCAGAGGGCGGCCATGACGGCGGGGTCGTCGTTGACGCCGCGCAGGAGGACGCTTTGGTTGGAGACGGGGATGCCGTGCCCGACGAGGCGGGCGCAGGCGGCGACGGCCTCGGGGGTGAGTTCGCGGGGGTGGTTGAACTGCGTCTGCACCCACAGCCGCCCGCTTCGGGCAAGGCGGCGGACGAGCGGGAGCGTCCAGCGCATGGGGAGCGTGGCGAGGGTGCGGGTGCAGAGGCGGATGGCGTCGAGCTGGGGCAGCGCGGCCAGGGCGTCGACCCAGCCGAGGAGGGCGTCGTCGGGAAGCAGGAGGGGGTCGCCGCCGGAGAGCAGCACCTCGCGGACGGCGGGGCGGGCGCGCAGGGCGGCGAGCAGGTCGCCGAGGCTGGCGGGGCGGGCGCGGCCGAGCAGCCCGCGGCGGGTGCAGTGGCGGCAGTTGGCGGCGCAGGAGAGGAAGAGCTGGGCGAGGACGCGGTCGGGGAAGCGCTGCTTGATGCCGGGGGCGAGGGCGGCCGGGCCGTCCTCGCCGAAGGGGTCGGGGCCGAAGGGGTCGGGGAGGGTCTCGCGGGGGTCGGGGAGGAACTGGCGGGCGATGGGGTCGTCCGGGTCGGAGAGGTCGGCGAGGGAGGCGTAATAGGGGGTGACGCGGCAGGGCCAGCCGGGGATCTCGCCGCGGCCGAAGTCGGCGGCGCAAAGGGCATGGCGCAGCTGCCAGCGCCAATCCGCGCGTCGGGGCCTGGGGGGGAGGAGAGGCATGGCGGGGCGTCAGTGGAGGGCGTTGGTGAGGAAGGCGGCGAAGTCGTGGAGGCGGCAGCAGGCGGCACCGAGGCGTTGGGCCTGGCCGCGGAAGCCGTTGTCGTCGGAGACGAGGACGAGGGGGCCCTGCCCTTGGCCGCGGGCGTATTCGATCTGGTCGAGGATGTAGTGGTCGGCGCGGTGCTCGCCGGTGCCGCCGGAGTAGTGGACGGTGACGTTCTCGGCGAGGGAGTAGGAGGAGCGGGTGGCGCCGTCCCAGACGAGCTGGGCGTAGACGAGGGGGCGGTCTTGGAGAAGGGCGCGGACGTCGCCCTCCAGGAGTTTGCGCGCGGCCTCGTGGGGCATGGGCTCGCCGCGGGGGGTGCGGTAGCGGCTGATGCCGTTGAGGATGTTGTGGCCGTCGAGGAAGAGGTAAAGGGGGGCGGCGCCGCGGAGGCCCCGGGCGAGGTCGGGGTGGCGCGGGGCGATGTGGGCGGGGGGTTCGGGGGGGTCGGGCTCGGGGGCGGCGGGGTCGGCGGGCACCTCGATGCCCCAAAGGGCCTGCCGGCGGCGGAGGGTCTCGCGGAGGGCGGCCTCCTCGGGGGCGTCGATGAGCTTGAAGCGGAAGGCGAGGCGCAGGAGATCCTCGAGGGCGGGCTGCTGCTTCTGGCGGGAGGCTTGGATGACGCTCCGTAGCTGGGCGGCGAGGAGGCTGGCGCCGGGGGGGAGGCCCTCGGCGCGGAGGGTCTCGCGGAGATCGGCGCGGAGGGCGACAAGGTCGTCGCGGACGGCCAGGAGGGCGGCGCTTCGGATCTGCGCGCCGGCGAGGGCGTCGTCGACGCGGCGGAGTGCGGCCTCGACGTCCCCGAGGCGGGCGCGGAGGCGGGCGCGGGAGGCGGAGGCGCGGTCCAGGCGGGCCTGTTCGTCGAGGGCCGCGCCGACGCGCTCAAGGATCGGCGCGGCGGGGTCGGCCTGGGCGAGGCGCTCGGCGCGGATGGCGGGGGCGAGCCAGCCGTGGAAGGCGGTGATGAGGCGGGAGGCAACCTCGGCGCGCAGGCGTTCCTCGCGCTCGCGCCCGGCCTTCGCGGCCTTGGCCTCGAGGGCGGCGAGGACGCGGTCGCGCTCGTCGATGTGGAACTGGAGCTGCTTGCAGGCGGCGTTCTTCTCCCGCTCGGCGCGCTGGGCGGCCTCGGCGGCCTCGCGGCGCTCCTTGCGCAGCGTCTTCTCCAACGTCTCGTTTTGGGCGCGGAGTTCGGCGAGCCGGGCGTGGTTGGGCGGGGGTGGGGCGTCGGCGGCGCCCATGAGCGGGCCGAAGAGGTCGGCGAGCGCGGTCTGGGCGCGGCCGGGGTCGGGGAGGTCGCCGGCGTCGGCGCCGTCCCAAAGGGTCTGGGCGAGGGCGCGGACGTCGTCGCGGGCGTCTTGGAAGAGGGCGAGGAAGAGGTCGTCGGCGCCGAATCGGACGGCGAGGGCGGGGGCGCAGGCGCGGAGGGCGGCGGGCTCGAGGAGGGCGGTCAGGCGGGCGAGGGGGTGGCCGCAGTCGCCCAGCAGGGCGGCGAGGGCGCCGTCGCGCGTCCGGAGGCGGGGGGCGAAGGTCTGGGCGGCGAGGGCGACGAGGGCGCGTTTGGGGGCGTTGGGGCGGACGCCCTTGGCGCACAGGGCGCGGGTGGTGAGGAAGCGGCGGAGGGTCTGCTCGGGGATGCCTTGGAGGAAGGCGTCGAAGGCGGCGCGGAGGCTGGCCTCGGTGGCGAGGGGGCGTCGGGTCGGGGCGGGGGCGTCGTTCACAAAGGTCTCCTGAGCAGGGCGGTGAGGGCGCAGGCGGCCACGAGGCAGAGGGCGCCGCCGGCGAGGAGCCAGGGGCGGGCCGCGCCGCGGAAGCGGGCGTAGACCTGGCGCTCCACGCGGGTGGTCTCCAATTCGGCGACGCGGCCGAGGAAGGCCTCGAGGGCCTCGGGGGAGCGGACGTTGGCGTAGAGGCCGCCGGTCTCCTCGGCGATGGCCTTGAGGGTGGCCTCGTCGAGGGTCATGCGGACGTCGGCGAGGACCTTGGCGCCGCGGAGGTCGCGCGCCCAGATCTTGGTGGGGCCGTCGGAGCCGACGCCGATGGTGTAGACGCGGACGCCGAGCGCCTTGGCGGCGCGGGCGGCCTCGAGGGGCGTGACGGCGCCGACGTTGCTTTCGCCGTCGGAGAGAAGGATGACGATCTTGGTCTTGGGCTCGGCGTCCTTGAGGCGGAGGAGGGCGACGGAGAGGCCGTCGCCGATGGCGGTGAGCAACTCCTCGTCGGGGACGGGGCGGCCCTGCGCGTCGAGCCCGTCCTCGCCGCCGGGGATCTCTACGCCCGCCAAGGTGTGCCCCAGCGCGCGGTGGTCGGCGGTGAGGGGGGCGCGGACGCTGGCGTAGCCGCCGAAGGTCACCAGGCCGATCAGGTCGCCGGGGCGCCGGGCCACGAAGTCGCGGAAAAGGCGCTTGACCACGTCCAGGCGCGTGGCGTCCCACCGGCCCTCGCTGAGATCCAGCCCGCGCATGGAGCCCGAGACGTCCACGGCCATCATGACCGCCAGCGCGTCGGAGGCGCGCACCTCGCGCGCCAGGACGCGCCGCGGGCCGGCGGCGCCGACGATGAGCGCCAGCGCGCCCGCCAGGAAGACGAAGGGCAGCGCCCGGCACGCCCGCGCCCGCCACGAGACGCCCGCGCCGCCCAGCCGGGCCGAGGCCCCCGCGAAGACCGCCCCCCGCGGGCGCGCCGTGCGCAGCGCCCGCCACGCCGCCACAGCCCACGGCGCCAGCAACACCAATGCCCAAGGGAACGCCAAATCAATCATCGTCACTCCTCTCGCCGCATAGTGTAGCACACGCGGGGCCGTCTAGGGATTGAGGACGGCGGACCAGAGGGCGTCGAGGGATTTGGCGGTGGGGTGGGTGGGCGCGGGCAGGGTGGGGCAGAAGGTGAGCAGGCGCAGGGACTCGATGGCCCAGCGGTAGTCGGAGAGGGCGCGGGGGTCGTGGCGGGGCTTCTTGGCGAGGGCGACGAAGTCGCGCCAGCGCTGCCAGAGGGGCAGGAGCGTCTGGAGTTTGCGGCGGTCGGCGGCGGGGTTGGCGCGGGCGCGCCCGAGGCGGTCGGCGACGCCTTCGAGGAGCAGGGGGAGGCGTTCGAGCCACTCGGGCGGGGTGGCGGCGACGAAGCCGTCGTAGACGAGCCAGGCGAGTTGGTCCTGGACGTCCTCGAGCGTCTCGGGGTAGACGCCGGTGGCGCTTTGCGCGGCCTGCTCAAGGCGGGCGGTCTCGGCGAGGACGTGGAGGGTCTGGCGGCGGAGGAGGGTGAGCGTGTTCTGGAGGCGGGGCCTGCGCGCGGCGTAGCGGGCGCGGAGGGCGTCCGCGTCGGGCGGCAGGTCGTCGAGGAAGACCGCCTCGAGGGCGCGGTCGAGGAGCTCGCGGCCCAGGCGGGGCAGGTCGATGGCGGCGGCCTGGGCGAAGGCGCGGACGTTCTGCGGGACGGAGGGGAGCGTCTCGAGGGTCTTGGCGTGGGCGCCGAGGAAGCCCCGGAGCCCGGCAAGGCATTCGCGCCGGTGGGCGAGGCGGGCCTGCGCGGGGTCGGCGAGGGCGGCGGCGGGGGGCGCGGGCGCCGCGCTTTGGGGGGCGAAGAGGTCGAGGAGCGGCGCGAGGTTGCGGCCTTGCCCGAGCACCTCGCCGTCGCGTTCGACGCGGAAGTTCATGCGCAGGTGCGCCGGGAGGCGATCCTCCTCCCAAGGGGTCTCGTCGACGCGGACGCCCTTCTCGTCGCGCAGGATGCGGAAGAGCGTCTCGGAGAGGGGGCGCGCGTAGGGCTTGGCGCGGGAGAGGACGAGGGCCTGAAGCTCGGGGAGGGGGCCGAGGACGTGGCGGACGCGGCTGGGCAGGGCGTTGAGCAGCCAGAGCACCTTCTCGGGCAGGAGGCCGGGGACGAGCCATTCGGCGTGGAACCCCCGGAGCAGGGGCAGGTGCTCGGGGTCGGCGACGAGCGTGACGCCGTCGTCGGGGGCCTGCGGGTCGTGCCGGTAGACGAGGGGGAAGGCGTGCCCGGCGACGGTGAGCGTCTGGGGGAAGTCGCGGAGGCTGGCGGCGTCGACGTCGAAGGCGGGGCCCTCGAGCGGGAGCGGGGGGCACTTGCGCAGGCCGGGGGCGTTGCAGACGTCGTGGGGCAGGCGGGCCTCGTAGAAGGCCAGGAGCGCCTCGCGCAGGGTGTCGCGGGCGTCGCGGCGCAGGGCGGTGAGCTGCTCGAGGAGTCGCTGGCGCTCCCAGTTGGCGCGGAGCCAGGGGGGCGGGTTGCGCAGGGCGTCGGGGACGGCGAGGGCGTCGGCGATGAAGAAGCGGCGGGCGGCCTCGGGGTCGATCCGCGAAAGATCCCGGAGCCGCCCCTTGGCGAGGGGCAGGCCGAAGAGGGTGACGTCCTCGTGGACGCGGACGAAGCCGTGGTCGGGATCCCAGAAGGCGGAGTGGCGGTGGATTTTGCAGAGGGGGCCGGCGATGGGCTCGACCCACGCCGGGTCGATGCAGGCGCAGGTGCGCCCGAAGAGGCGGGAGGTCTCGACAAGCTCGCCGGCGAGCACCCATTCGCGGGATTCCGGGAGCACGTCGCCCCGGGGCTTCCGGGCGGGGGCGGGCGGGGCGGGGCGCCCGCGCTCGCGGCGCTCGGCCTTGGCGAGGGCGGAGCCGGGGAAGAGGGCGAAGCGGACGGCGAAGGCGCCGCGGTAGTCGCGCGCCTCGCGGTCGTAATGGCCGATCCGGGAGAGCAGGCCGCAGAGGAGGGCGCGGTGGAGCCCGGCCTCGCCCCCGCGCGCGTCGTCGGCATGGAGGCGGCGCTCGACGCAGAGATCCAGGAGCTGCGCGCGGACGTTGGCCCATTCGCGCATCTTGGGGTAGCTGACGAAGGCGGCCTTGCAGCGGCGGCGGCGCTGGGTCTCGCTGACGCCCTGGGAGGCGTCGTTCCACCAGGCCCAGAGGCGGAGGCGCCCGGAGAAGTCGCTGTTGGGGCAGCGGAAGCGCGCGTGCTGCTGGTCGGCCTGCGCGGCCTTGTCGAGGGGGCGCAGGAGCGGGTCGTCGCAGGCGAGCGCGGCGACGACGGTCAGGGCGTCGCGGAGGCATTGCTCGCTCTCGGCGGCCAGGAGGATGCGCGCGAAGCGGGGCTCGACCGGGAAGGCCGCGAGGGCGCGGCCGATGCCGGTGAGGGCGAAGCCTTCGCCCGAGGCGTCGCGGCGCAGGGCGCCGAGCTCCAGCAGCTCGCGGTAGCCCTCGCGGACGGCGGCGCCGGCGGGGGGCTCGATGAAGGGGAAGTCCTCGATGCGCCCGAAGCGGTGGTCGGCCATGGTGAGGATGACGCCGGCCAGGGCGGTGCGCCGGATCTCGGGGGCGGTGTGGGCCTCGCGCCGGGCGTAGTCCTCCTGGGAGTAGAGGCGGACGCACGTGCCGGGGCCGACGCGGCCGCAGCGCCCCATGCGCTGGCGGGCGCTGGCTTGGCTGATGGGCTCGACGCGCAGGGTCTGGACGTGCCGCTGGGGCGAGTAGCGCCGGATGCGCGCCAGGCCGGAGTCGATGACCGCGCGGATGCCGGGGATGGTGACGGAGGTCTCGGCGACGTTCGTGGCCAGCACGATGCGCCGGTTGGCGGAGGGCCGGAAGGCGCGCGCCTGCTCGCCGGGCGGCAGGCTGGCCAGCAGGGGCAGGCACTCGGTGCGCGGCAGGCGCCGCCCCTCCAGGAAGGCCATGCACTCGCGGATGTCGCGCTCGCCGGGGAGGAAGACGAGGATGTCGCCGCTCTCGGGGCCCAGCAGGTCGACGGCGTCGGCGACGCGGCGCGGCAGGTCGTCCTCCTCGTCCTCCCCCTCCGGCAGCCAGACGGTCTCGATGGGGTACAGGCGCCCGGGGATGGTGATCACGGGCGCGCCGCCGAAGAAGTCCGCGAAGCGCTCCGCGTCGAGGGTGGCGGAGGAGACGACCACGCGCAGGTCGGGGCGGCGCGGCAGGGCGCGGCGCAGGAGGCCAAGGAGGAAGTCGATGTTGAGGGAGCGCTCGTGGGCCTCGTCGATGATCAGCGTGGCGTAGCGGCGGAAGAGCGGGTCGTCGCGCGTCTCGGCCAGCAGGATGCCGTCGGTCATCAGCTTGAAGCGGGTCTGCGCCGAGGTTTTGCGCTCGAAGCGGTGCTGATAGCCCACCAGCCCCCCGAGGGGCGAGCCCACCTCCTCGGCCAGGCGCCGCGCCATCGCCACGGCGGCCAGGCGCCGGGGCTGGGTGACGCCGATGAGCCCGCGCGCGCCGGGGCGGGCCAGGTGGGCGAGCTTCGGCAGCTGGGTGGTCTTGCCGCTGCCGGTGTCGCCGCAGACGATGGTGACGGGGTTGTCGCGCAGGGAGGCGAGGAGCGCCTGCGCATGGGCGGCGATCGGCAGTTCGGGCGGGATGGAGAGGCGGGCGGTCATGGGCGGGATTATAGCACGTGCGCGGAGGGCGAAAAAGGGGGCCGGAGGGAATCCTCCGTGGTCTAATCTGCCCGATTCGGGTGGGGGAAGGAATCGGCATACCTGACGGAGGGCCTCCGGCCCAGGGCCAATGCGGGTGGTGGTGGGGTGGAGTAGTCCCGCATTGACCGCCTTGAAAGATAGCACACCCGGCCCCTGGAAGTCAACATCTTTTTGCGCCCGCCGACCCCGGTCGGGCCGGGGCGCGAAAAAAGCCCCCGGCGGCGCCGGGGGCTTTGGTTTGTGGCGGAGGGGGAGGGATTCGAACCCCCGGAGCCTCGCGGCTCAACGGTTTTCAAGACCGCCGCATTCGACCGCTCTGCCACCCCTCCTTGGGCTCAGGGCTTGGCGGCGAGCTTGGCGGCGCGGGCGGCGGCGCGCTGCTCGGCGGTGAGGGGGCGCTTGCCGCGGTACCACGCCACCGTCACCAAGGGGGCGATGAAGAGCGTGGAGTAGGTGCCGGCCACCATGCCCACGAAGAGCGCGAAGGCGAAGTCGTGCATGGCGGCGCCGCCGAAGAAGTAGAGCGCGGCCACGGGCATGAGGGTGGAGAGGGTGGTGAGGAGGGTGCGGCTGAGGGTCTGGTTGAGGCCCTTGCGGATGGCGGTGGGGAAGTCGAGGTCGGGCTCGCGGGCCATGATTTCGCGCACGCGGTCGTAGGCCACGATGGTGTCGTTGATGGAGTAGCCGACGATGGTGAGGAGCGCGGCGACGGTGGTGAGGCTGACCTGGTTGCCGCAGAGGGTGTAGACGCCCAGGGTGATCAGCGCGTCGTGCGCCAGGGCGACGACGCCGCCGAGGGCGAAGCCGAACTGGAAGCGGAAGGAGACGTAGGCGATGATCATGATGAGGGAGAGGGCGATGGACCAGACGGCGTCGCGCTTGAGCTCGGAGCCGATCTGGGAGCCGACCTGGTCGCGGCTGACCATGACGACGTTGTAGTCGGGGGTGGCCTCGTCGATGGCGCGGCGGATGGCCTCCTCGGAGGCGATCGTCTGGCCGTCCTTGCCCTTGACCTCGGTGACGGCGGTCTTGACGAGGGTCTGGATCTTGCCGTTCTCGGCGGTGGCGTTCTGGACGGTGGGGTCGGAGATGCCTTCGATGCCGTCGACGATGGCGCGGACCTGGTCGGGGTCGAGGGCGACGTTCGAGCCGTCGGACTTGAGGGTGGCCTCATAGAGCAGGGAGAGGCCGCCGGTGAAGTCCACCGCCATGACGCTGGAGGGGTTCTTCGTGGCGCGGAAGAGGAAGAGCCCGACGGTGACGACGATGACGGCGAGGGCGGCGAGGGCAAGGGGCTTTGCCCACCGGAGGAAGTCGAAGTTGATGGTCTCGGGCACCCACTGGAGCATCTTGTAGGGCTTGGTGGTGTCCTGGACGATGAGGTTGAAGATGAGGCGGGTGACGACCAGCGCGGTGAACATCGAGATGATGATGCCGCCGCAGAGGGTGACGGCGAAGCCGCGGATGGGGCCGGAGCCGAAGATGAAGAGGATGACGCCGGTGATGAGGGTGGTGAGGTTGGAGTCGAAGATGGCCAGGAAGGCGCGCTCGTAGCCCGCGGCCACGGCGGCCTTGGCGGTCTTGCCCAGGCGGAACTCCTCGCGCATCCGCTCGAAGATGAGCACGTTGGCGTCCACCGCCATGCCGACGGAGAGGACCAGGCCGGCGATGCCCGGGAGGGTGAGCACCGGCAGCTGCCCAAGGGAGGTGGAGCCGGTGCCGTCGGTGATGAAGACGCTCATGATGCCGCTGGCGATGATCATGCCGGCGGGCCAGAGGATGACGTTGAGGAGAAGGGCCACGTCGGCGATGATGCCGCAGAAGAGGTAGTAGAAGATCATGAAGGCGAAGACCGCCACCACGCCGATGGCGCTGGCGAGCGCGCCCTTGGAGATGGCCTCCTGGCCCAGGCTGGGGGAGACGGAGCGGGTCTCGATGATGCGGATGGGGGCCTTGAGGGCGCCGGCGTTCAGCACGCCGGCGAGCTCGGTGGCGCTCTTCCAGTCGAAGTTGCCGGAGATCTCGCAGCGGCCGTCGGTGATCTCGGAGCGGAGGACGGGGGCGGAACGCACCACGTCGTCGAGGATGATGGCGAGCTGGCGGCCTACGTAGTTGCCGGTGATGCGGGCGAAGGCCCTGGCGCCCTCGCTGTCGAACTCGACGTCGACGACCGTCTTGCCGGTCATCGTGTTGCGGTTCGGGGTGGCGCGGGTGACGGTGGAGCCGCTGACGGTGGTGCTCTGGCTGCGCGAGACGAAGCAGGGCACGTAGGCCACGCGCCCGGCGGGGTCGCGCCCAATCTCCTCCATCACGCACTCATAGAGGGCGGAGGGGGCGGCGAAGCGGCCCAGCTTCACCATGAAGTCGGGCTCGGCCGAGAGCGCGGCGTAGTCGTCGCCGCGGACGAAGCAGTCGCGCCCGTCGCAGTTGCTGCGCACGAAGCCCGCGGGCGTGCGGTTGGAGTCGAGCACCGCGCGGGAGAGGCTGTCGTTGTCGCGGTGGACGAGGCGGAAGGCGAGGAAGGCGGCGGATTTGACGCTCTCCTCGGCGGCGCGGGCCTTGGCGGCGTCGGCGCCGGGGATCTGGATGAGGATGCGGTGGCCGTTGGCCTTGGCGATGATGGGCTCGTTGGTGCCGATGGCGTCGATGCGCTTGCGGAGCACCTCGAGGGTGAGGTCGTCGGCGTCGGTCATCGCGGCCTGGGCGTCGGCCTTGGCCTTGCTTTCGATCTGGGCGATCTGCTCGGGGGTGGCCGTCTCGGGGGTGACGCCGGCGGCGGCGAAGCCCTGGGCCTTGAGGTCCTCGGTCAGCTTCGCCTCGTCGATCTGCACGGTGAAGCTGGTGCCGCCCTGAAGGTCCAGCCCGAGGCGCACCTTTTCCTTGGCCGGGAAGGTGACATAGCACGAGAAGGCCGCCAAGACGGCCAAAATCGCCCATTTGATGAGGCTGGGCGTGTCCAAGTCCTTAAAGTTCAGCATCGTCCGCTCCGCTGTCTGTCTGCGTCGAAATCACTTCGTCCCTTCGGCGGCGGGCTCTTCGATGGCCGCCGCCACGGCACCGCGCGCCACCTCCACCGTCGTCCCGGGGCACAGCTCGATGAGGAAGGTCTGCTCCCGGGCTTCCTTGATGGTGCCGATGAGGCCGCCGGCGAAGGAGACCTTCCGCCCGGCGCGGAGCTCGGCGATCATCTTCTGGCGTTCCTTTTCCTTGCGCTGCTGCGGGCGGATCATCATGAAGTAGAAGATGCCGAAGAGCAGCACGATGAAGATCAGCGTGCTTCCCATGCCGCCCTGCGGGGGGGGCGTGCCCTCGGCCGCCGCGGGGGCGGGTTCCGTCGTCGTGGTGGTCGTGGCCGCCGTGGTCTGCGCGGCCGGCGCGGCCTGTGCTATCAACTTCATGTCCGTTCCTTGTGCTCGTGCCTTCCCGCGGGAAGGAAAACTCAGTGCGACAGTATACCCTTTTCCGTCCGAAAAGGGAAGCGCATTCGGCGGGCGCGGCCTTCCGCCGCCCCGCCGGACGCGCCCCTGCCGGGCCTCACTCCTCCTCGGCGGCGAGGGCGGCCTCGACCTCGTCGGAGAAGTCGGCGGTGGTGAAGACGTTCTGGACGTCCTCGTTGTCCTCGAGGGCCGCGATGAAGCGGTTGAGGGCCTTGGCCTGGTTGAGGTCGGTCACGGGGGTGGTGGCCATGGGGATGAGCTTGACCTCGGCCTCGGAGGTCTCGACGCCGGCCTTGTTGAGCGCGTCGCAGACGGCGGCGAAGGCGCCGGGCGCGGTGAGGATCTCGAAGCCTTCCTCGTCGGCGTTCACGTCGTCGGCGCCGGCGTCCAGGGCCAGCATCATGATCTCGTCTTCCTCAAGGTTGCCCTTGGGGAGGAGGATCTGCCCCTTGCGCTCGAAGTTGCGGGTGACGGAGCCGGACTGCCCGAGCTCGGAGTTGTTCTTCTTGAAGATGTTGCGGATCTCGGCCGCCGCACGGTTCTTGTTGTCGGTGAGCACCTGCACCACGAGCCCGACGGTGCCGACGTAACCCTCGTAGGTGATCTCCTCGAGCGCCTCGGCCTGGAGCTCGCCCGTGCCCTTCTTGATGGCGCGGTCGATGTTGTCCTTGGGCATGTTGATGCCCTTGGCCTTGGCGATGAGGTTGCGCAGGGAAGGGTTGGTGTTGGGGTCGCCGCCGCTCTTGGCCACCAGCATGATCTCCTTGGCCAGGCGGCTGAACATCTTGCCGCGCTTGGCGTCGGCCGCGCCCTTGGCGTGCTTGATGGTCGCCCATTTACTGTGTCCGCTCATGTCTCGCTTCCTTTCTGAAGGGATGTTGTAAGGTCGTTCACTGTCCGAAAAAATCCGCTTATCCGCGCACCTCGCCGTAGCCGGCGGCCATGTCGTCGCCCAGCATGCGCTCGGCCGTTTCCGCCTCGCACGGCTGCACCCAGCCCTGCTCGAAGCCCAGATCCGCCGCCAAATCCGCCAAGGGCGCGTACTCCTCCGGCGTCAGCCGCCGGTCCCACCCCGCCATCGCCCGCGCCGGGCCCACGGGGTTGTACTGCGCCATCACACTCACGGCCACCCCCGCGCCCAACGTCTCGCGCAGCCAGACGAGGCTTTCGGCCGCCTCCTCCACCCGCCCCGGCAACGCCAGCACGCGCACGATCAGCCCCCGCCGCGCGATGCCCTCCCCGTCGAGCGTCAGCGGCCCCAGGCGCCCCCAGAGCCAACGGATGGCCGCGCGCGCCGCCGGCACGTAATCCGGCGTGCCGCTCCCCTCCCGCGCGCTCGCCTCGCGCGCATAGCGCAGGTCGGCCAGCGCCACGTCCGCTAGCCCCGCGTAGGCCTCCAGCGTCTCCGTGCGCTCGTAGCCCGAGGTGTTGTAGACGAAGGGCAGGCGCACCCCCTCCGCCGCCAACATCCCCGCCGCCTCGGCGATCTGCGGCAGCCACGGCGTGGGCGAGACCAGGTTCCAGTTGTGGCACCCCTTCTCCGCCAACGTGCGCATCCGCGCCGCCAGCTCCCCCACCGAGAGATCCTCGCCCGCGCCGCCGTTGCTCCAGCGGCCGTTCTGGCAATAGACGCACCGCATCGTGCAATGCGAGAAGAAGAGCGTCCCGCTCCCCCGCGTCCCGGAGACCGGCGGCTCCTCGCCGAAATGCGGCCCCCAGCGGAACATCCGCACCCGCGCGCCGCCCCGGCAATACCCAAACTGCCCGTGCAGACGGTCGACGCCGCACCGGCGGGGGCAAAGCTCACATTGCTCCAACGGGTTCATAAGCGCATGAGTATAGCACAATTCGTGATTGCGCGCTTCCTCCCCCGGAAACCGCACACGTGCCCGGGAGAACGGCCACGCCAAAACCGTCGCACGGGGCGCCGTCAGGGATGGCGCGGCTGACGGCCGCACCCGAACCGCGGCCGCAACCGGGCACGCTCACTCAAACTCCCAGAAGATGAGGAACGCCCACGCGATCGTCTTCCCCGCCAACGCACCGGGGGCGCGGCGCCAACGCCCCCCACGCGCCCGCGCCCCACGCCATCCCCACAGCAGCCAAAACCGTCCGCGCCATCCGCCGCATCGCCGACTCCTTTCCTTCGCTTGCCCAAGCCATCCCCATCACGGCCACCGCTTCTTGCGCCGCAACTCCTCCCGCGAAACCAGATTCTGATCCGGGTCAAACTCCAGATTGGTGTCATTTGGTGTCGGGTTGAAGTAGACGGCCTGAAGTTCAAGATACGAATCATCAATCATTTCCACGAATGTAAGATAGTGTTTTTCGTCAACCATGTATCGTGCGTTCACCGTGGAGAATGTCATTGTCTGCAAAAAAGATTGTTGACTATTCACGTGATGTGTTGTCGGGAACAGGGAAGAAACTTTTTCATGCAGTTGAATCCCGTCCCCTGGATTCGGGAAATGAAATGTAAGTGTTTCGGCTTCACGCCACTCATCTTTTCCGTTTCGCTTCTCTCGCGTTGTGATGGATACGAGCATGTCCAACTGTTCGCCTGCGCCAAAAGGTGGCATCCAGTCGCACTTCTTCAAGTCAAACCCCGCGCGGCGCTGCCCCTTCGGGAACGGCAACGACACCATGAAATACGCATACATTGGGATTGGGTTCCGCTTTTTCTGTAAGGTTACCTCACGTACGACAGGCCGCCAACGTCGCCGCTCAAACCAACCGGGGGGCCTTGTCAGGTGCCGCAAAGGTTTCGTTCACGTATGATTCATAATACCCATCTTTTTTGATGGTCACGCCTCCATCCATCCACGATCTCTCGGAGAGTTTCACATAACCCTTCGAGTCTGTCTCCCCTGTGGTCAAATTGCTCACGCGGACTGGGTCCCAAAATCCCGCATTTGCCTCTGCGCCTTCCACCGGTTTCCCTTGGTCATCCTTTACTGTCAGTTCAAAGGTCGCGATGCCGCCATGCTCAAGCAAATCCTTCAGGATTGGCGAAGGCCCGCCCTGCGCACAAAGCCATCCGCAAAAAAGAAAGCTCATTCCGATGATTGCCATCCGTTCCATTTCAACACGCCTTGTTCAATGATTGTCCGATAAAGAGGACGCGTAAATGGGAAGGCTACATCTTTGATATCCGAATGTAACCAACGATTGACGAAAGGTTGTTCTGTTCTTGCCCAGATAAAATTGGATCTTGGATGAACATACTTAGTCTGACAATTCGTCTGGCGGTCATTTAGAAGCGCAGGCAATTTGGTTTTTCCGGTGGGTTTGGAGCGCTCGGGGATTGCATAGGCGAGAAGATGGTCTCGGCGAGCGCGGATGCGGAGGCGTCGTCGCCAAGGATAAGCGCGGGATTGCGCAGGAATACGGGGCGCGTGCGGAGTCTGCCTCCGTCGCCTCGGCCACCGAGAAAGCCCCCTCCACGTTGAAAGCCGACGCGCCGCACGTCAACGCCGCGAGCGCGCACGCCACCGCATAACGAAAAAACGTCCGACCTTGCCCTTTCCCAGTCACGGGGCCAGTATAGCCCCCGGGTGCACCACGTGTCAAGCGGGGTTGTCCGGGGCGTGATGGGTCATAGTTCTGTGCGCCGAAGCGAAAGTTGAGGCGTCGCTCCCTCCCTTCTGTGTACCTGCCAATGACACAGCACCCCTCCGCTTGCCCTCCTTTTGGCGCACGTTTCGGTTGCCAGATTATGGGGCCCGCCGCCCAAGGCGGCGCGGCGGCACGAAAAAAGCGGCGCTCGCGCGTCGCTTCGTCCGGTCTTCCTTTTTTATGGTGGAGGTAAGGAGAGTCGAACTCCTGACCTTTTGAATGCCATTCAAACGCTCTACCAACTGAGCTATACCCCCGTGAAAGGAATGCACATAAGATAGCACATGCCGTGCGCCGAACGCAAGCGATTTTTTCGCGTTGGGCGAAAAAAGTTCGCCGCCGCCCCGCCGCCCGGGCGTTCTTCCGGGCGCAAGGCGTTGCCAAGCCTCGTCTTTTGCCGTCCTTGGCGCCGGGGGCGCGGCGCGGGGCACAGGCGACCCCGGCCGGCCTCCCGCCGCGGGGCGCGGCGCGCTGCATACGGCAGGCGGCAGGCGGGGGAGAGGCCGGGATGGCGCTTGGCGGGGCGGGCGGCGGGTGTTACTGTGGAGGATGAAAGGAGTTCGCGATGAGGATTGCGGTTTTGATGTTGGCGGTGGCGTGCGCCGCCGCGGGGGCGTGGGCGCAGATCGCGCCGACGGCGGAGGATTACGCGCGCTCGGGCAAGGTCATGGATTGGTGGAAGCAGACCTATCTGGGGCCGGTCAAGCCGCAGTGGCTGTGCGGCGGCCTCGGGTTCTGGCATCGGACGGCGACGCGCGAGGGGGAGCGCCTGCGCCTGGTGCGCGCGGCGGATGGGCGGATGTGGGAGGCCAAGGACAAAAAGGCCTTGGCCGAGGCGGCCCGGGCCGACGCCCCCGCGCTGGCCGACGCGCTGCTGGCCAAGCCCGAGGAGAAAAAGGAGGCCGCGCGGCCGGACAACCTGCTCTCGCCGGACGGCCGCCTGCGTCTCTCCGTGCGCGACGGCAACCTGTGGCTGGAGGAGACGCGCAAGGACGCGCCGGCGGCGGCCCAGCTGACCTATGACGGGAACCCGGCGGTTCCCTACGAGGCCGCCTCCGTCCGCTGGTCGCCCGACGGCACGCGGGTGGCGGCGAACCGCGTGCGCCCGGCGGCGGAGCCGCGCCTGGCGCTGCGCACCTCCGCGCCCGAGGGCTCCGTGCGCCCGAGGGAGCGCCAGGTGGATTACGCGCGGCCCGGGGACGCGGTGACGGTGCGGCTGCCGGCGCTGATCGACATCCCCAACCGCCGCCCCATCCCGCTGGACCTCACGGGGCTGGAGACGCAGTGGTTCCTCTCGGCGCCGGCGTGGCGGCCGGATTCCAAGGCCTTCACCTTCGAATGGACGCAACGCGGCTTCGGCGCCTTCGCCGTCTGGGAGGTCTTTGCCGACGGCGTGCGCCGGGCGCGCGTGGAGGAGCGCGCCGAGACCTTCGTGCCCTACACCCTCCGCCAGCGGCGCGACCTGGCCGACGGCCGCTCGACGCTGTGGGTGAGCGAGCGCACCGGCTGGCGGCAGCTGTGGCGCTTCTGGGACGACGGGCGGGCCGTGCCGCTGACGCAGGGCCGCTTCGTGGTCCATGAAATCGTGCGCGTGGACGAGGCGTCGGGCAGGGTCTGGTTCACCGCCGGCGGCGTCAACCCCGGGGAGTGCCCCTATCAGCTCCATCTCTGCGTCGCCGCGCTCGACGGCTCGGGCTGGCGCGACCTGACGCCCGAGGACGCCCACCATGACGTGGCCTTCTCGCCCGACGGGGCCGTCTTCGTGGACAACGCCTCGCGCGCCGACCGCCCGAACGTCGCCCTCCTGCGGCGCGGGGCCGACGGCGCGGTCGTCGCCGAGCTGCAGCGGCAGGACGTGGCCGACCTCCAGGCCTCCGGCTGGCAGATGCCCCAGGTCTTCCATGCCAAGGGGCGCGACGGCGAGACCGACATCTGGGGCGTCCTCCGCCTGCCGCCGAACTTCGACCCCGCGCGGAAGTACCCCGTCCTCGAGCAGATCTACGCCGGCCCCCACGGCTACCGCTTCCCCGCCGCCTTCCTGCCCGTCGATTACTTCTCCGACATCTTCGCCGCGCTCGGCTTCGTGGTGGTGAAGATCGACGGCATGGGCACCGCCGGCCGCTCCAAGGCCTTCCACGACGTCTGCTGGCGCAACCTCCGCGACGCCGGCTTCCCCGACCGCATCCTCTGGATGAAGGCCGCCGCCAAGGAGCGCCCGTGGCTCGACCTCTCGCGCGTGGGGATCTTCGGATGGTCCGCCGGCGGCCAGAACGCCATGGCCGCGCTCCTCTGGCACAACGACTTCTACAAGGCCGCCATCGCCCTCTGCGGCTGCCACGACAACCGCGTGGACAAGCTGTGGTGGAACGAGCAGTTCATGGGCTGGCCCCTCGGCCCCTGGTACGCCGAGAACTCCAACGTCGCCAACGCCCACCGCCTCAAGGGCAGGCTCTTCCTCATCAACGGCGAGGACGACGACAACGTCGACCCCGCCACCTCCCTCCAGGTGGCCCACGCCCTCATCCAGGCCGGCAAGGACTTCGAGCAGCTCTTCCTCCCCAACACCGGCCACGCCATCTCCGGCCCCTTCGTCGAGCGCAAGATGAAGGACTTCTTCGTCCGCGCCCTCCTCGGCCAGACCCCGCCCCCGTGGCCGGAGCGCGCCGCCGCCGCGCCCTGAGCCCCGCCGCGCGCCCGGCGCGGGGCGGCGGGGAATGTGCTAGACTAGCGGCATGAAACGAATCGACGGCATTGTCTTTGACTTCGGCGGGGTGATCTCGCGGGCGCAGGACGCGCGCTTCTTCCCGGAGGTGGGGCGGTTGACGGGCTGGACGCGCGAGGACGTCCTGGCCGGCTGGGCGCGCCATCGCCGGCGGATGGACGCGGACGACATCTCGGTGGAGGCGCTCTACCGCCTGATCGCGGCGGAGCGGGGCGAGACGCTCGCGCCCGGCCTGGCGGAGACTTTGGGGCGGCTTGACTTCGATTCCTGGGCGGTGCCGAACCCGGAGACTTTGGCGTGGGCGCGGGAGCTGAAGGCCGAGGGCTTCCGGATCGGCATCCTGACGAATATGCCCAGCGCCTTCCTGCCGTGGTTCGACCGCTGCGCGGGGGCCTTCCGGGCGCTGGCGGACGCGGAGGTGGTCTCGGGCCTGGAGCGGATGGTGAAGCCGGACCCGGCGATCTACGCGCTGATGGCCGCGCGCCTGGGCCTGCCGCCCGGGCGGCTCTTCTTCCTGGACGACACGCAGGCGAACGTGGACGCGGCGCGGGCGTGCGGCTGGCAGGCCGCGCGTTTCACGTCGGTGGCGGCGGCGCGGGCGGATCTGGAAGCGTGCCGATGAGCCGCCGCCGCGCACGCTCGCCGAAGACGCAGGGCGCGCCCGCCGCGGCCCCGGCGGCGCGCGCGCCGTGGAGGGGGTGGGGGGCGCTGGCGCGGTTGGCGCCGTGGTCGCTGGCGGCGTTGGCGCTGGCGGTCTCGGCGGCGGTGTGGCCGCTGCTGTGCAAATTGGGGTGGCGGTGCCTGTCGCTGGCCGATTGGGCGGGGTTCGCGGAGGAGGCCGCCCGGCCTTTGCCGGGGGGCGCGCTGCATTGGTGCGCGTCGTGGCTGGGGGCGTTGTGGGCGGTGCCTTGGCTGGGGTGGCTGGCCTTCGCGGCGTTGGGGGCTGGGGTGACGGCGTTGGCGCGGGCGTGGGGGCGGCTGCCGGCGTGGGGGGCGGGGCTCCCTTGGGCGGCGACGGCGTGGGCGGTGGCGTATTGCGGGGTGAGCGTGTGGATCTTCGTGGACGCGGCCTTCCCGTGGGTGTGGCTGCTGGGGTGGGGGGCGGCCTTGGCGGTGGCGGGCGCGGCGCGGCGTTGGGGGGCGTGGGGGGCGGTCTTGGCGGCGGCGCTGTACCCGGCGTGCGGGTCGCCGGCGCTGATGGGGGCGCTGTTGGGCGCGGCGGCGCCGGGGGTGCGGTGGTGGGCGCGGGGCGCGTTGGCGGCGGTGGCGGCGGCGTGGCCGGTGCTTTGGAGGGCGGCGGGCGCGTCGGATCCGGCCTGGGGGCCGCTGTTGCTGGCGAACGCGCCTTTCCTGAACGAGCAGGGGGCGTCGGTGTGGAACGCGACGGCGGCGGGGGTTTGGGCGTTGGCGGCGGCCGCGCAGTGGCCGTTGCGCCTGCCGCGGCGTCTGGCGCGGCTGCGCTTGGCGGCGTGGGCGCCCGCGGCGGTCTTCGCGGCGGCGGTCGGGTTCGGGGCGGACGCGCCGCACCCGCTGTTGGATCTGCTGCGGTGCGAGCGGGCGTTGGTGCGCGGGGAGACGGGGCGGGTGCTGTCGCTGTCGCCGGAGCGGGCGGCGAGCCACCGGATGCTGGCGGCGCAGACGATCCATGCGCTGTGGCGCGCGGGGCAGTTGGAGGAGCGGCTCTTCGATTATCCGTGGCGGGTGTCGCACGAGACCAGCACGATCGAGACGATGAGCCTGGATGGCTGGCGGCTGCTTTACAGTTACGGCATCGTGCAGATGGCGCGGCGGTGGTGCTACGAGGCGGTGGTGAACCGCGGGTGGTCGCCCGACAAGCTCGCGTTGCTGGCGCGCGTGGCCTTGGTGACCGGCGAGAACGATTTGGCGCGCCGCTACGCCCGCCAGTTGGCGCGGACGCCTTTCCATGGCCGGGAGGCGGCGTGGCTCCTGGCGGTGGCCGACGGGAAGGCCCAGCCCGACGCGGAGCTGCGCCGCGTGGCGGAGCTGCACGCGCGCCTGTGCGTCGACCCCGGCGGCCCGACCTTCGAGGGCGACAAGCGCCTGGAGCCGGGCATCTACAACCGCTACGCCGTGCTCCAGAACGGCAACCGCGAGATGGTGGCGCTCTATCTCTGCGCGTCGCTCCTGCGCAAGGACATCAACCCCTTCAACGAGAACTTCGCGGTGATCTGCCGCGTCTGGCCGCAGCGTCCCCTGCCGCGCGCCTTCCAGCAGGCGTTGCTCTCGGCGGCCTCGACCCTGCCGCCCGAGAAGCAGCCCCGGCTGACGGCCGACCTCTTCTCGCCGGGCGTGCCGCAGGCCTTCCAGGATTTCCTGCGCGTGGCGCCGAAGGCGGACCCTGGGGACGAGGCCTTCCTCCGGCGCTTCCGCGGCACGTATTGGTTCTATGCCTCGTTCGTCCCCTGATCGCGAAAGGAATGCCATGAGACCGTTCTGCCTTCTCCCCGCCCTTTGCCTGCTGGCCGCCCCCGCGTGGGCGCAGTTCTCCGGCGGCCGCCCCGCGCACGACCTCTTTTTGGCCGGCGCCGGCTACTATGCCCGCGTCACCCCCGACGGCAAGACCGCCCAGACCTGGCGCGGCGGCAACAACAACGACGGCTGGCTCCTCCCCAACGGCCACATCCTCGCCGCCGACGGCTCCGCCTGGGAGGCCGACGCCTCCGGCCGGCGCGTCTGGCAATACGTCTCGGAGGACAAGACCGGCGGCGGCGTCTACTCCTGCCAGCGCCTCCCCAACGGCAACACCCTCATCGGCGAGAACAGCACCGGGCGCGTCTTCGAGCTCACCCCCAAGGGCGAGCGGCTCAACGTCATCCAGGTGCCCCTCAACAAGGCCAACCGCCACCAGACCCTCCGCATGGTGCGCCGCCTCCCCAACGGCGACACCCTCGTCTGCCGCTCCGGCGCCGGCATCGTCGAGCTCTACGGCCCCGACCTCGCCAAGAAGTGGAGCCAGAAGGTCCCCGGCCTCGCCTTCGCCGCCGTGCCCGACCCCGCCGGCAACCTCTACGTCGCCTCCCTCGACCGCATCCAGCTCTGGTCGCCCGACCACAGGCTGCTCTGGGAGTTCGTCGGCGCGCGCTCCGGGCTCCCCATCCGCAACATGACCGGCCTCCACCTCCTCCCCAACGGCAACCTCGTCGTCGGCTGCTACGCCTACGGCAAAGGCGACGTCGGCGCCTTCGAGATCGCCCCCAACAAGACCATTCTCTGGCGCTACGCCGCTCCGAACCGCGGCCGCGACAGCCACATGGCCGTCCAGCTCCTGGACCCCGCCATCGCCTCCCCCAACCGCTGAGGCGGGGCGATTTCTTAGTAATTACTAATTTCCTCTTCCCCTTTGCTTCCGCCTTTTGCTATCATTGGCAGCGACGGAAGGGTCGTCCTTCCGCTTTTCTTGGGAAGAAGCATTAGGGATTGCTAAGAATGTTGGACGTCTGGAGCGAGATTTGCAGCCGTCATCGCGAGGAGACCCTCGCGTTCCTCACCATGAAGACCGCGGCCGTCCGCTGCGGCGCCAAGCCCGCCGAACTGCTGCGCGTGCCCCTCTGCGGCCGCCAAGGCCCCGACGGCTGCGGCAAGGTCCGCGCCGTCTTCGCCCAGCTGGCCCTGCCCTACCGCATCCTTTCGGAGGAGGGCGAGGGCGCGCTCGCCCTCTTCTTCCATCCCGCCCGCCTCGCCGAGGCCCTCGCCCGGCCCGAGGCGGCCGAGCTGCTCCGCGCCCGTGGCTGGCCCGTCGGGCGCGGGCTTGACCCGCTCCTCGCGGAGCTCGCCCGCCGCTGGCGCCGCGGCCCCGCCCACGAGGTCGGCCTCTTCGTTGGCTACCCGCACAAGGACGTCGCCGGCTTCCTTGGCGCCGCCCCCGAGACCACCCGCGCGGGCGACCGCTGGCGCGTCTTCGGCGCCGAGGGGCCCTCCCGCCGCCTCATGCGCTTCCACCGGCGGCTGGAGCTTTGGGCCGCCGGGGTCTGCGCCGCCGTCGCCGAGCCCACCGAGCGCTTCCGCCGCATCGCCGCCTTCCCCTTCCCGCAACTTTCCCAACACATCATGAAAGGAGCCTGACACATGGCAACCGTCAAAATCGTCTACGGCAGCACCACCGGCGCGACCGAGGCCGCCGCCCAACAGCTCGCCGCCCTCCTCGGCGCCGAGGCCATCCCCGTCGCCGCCGCCGACGCCGGCAGCTTCGAGGCCGACCTCCTCCTCCTCGGCAGCTCCACCTGGGGCTACGGCGAGCTTCAGGACGACTGGGCCTCCGGCATCGCCCTCCTCGACGCCGTCGACCTCACCGGCCGCAAGGTCGCCGTCTTCGGCACGGGCGACTCCGTCGGGTTCGCCGACACCTTCGCCAACGCCCTCGGCATCCTCGCCGACAAGGCCGTCGAGCGCGGCGCCACCCTCGTCGGCCAAGTCCCCGCCGACGGCTACGCCGCCAAGGACTCCCTCGCCGTCCGCGACGGCCGCTTCGTCGGCTTGGCCCTCGACGACACCAACGAGGCCGAGCAGACCCCCGGGCGCCTCGCCGCCTGGGCCGAACAGCTCCGGGCCGCCCTCTGAGCCGCCCGCCCGGCCTCCCCGCGCCCCGCCTCCCGGCGGGGCGTTTTGCTTGCGTGTGCGGGATGTGGTAGACTGGGGATGTCATTGGGAACCCCGGAGGGATTGCGTCATGGCGTTGCTTGTGTTGCTGCTTTTGTTGGTGCTTGTCGGGATCGGCATCGGGCTGCTTGCGCTGCCGTTCATCGTCATCAGGCTCACTGACGTGGAGCGGGCGCTGCGCGAGGAACTCGCCGCGCTGCGCGGGGAATTGTCCGCGGCGCGCAAGGAACGTCTCGCGCGGCGCGCCCCCGCGGCGGAGGCGCCCCCGCCGCCCCGGCCCGCGCCCGCGGCGCCGCCTCCACCGCCTCCTCCGCGCCCGCGCCCGATCGTGACGCCACCGCCTCCTCCGCGCCCGCGCCCGATCGTGACGCCCCCACCCCCGTCGCCCCCGTCGCCCCCGCCCCCTCCGCGTCCGGAGCCGGAGCCGTCGCCGTTGGCGGCGTGGCTGGGGCGCCTGACGGCGGTGGCGTGGGAGTGGCTGTCGGTGCGGGGGCGTTTCGCGCCCGCGCCGGGCACGCCGCGCGAGACGGCCCTGGCGGCGCATTGGCTGATCCGGGTGGGCGTGCTGACGGTGCTGGCGGGGCTTTCCTTCTTCGTGCGGTGGGCCGTCGCGCGGGGGGTGTTGGGGCCGTGGGGACGGTGCGCGCTGACGGCGCTGGCCGGGGCGGCGCTCGTGGCCGGGGGCGCGGCGCTCCTGCGCACGCGCTATCGGCTGGTGGGCGAGGGGTTGGCGGGCGTCGGCACGGTGGCGCTCTACTTCGCCTTCTACGCCGCCTCCGCGATGTTCGGCCTGGTGTCGGCGGCGGCGGGCTTCGCGGGGATGGCGCTGCTGACGGTGGGGTGCGGGCTTTTCGCGCTGGGGCGGCGCCTACCCTCGGTGGCGGCCTTGGCGACGGTGGGCGGGATGCTCACGCCCGTGCTGCTGCGCGCGGAGACGGCCAATCTGCCGATGCTCTACGGTTATCTGGGCCTGCTGGCCGTCTGCGTGGGCGCGGGCGCGCTGTGGCGGCGGTGGGACGCGCTGGCGGTGCTGGGCTTCGCCTTGGCGTGGGTGGTGACGCTTCTCGCGCCGTGGGGCGCGGGCTCGCAGGCGTGGTTCCTGATCCTCCATCTTTTGGCCGTGGCCTACGGCGCGGCGGTCTTGGCGCGGCGGGAGGGGCGGGCCACGTGGCTGCTCTTCGCGGCGCAGGTGGCGAACCTCGCGGCCTTCTGGGGGGCGGTCTTCGCCTCGGACGCGCCGGACGCCGCGGGGGCGGGGATGGCCGCGGCGCTCCTCGCGGCGCATGGCGCGCTGGCGTGGGCCGCCCGGCGGCTGGGCGCGCGCGGGCCGACGTGGTGCGGGACGCTGATGGCGCTGGTGGACGCGGCGCTGGGCGTGACCTTCGCGCTGGGGGTGGCGGAGACGGCGCTGGCGTGGTGCCTGCTGGCCGTGGCGGCGACGGAGCTGGGGCTGCGGGTGCGCGAGCGGGCGCTCGTCGACTTGGGCCAATGCCTGGGGCTCTTCGCGCTCTTCGCGGCGTTGGCCGTGGCGTTGGGGCGTGGGGTGGGGTTCTCGGGCGTGGAGGCGCTGACGCGCTCGGGGCTTTGCCTGGCGGGGACGGCGCTGGTGGGGCTCCACGCCCATCTCCGCGTGACGCCTTCCGGCGCGTGGCGCGGGCAGGGGGCGGCGCTGCTGGCCTGGGCGCTCGCGCTGCCCTATGTGCCGCTGATCGTCTGGCAGTGCGTGATGCCGGATGACGTCGCGTGCCTCGTTGCCTTCGCCGCCGTCGCCGCGCTCTGCGCGTTCGTGCCGCTGGCGCTGCGCCCGACGGTGCCGTGGCTGCGCCGGGCCGCCTTCGTGGTGACGTTCGCGGCGACGCTCGGGATGGCGGCGGTCGGCCTCATGCTGGCGCTCGGGCCGGATTCGTGGTGGGACTGGCCGGGCCTCCCGGCGGCAGTCGTGGTGTTGGCGGCCCATCTTTGGGCGTTGGGGCTGTGGGCGCCGGGGCGGGCCGCCACGCGGGCCGTGGCGGGGGTCGTCTTCGGGGTGGCGCTGACGCGCTTCGCCCATGACCTCGGCGGGCTTTGGCCGGGGGAGGCGGCGGGCGTGGCCGTCAGCGTGGCCTGGGCGCTCTACGCGCTGGGGCTCATGGCCGCCGGGCTGTGGCGGGGTAGCCGGCCGGCGCGGCTGGCGGGGCTCGGGCTCTTCGCCGCGACGGTGCTGAAGGTCTTCCTCGCCGACCTGGCGGGGACGGCGCTGGTCTGGCGCGTCGCCGCGGCCCTGCCCGTCGGCGCGCTGCTCATCCTCGGCGCCGTGCTTTACCTGCGCCTCGGCGCGCCGCCCCGGGGCCGCTGACGTGCTATAATGGCGGCATGGACGACGCATTCGCGGTCTTTGGCGGGGTCTACCCCGAGGGCGAGCGGCCGGCGCTGACGCGGCAGCGCGCGGCGTGGGGGCGCGCGTCGGCGCGTCCCTTGGCGGGGCTGACGGTGCTGGACGCCACGCCGCTCTTCCGCAACACGCTGCTCAAGCACGCCTGCCTGCTGGCGACGGGGGCGGAGGTGTGGGTGGGCTACGGGCGCGCCATGCCGCACGACCCGGCGGTGGCCGCGCGGCTGGGGGCGTTCGGCCTGCGCGTGCCCGACGCGGCGCGCTTGGCGCGGGGGTTTGATGTGGTGCTGGATTGCGCGGGGGCCTTCGCGGACGTGTCGGCGCGCTTGGGTTACGCCGAGCTGACGCGCTCGGGCGCCGCGCGCTACGCGGGGTGCGCCAAGCCCGTGGCGCTGACGGACGCGGGGCGGGTGAAGCTTTTCGAGACGGCGCTGGGCACGGGCGACGGGCTGGTGCGGGGGCTGCGGCATTTCGGGGTGGGGGAGCTGCGGGGGCGCGTGGCGGTGGTCTTCGGCTGCGGCAAGGTGGGGCGTGGCATCCTGTTCCGTCTGGCGCGGGAGGGCGCGCGCTGCTTCGTCGTGGACCCCTCGGGGGCGCGTCCGCCGCGCGGGGCGGAGCGGGCGGAGGCCCCGGGGGCGCTGCTGCGCCGGGCCGACGTGGTGGTGACGGCCACGGGCGTCCGGGGCGCGGCGGCGCCGTATGCCGCCGATCTGCTCGCCGGCCAGGCCGTCCTGGCGAACATGGGGGTGGAGGATGAGTTCGGCCCTGGCGTGCCCGCCGCCCGGGTGCTGAACGCCAAGGCGCCGCTGAACTTCGCCTTGGGGGAGCCGACGCGGATGCGGTACATCGACCCGACCTTCGCACTGCACAATCTGGCGGCCCTTCGCTTGGCGCAGGGGGCGTTGGCGCCGGGGCCGAACGTGCCCGCGGCGGCGGACGAGGCGGCGATCCTTGCGGCGCTGCCGGGGGCGCTGCTGGCGGAGTTGGAGGCCTTCGAGGCCGCGCAGGAATAGAGGGAAGGGAGGCCGTGATGTTCGATTTGGCGATCGACGGGGCGCTGCTGCGTGGGCGGCGCGTGGATGTGGCGGTGCGCGGGACGCGCTTCGCGGCGGTGGAGCCGGCGGGGACGCTGGCGGGCGCGGCGGCGCGGGAGCGGATCGACGGGGCGCGCTTCCTGCTGCGGCCGCCTTTCTACAACGCGCACACCCATCAGGCGATGACCTTGCTGCGGGGCGTCGACGACGATTGCGCGCTGATGGATTGGCTGAGGCGGGTGGTTTGGCCGCGCGAGGCCCGGCTGACCGCGGAGGCCGTCTACGCGGGCACGCGGCTGGCCATCCTGGAGGGGCTGCGGAGCGGCTGCGTGGGCTTCAACGACATGTACTTCCACCAGCCGGCCGTCATCCGCGCGGCGGCGGAGATGGGCGTGCGCGCCCGCGTCGGGCTGATGTTCATGGATCAGGTGAGCGACCACATCGAGAACGCGGCCGCCTGGGCGCTCCGCGACGGGTTGCCGCCGACGATCGGCCTCTCCCTGGCCCCGCACGCGCTCTACACCACCACGCCCGAGCTGCTCCGCCGCGTGGCTGCGCGGGCGGCGGAGACCGGCCTGCCCATCCATACCCACGCCGCCGAGACCGCCGCCGAGGCGGCCATCGCCCGGGAGCGTTTCGGCTTCGGCAGCCCCATCGCCTACCTCGACGCCTGTGGGCTGCTGCGGCCCGGCACGGTGCTGGCGCATTGCTGCCATGTGGACGACGCGGATCTGGCCCTCATCGCCGAGCGGGGGTGCGTCGTCGCCCACTGTCCGCAGTCCAACCAAAAGCTCGCCAGCGGTGTCTTCCCCTGGGCCCGCGCCGCCGCCGCCGGCGTGCGCGTCGCGGTGGGCACCGACGGCGCGGCCTCGAACAACGGCCTCTCGATGATCGCCGAGGCCAAGGCCGCCGCGCTCTCCGCCAAACTCGGCGCCGGTTCGCCCGACGCCCTGCGCTTCGCCGACCTGGACCGCGCCGCGACGGAGGTGGGCGCCGCCGCGCTCGGCTTCCCCGAGGCCGGGCGCATCGTCCCGGGCGCGGAGGCCGACTGCATCCTCGTGGATCTGGAGAACCCGGCCTTCGCGGGCGGGGGCGACCCGGACGCGAACTTCGTCTACGCCGCCGACTCCGCGTGCGTGGACACCGTGCTCTGCGCGGGGCGCGTGCTCATGCGCGGCCGGCGCGTCGCGGACGAGGCGGCCATCCTCGCCGACGCCCGCCGCGCCGCCGAGAGCCTCCGCCGCGCCGCCGACTGACCCTCCCTGCCTACCTGTGTACGCAACGGGCGCCGCGTCCGCCGACGCCGCCCCGCCGTCTTATCCGCTTGTTACACTAATGCCAAGAAAGGAAGGACGAACAATGCGACACGGATTGCGCTTGGCCCTGGCGGGCCTCCTGTTTTTGGGTTTGGCTGCGCCCCTCGCGGCCGAGGCCACGCCCGAAGCCCCCCTCGCGGACGCCGCGGCCAAGGCAAGCGGGTTGCGGGAGGGCACGTGGCACGGCTACCGCCGCGTCTCCTTCACGCTCGAGGGGCACGCGGCCTGGGTCACCTTCCCCAAGACGCCTGCCCCGGGCAAGCCGTGGGTCTGGCGCGCGCGCTTCCCCGGCTACCACGACGAGATCGACCTCGTCCTCCTCAAACGCGGCTTCCACACCGCCCACATCGACACCGCCAACCTCTACGGTTCGCCGCGGGCCATGCGCCTTTGGGACGCCTTCTACGCCCTCGTCACGCGCCTCTACGGCCTGAACCCGCGCGTGTCGCTCTACGGGTGCAGCCGCGGCGGGCTCTTCATCTACGCCTTCGCCGACCGCTGGCCCGAGCGCGTCGCCTCGATCTACGGCGACACCCCCGTGATGGACTTCACCACCTGGCCGGAGGGCAAGGACGGCCGCGGCGAGCGTTCCGAGGCCGACTGGGCGCGCCTCAAGCAGGTCTACGGCTTCACGTCCGACGCCGAGGCCGAGGCTTGGCGCGGCACGGGCCTCCACCTGGCCGAGAAGCTCGCCCGCGCCCACCTCCCCATCTGGCACACCATCGGCCCGGAGGACGCGGTGGTGCCCCCGCGCCACAACACCGAGCCCTTCGCCGAACGCTTCCGCGCCGCCGGCGGCGAGATGGCCATCCACGTCAACAAAGGCCCCTATTCCCTGCGCGGCCACCACTTCCCCCTCGACGCCGTGGAGAAGACCGCGGACTTCATCGAGGCCCACGCCCCCCTCCCCGACCTTTCCCCGGAGGTCATGGCCGCCTGGTCCTCCGACGCCGCCGCGCTTCGCCCCGTGCTCGACCGCATCCGCCGCCAAGGGCGCGCGCGGGTCGTCTTCCTCGGCGGCTCCATCACGCAGAACCCCGGCTGGCAGAACTTGGTGGCCGAAAGCCTGCGGCGGCGCTTCCCCGGCACGGACTTCACCTTCGACAACGTGGGGGTGGCCTCGCTCGGCAGCCTCAGCCACGCCTTCCGCTGGCGGTCGCAGGCCAGCGGGCCGATCGACCTCCTCTTCTTCGAGGCCGCGGTGAACGACCTGCACAACGGCCAGCGCCCCGAGGAGACCGAGCGCGCCTACGAGGGCGTCCTCCGCGGCGTCCTCCAGGCGAACCCCGAGGCCGGGGTCGTCTGCCTGCACTTCGCCGAGCCCCGCCACACGGCCGATTACCGGGCCGGGCGCGAGCCCGCCGTCGTGGCCCGCCAGGCCCGCGTCGCCGCGCACTACGGCGTGGCGCAGGTCAACCTGGCGCGCGAGGTGGCCGACCGCCTGGCCGCCGGGCAGTTCGACTGGGCGCGGGATTTCCGCGACCTCCACCCCTCACCCTTCGGCCAGCGCCTCTACTACAACGCCGTCCGCCGCCTGCTCGACGCCGCCTCGGACGCCTCCGCCGCCGCGCCGCGCCCCCTCCCCGCGCCCCTGCGCGCCGATTGCTGGGCCGGCGGCGACCTGCTCCCGCCGGCGAAGGCCCGCGACCTCCGTCAGGCGCGGGTCGACCCCGCGTGGCGCCCCGACCCGCCGGCGGAGACGCGCCGCCTCTTCGTGGGCTGCCCCCTGCTGTGCGCGGAGGGCGAGGGCGCCGCGTGGGCCTTCGACTTCGAGGGGCGGACGGTCGGGGCGCTGTTGGTCTGCGGCCCCGACTCCGCGCCCTTGGAGTGGTCGCTGGACGGCGGCCCGTGGACGCGGCTGGAGACGCGCACGCCGTGGAGCGGCCACATCCACATGCCGTGGCCCTACGTGCTGGCCGACGGCCTGGCGCCGGGCGCGCACGCCATCCGCTTCCGGGTGCGCGCCGAGGGCGGGCGCGACGCCGTGCGCCTCCATGGGCTGATGGTTTCGCCCTGAGCCAAACCCGCGGACGGCCCCGCGCCCCCTTGGCAGGGGCACGGGGTCGGCGTATAATGTGGCGCGTTTTTTCGGAGAGGACGCCTTGCCATGTTGCTTCTCGGTTTGTTTTCCGGCCTGTTCAGCGCCTTCGCGCAGTCGGTCTCCTACGCCTTCAGCGCGCGTTACTTGCAGCGCCACCACAGCGCCGGGTGGCTGCTCTTTTACTCCCAGGCGCTGATGGGGGTCTTTTGCCTGCTGGCCCTGCCCGCGCTCTGGCCGGGGACGTTCCGGTGGGGGTTGCTGGCGTGGCTGGCGCCGGTGTGGGTGGCGCTGTTCCTGGGCGGGCAGGGATGTTTCTTTTTGGGGCAGCGGCTCATCGAGTCGAGCAAGCTGGTGTCGCTGCTGGGGCTGAAGGTGCCGCTGCTGGCGCTCTTCGCGCTGTGCTTCCAGGGGGCGGATTACGGCGCGCTCATGTGGTGCGGCGTGGCGCTGACCCTCGGCGGCGCGGTGCTTTTCAATTGGACGGGCGGGCGGCGGATGACCGTGCGCGCCTTGGCCGCGACCTTCGGGACGGTGGCGCTTTACTGCGCGTGCGATTTGCTCGAGACGCACCTCGTGCGCGCCGCGCTCGGCGGCGGGGCGGGGTTCGGCGCCGTGCTGCGGGCCTCGCTCTTCGCCCTCTGCGCGCTCTACGCCGCGTTGGGGGCGGTCTGCTGGGGGGTGATCGCGCGGGAGGGCTTCCGCGGGCGCCTGCTGTGGGCCAGCGTGCCGTTCTGCGCCTGTTGGTACACGTCGCAGGTGGCGCTCTTCATGTGCTTCGGCGCGGTCGGGCCGGTCTACGGCAACGTGCTGAGCGCCCTGCGCGGGCCGTTCTCCGTGGGGATCGGCGTGGCGCTTTCCCGGACGGGCTGGGTGCGCGGGGAGGTGCGCGTGCCGGTGGGGATGTGGGTGCGCCGCGCGGTGGCCGCGCTGCTGGTGGCCGCCGGCATCGCGTGCTGCTCCTTCGCCCACGCGTGAGCGGCCGGCACGGGAAGGGCCCCGGCGTCGCGGGACGCGCGGGGCCCTTGGGGCGATGGGGATGGCGGGGGCGTCAGGGGCGGGCGTACCACTTGCCGGTCTCTTTGACGTAGACGGCGTCGCGGTTGGCGCGCAGGCGCTTGCCGTCGGGGGTCTCGAGCCAGACGGCGCCGCCCTCTTGGAGGGTCTTGCCCTGGAGCTCGGGGAGGCGCTCGGGCTCGCGGCCGGCGAGGGCCTTGGGGAAGTCGCTGTTGAGGAAGGGGCGGACGTCGCGGTCGTTGCCGGCGAGGAAGACGTCAACGCCGGTGTGCCCGCCGGTGGTGTAGCGGACGAACCAGTCCTTGGAGTTGACGCCCTTGCCGCGCTTGGAGGTGGTGGAGCGGATGACCTCCGCGCGGGCGCCGGGCTTGGGCTCGGGGATGCTGAGGGTGAGGCCGCCGGTCTCGTGGTCGGGGGCGATGAGGACGACGGTGTCGGGGTGCTTCTCGGCGAAGGCGAGGACTTGGGCGACGGTGTCGTCGAAGGTCAGCAGCTCGTAGACCGACCACGGAAGGTCGTGGACGTGCGCGCCGTGGTCGACCTGCGCGCCCTCGATGAGGAGGAAGAAGCCGTCGGGGTCCTGGGAGAGGATCTCCAGGGCCTTGCCGGCCATCTCGGGGAGGGTGGGCTCGTCGCAGGGCTTGCCGGAGCGGCGCTCGACCATGGCGGTGAGCGTGTCGTCGGCGAATAGGCCGAAGAGCTTGCCCTTGGCCTCGCGGAGCCCGGCGGCGTCGGCGGGCAGGGCGTAGCCGCGCGCCCGCAGCCACTCGGCGCGCTCGGGGGTGAGGTGTTTGCGGCCGCCGCCGAGGAAGACCTCGAAGCCGGAGCCGATCTGCCCCTCGATGAGGGTGTCGGCGTCATGGCGCGAGGCGGCGTGGACGGAGAAGGCGGAGGGGGTGGCGCCGACGATGGTGTCGGTGGTGACGATGCCGACGGCCTTGCCGTTCTCCTTGGCCCATTCGCCGAAGGTCTTGAGCGGGCGCCGCTCGGTGTCCATCGCGACGGCGCCGTTGGTCGTGCGCGCGCCGCAGGACATGGCCGTGGCCGCGGCCGCGGAGTCGGTGATGGACGACGAGGCCGACGCCGTCTGCACCGCGCCGTAGATGGCGCGGTCGAGGGTCAGGGGCGCGCCCTTCACCTGCCGCGCCACGGTGAGCGTGGCCATGCCGGTGCCGTCGGGTACCATGACGATGATGTTCTTGGGGGCGGCGAGCGCCAGCAACGGCGCCAACGCCAAGACGAACGCGAGGGTTTTGGTGATGGTCATTTCTTCTCCTTGCTTGAGGGTTGGGGGAAAGGGTGCGCCGGGCGGGCGTCAGTCGCGTCGGAGGGCGGCGGCGAAGGCGCCGTCGTGGAGGGCGGTGGGGAGTTCGAGGCGGCTTTCCGTCTGCCGCCAGCCGGGATGGGCGCGGAGGAAGTCCGCGACCTGGCCCTCGTTCTCCTCGGGCTCGACGGAACAGGTGGCGTAGACCAGGACGCCGCCCGGGGCGAGGAGGGGGGCGACGGCGGCGAGCAGGGCGGCCTGGAGGCGGCGGGCGCGTTCGAGCCGGGCGGGCGACCACGCCCAGCGGGCGTCGGGGCGGCGGCCGAGGACGCCGGTGTTCGAGCAGGGGGCGTCGAGGAGGATGCGGTCGAAGCGCCACTCGCCCGGCAGGGTCGCCGCGTCGAGGGCGGTCACCTCGGCCCGCCCCAGGAAGCCGCAGCGGCGGAGGGTGTCGCGGAGGCGTTCGGCGCGCGCGGGGTCGGGCTCGTTGGCCACCAGGTGGGTGCCCTCGGGCCAAGGGGCGAGGCGGGCGGCGATCTGGGCGGTCTTGCCGCCGGGGGCGGCGCAGGCGTCGAGGACGCGCAGCCCGGGGCGGGGGTCAAGGAGGTCGACGGCGTGGCGGGTGGCGGCGTCCTGCGCCACGAAACGGCCCTCGGCGAAGCCTTCCAGCGCGTCCACGCGGACGCCCCTGGGGACGAGCCACGTGCCCTCGGGGTCGTCGGGGTGCGGCTCGCAGCCGGGCGGCGGGGGGAAGGGGGGGAGGGGGCGGACGGCGACGCGCGGGGGCGCGGCGAGGGCCTCGGCGAGGGCACGGGCGCGGGGCTCGCCGAAGTGGGCGCGCCAACGGGTCCAAAGCGGGCGGGGGAGGTTGAGGCGGACGTGCTCGGGCTGGCGCGCCAGGTCGGCCAAGAGCGTCTCGCGCTCGCGTTGGAGGCGGCGGAGGACGGCGTTGACGAACCCCGCCGCGCGCTTGCCGATGGGTTTGGCGGCCTCGACGGTCTCGGCGAGGGCCGCGTGGTCGGGCACGCCGGGCAGGGCCAGGAGCTGGGCGGCGCCGACGAGGAGGGCGGCGCGCAGCTCGCCCCCCGGGAGCGCGCGGCAGCAGCGCCCCAGCGCCCATTCCAGCGCGGCCTTGTGGCGGAGGGCGGCGCCGACGAGCTCAAGGGCGAAGGCGTGCCCCGGGCCGGGCGGGAGCGCCTGGGTGGGGTGGTCGCCCCGGGCCATCCAGAGGGCCAGGGCGAAGATGGCGTCGCGGCGGGCGTTCATCGGCAGGCGGCCTTGAGGGCGGGGGCGGCGCGGCGGATGGTCTCCATCGGCACGGCGCTGCACAGGCGGATGTGCCCGGCCATGCCGAAGCCGCGCCCGGGGACGGCGATGACGCCCTGCCCCAGCAGCCGCTGGCAGAAGGCGACGTCGTCGCCGCCGGGCGCTTCCGGGAAGAAGTAGAAGGCGCCCTTGGGCATGGCGAAGCGGAGCCCGGCCTCGGCGAGCAGGGCGGCCATCGCCTTGCGGCGGGCATCGTAGAGGGCGAGGTCGACTTGTTCGTCGAGGAGCGCGAGGGCGAGGCGCTGGCCGAGGATGGGGGCGTTGACGTAGCCGAGGGTCCGGTTGGTGAGGGTGAGGGCGGCCAGAAGCGTCCCGACGTCGGGGAGGGCGGGGTTGACGGCCACGTAGCCGATGCGCTCGCCGGCGAGGGAAAGGCTCTTGGAGAAGGAGCCGAGGACGACGGCCCACGGGCTGAGGCAGAGGATGGGCGGGACGGCGGCGCCGTCGAAGGCGAAGACGCGGTAGGGCTCGTCGGAGAGCAGCCAAAGGGGACGCGCGCGCCCGGCGTTGAGGCGGTTCACGCCGTCGGCCAAGGCGCGGAGGGCGTCGTCGCCGTAGATGGCGCCGGTGGGGTTGTTGGGGGAGTTGATGAGGATGGCGCGGGTGCGGTCGGTGACCTGCGCCAGGAGGGCCTCGGGGTCGAGCGCGAAGTCGGGCCCCCGCATGGGCACGGGGCGGAGCGTGCCGCCGAAGTGGCCGCAGTAGAAGCCGTATTCCACGAAGTAGGGGGCGGGGACCAGCACCTCGTCGCCGCGCTCGAGCGTGGCGCGGAAGAAGGCGACGAGCGCGCCGGCGGCGCCGACGGTGGCGATGACGTGGCCCCCGGCGAGGGGGACGCCCTGCTCGCGCGCGAGTTTGGCGGCGAGGGCGTCGCGGAAGGCGGGGAGCCCGGCGTTGGGCATGTAGCCCAGGCCGCAGGGGCGCACCGCGTCGTCGGCCAAGGCGCGGAGGACGTCGCGGGCCTTGGCGGGCGGGGGGACGTCGGGGTTGCCGAGGGAGAAGTCGAAGACGTTTTCCGGGCCGCGGCTCTTGCGGAGCTCGTTGCCGGCCTCGAACATCCGGCGGATCCACGAGGCGTTGGCCATGGCCTCGGCGATGTCTTGGGCGATGAGTCGCTGCATGGGCGTCTCCTCAGACGTGAATGAAGCCCCCGAGCGTCAGCCTGGCCTCGGGGATGACCGGGAGCGGCAGGAAGGCGAGGGCGAGGAAGGGATTGGCCAGCGGCGTGCCGGTGGCCTCGCGGGCGGCGCGGCGCAGGCCCGCCAGGGCGTCGGCCACCTCGGCGGCGGGGCGGTCGGCCATCAGCCCGCCGATGGGCAGCGGCAGGCAGGCGCGGACGGCGCCCCCGGCGGCGACGGCGAAGCCGCCGCCCTGTTCGCGGACGGCGTTGGCGGCGGCGGCCATGTCCGCGGGGTCGGCGCCGACGACGCAGAGGTTGTGGGAGTCGTGCCCCACGGTGGAGGCGAGGGCGCCGGCCCGGAGGCCGAAGCCCGCGACCCAGGCCTTGCCGACGCGGCCGCTGCCGCCGTGGCGCTCGACGAGCGCACCCAGCGCGAGGCCGTCGCCCTCGGCGGGGACGTCGCGGGTGAGGAGGGTGCCCTCCCCCACGGCGATGGCGCGCGCCCCGGCGCGGGGCGGGGGGGCGAAGTCCCCGGGCGTGAGGGGGCGGCAGCGGACGGAACGGCGGAAGGGGGCGTCGTCGGGCGCGGGGGGGCGCGCGGCGAAGGCCGCGTCGTCGACCAAGCGCCCCCGGCAGACGACCCGCTCGACGCGGCACCCGGCGAGGTCGGAGAGCAGGGCGACGTCGGCGGCGAAGCCCGGCGCGAGCAGCCCGCGCCCCTGCCAGCCGAAGGCGCGGGCGGGGGTGAGGCAGGCGGCGCGGTAGACGGCCAGGGGGTCGAGCCCGCGCGCGATGGCGGCGCGGATGGCGGCGTCGAGGTGGCCCTCGTCGCGGACGTCGAGGGGGTCGCGGTCGTCGGTGCAGAGGCAGAGGCGGTCGCAGAGGGTGAGGGTGAGGAGCGGGGCGAGGGCGTCGAGGTTCTTGGCGACGCTGCCGGCGCGGATGAGCACGGTCATGCCGCGGCGGATCTTCCCAAGGGCCTCGGCGGCGGAGCAGCACTCGTGGTCGTTGGCGACGCCGGCGGCGCAGAGGGCGTTGAGCGCGTCGCCCGAGACGAGGGGCGCGTGGCCGTCGACGGGGCGCCCGGAGAAGGCCGCGAGCTTGGCGAGGGCGTCGGGGTCGCCGCCGAGCACGCCGGGCACGTTCATGAACTCGGCGAGCGCGCCGTCGGCGGCGTAGGGGGCGATCGCCCGCGCGTCGAGCGCCGCGCCGGCCTCCTCGCCGGGGAGGGCGGGGACGCAGGAGGGAATCTGGACTTGGAGGCGCAGGAGCATCCCCGCGGCGCAGGCGCGGAAGTAGTCGATGGCGGTCGCGCCGGCGACGTTGGCCAGCTCGTGCGGGTCGCAGACAGCGGCGGTGACGCCGTGGGGGAGGACGAGCCGCTCCCATTCGTAGGGGGTGAGAAGGGAGGATTCGACGTGGCAGTGCGCGTCGACGAAGCCGGGGACGGCGGTGAGGCCGCGGGCGTCGACGACGGCGCGCCCCTCGTAGCCTTCGCCGACGGCGGCGATGCGCTCGCCGCAGAGGGCGAGGTCGGCGTGCGTGAGCTCGCCGGTGGCCAGGTCGAAGAGGCGCGCGCCGCGGATGACAACGTCGGCGGGGCGCCGGCGCAGGGCCACGTCCACGCAGGTTCGGATGGATTGGGGCGTTCGCATGGGTCAGAGCTCGAAGGGTGGGAGGGGGCGGTCCTGGCCGGCCACGAGGAGGCTTTCGGCCAGATCCTCGCGGCCGATCCCGCGGAGGGTGCGGGCCATCAGCGCGCGGGCGACGGCGGGCTGGTTGCACTCCTCGGAGAGGTGGGCCAGCACCAGGCGGCGGAGGGTGGCGGGGCAGTGGGCGGCGAGGGCCTCGCACGCCTGGTCGTTGGAAAGGTGCCCCGACTCGCCGGCGATGCGGGCCACGAGGGCGAAGGGGCGGCCGGAGGCGCGGAGCATCTGCGGGTCGTGGTTCGATTCCAGGATCAGCGCGGCGCAGCCGGCGAAGGCGGCGGCCACCTCGCGGGAGACGAAGCCAAGGTCGGTGAAGTAGCCCAGGCGGGCCGCGCCGTCGTCCAGCGTGTAGGCCACGGGCTCGGCGGTGTCGTGGCTGACGCGCACGCCCGTGACGGTGAGCCCGCCGAGCGCGAAGGGCACGCGCGATTCGAAGACCGCGAAGTCCGGCGGCGGCGTCCCCCCCAGCCGGCATTGGCGTTCGACCACCGCGGCGGTGCCCTCGTTGGCGTAGACGGTCAGGCCGTGGCGCGCGGCGAAGCGGGCCAGCCCGGCCACGTGGTCGGCGTGCTCGTGGGTGACGAGGATGCCGTCGAGCCCCCCGTCCCCGAGCCCCGCCTCCGCCAGGCGCCGCTCCAGCGCCCTGCAGGAAAGCCCCGCGTCAATCAGCACCCGCGTGCCGCCCCCTTCCACGTAGGTGGCGTTGCCCTTGCTCCCGGAAGCCAAAACGCAAACTCTCATGTCCGCACAGTATACCACACCGCGCGCCGCCGCAGGCCCCAAAACGACGAAAGGGCCCCGACCGTGCGGCCGGGGCCCTTCGCGCGCGGCGCTCACGCCTTCTGGTCGGGGGTGGCGTCGTCGAAGAGTTCCTTCTTCAGTTCCGCGGTCTTCTCGGCGGCGGCCTGGTTGCCCTCCTTGAGGCCCTTCTTGAACTCGCCGGAGGAGCGCCCGAGCGCCCGGGCGATCTCCGGGATCTTCTTGGCGCCGAAGACGAGGGCGATGATGAGGACGACGATGAGAATCTGCCACAATCCTGGACGCATGGGTGGGTTCCTTTCGTAAGATCAGCGATAGACGCGGACAGCCCGCGCGGCGGCGCGATCCGCCTCGCGGCGTTTGATGGTTTCGCGGCGGTCGTATTGGTTTTTGCCCTGGCAAAGGGCCACCTCCACCTTCACCTTGCCGCGGGGGCTGAGGTAGAGGCGCAGCGGGATGAGCGAGAGCCCCTTTTGCTCCACCTTCGCCCGCAGACGCAGGATCTCGGCCCGGTGCATGAGCAGGCGGCGTTGGCGGAGCGACTCGTGGTTGAAGCGGTTACCGAAGGCGTAGGGCGGGATGCGCACCTGCATCAGCCAGAGCTGGTTGCGCTCGTCCACCTTGCACCACGCGCCGAGCAGGCCGCCCTCGCCGTTGCGGAGCACCTTCACCTCGGTGCCGACGAGCTCGATGCCGGCCTCGAAACGTTCCAGGATGGCGTAATCATGCCGCGCCTTGCGGTTTTCCACAAGGGTGGCCGACGATCCCTTCCCGCTTTTTTTGGCCGAGGCCATGGCCGCGCCCTACCGGCTCACAGGTGGCGGCCCCAGCGGGCCTGCGCCTCCATGTGCTTCTCCACGGCGTCCATGTCCACCTGGGCCACCACGAGCCCCTCGGCGATCTCGCGCAGCGCGATGTCCGACTTGTCCTCGAACTTCGAGATCGGCCGCAGGAAGGGGCGCTCGCCGCGGTTCAGCTGGCGCGTGCGCTTGGAGACGAGGTTGACGAGCACGGGGATGCTGGGCACCCGCGTGCGGGCCTTTTCGAGCATTTCAAGGTTCATGCGACTCCTCCGTTCAAGGGGTTTGCCCCGCGCCTTGCGCCGGCGCGGGCGCCACGTCGGAAAGCGGGCTGTTGGCCGGCAGCGCCGGCTCCGGCGCCGCGGGCGCGGGCGCCTCCTGGCGGTCGGCCAGCGAAGTCCCGGTTCCGCCGCCGCTCATGATCATGGCGATGCCCAGCGTGTTCAGGATCAGCAGCACGCCCAACACCACCGTGGCGCGGCTGAGCACGTTGCCCGTGCGCCCGCCGAAGACCTCCTCGCCGAAGCCCCCGCCGAAGGCCGAGCCCATCCCGCCCGAGGGGTCTTTGGGCGGCTGCAACATCACCACCGCCACCATCAGCAGCGCCACAATCGCCTCAAGGACGAACAAAATGCCAAGCACAATCGCCATCATCGCAAAACCTTTTCCTTTCCGAAGGGTTCGCTTTACCATATCACATCCGTCCCCGCGCGTCAAACCAGTGCCTGGCGCCGCCTCCTTCATCCGCCTCCCCGCGCCGCCCGAAAGGCTGCCTGGCCCATGCGTGTCTCCCGCGCCCTCCCACGCGCCCTGCGCAGATCCGGCGACGGCCTGCGCGCCTTTGGCCCCAAAACACGTTGCGCAGCCTTGGCGTGCAAGGCTGCGCAATCGTCGGGCGCTCATTCCCACTCGATGGTGCCTGGCGGCTTGGAGGTGACGTCGAGGACGACGCGGTTGACGCCGCGGACCTCGTTGACGATGCGCGCGGAGACGCGGCGGATGAGGGGCTCGGGGAGGGCGGCCCAGTCGGCGGTCATGCCGTCGGTGGAGGTGACGGCGCGCAGGGCGACGACGTAGTCGTAGGTGCGCTGGTCGCCCATGACGCCGACGGAGCGGACGGGGAGGAAGACGCAGAAGGCCTGCCAGAGTTTGTGGTAGAGCCCGGCGGCCTTGATCTCCTCGACGAAGATGTCGTCGGCCTCGCGCAGGATGTCGAGCTTGCCGCGGTCGAGCGCGCCGAGGCAGCGGACGCCGAGGCCGGGGCCGGGGAAGGGCTGGCGCATGACGACGTCCTCGGGGAGGCCGAGGAGGCGGCCGACCTCGCGGACCTCGTCCTTGAAGAGCCGGGAGAGGGGCTCGAGGAGGGTGAACTTCAGATCCGGCGGGAGGCCACCGACGTTGTGGTGGCTCTTGATCATGGCGGCGGGGTTGCCGTTGATGGGGACGGATTCGATGACGTCGGGGTAGGTGGTGCCCTGGGCGAGGAAGGTGGCGTCGGGGATGGAGCGGGCGGCGTCGGCGAAGACGTCGATGAAGGTGTGGCCGATGATCTTGCGCTTGGCCTCGGGCTCGGAGACGTTGGCGAGCTTGGCGAGGAAGGTGTCGGAGGCGTCGATGAAGCGCAGGTCCATCGCGAAGTTGTCGGCGAAGAGCTTGCGGACGCGGGCGGCCTCGTTTTTGCGCAGGAGGCCGTTGTCCACGAAGATGCAGGTGAGCTGGCGGCCGATGGCGCGGTGGATGAGGGCCGCGGCGACGGAGCTGTCCACGCCGCCGGAGAGGCCGAGGATGACGTGGCGCCCGCCGACGGTCTCGCGGATGGCGGCGGTCTGCGTCTCGATGAAGCCGGCCATCGACCAGGTGCCGCGGCAGCCGCAGACGGCGTGGCAGAAGTTGCGCAGGAGCGCGGCGCCGTGCTCGGAGTGGACGACCTCGGGGTGGAATTGGATGCCGAAGAGCGGGGCGTCGCCGATCTGCACGGCGGCGTGCTCGGTGTTGTCCGTCACGGCGAGGGTCCGGGTGCCGGGGGGCGTGGCGAGCACCTTGTCGCCGTGGCTCATCCACATGACGGAGCGTTCGGGGATGCCGGCGAAGAGCGGGCTCGCGGGGTCGGCCACACGCAGCTCGGCGCGGCCGTACTCGCGGGCCGTCCCGGGGCCGACGCGCCCGCCGAGCGTCTGCACCATCAGCTGCATCCCGTAGCAGATGCCCAGGACGGGGACGCCGAGGCCGAAGAGCGCGGGGTCGACGCGCGGCGCGCCCGCCTCGTAGACGCTGCACGGCCCGCCGGAAAGGATGATGCCTTTGGGGGCGATCGCGCGCAGGCGCTCGGGGGGGGTCGTGAAGGGGAGCACCTGGCTGTAGACGTGGCATTCGCGGATGCGCCGGGCGATCAACTGGCTGTACTGGGAGCCGAAGTCCAGCACCACAATTTCTTCCTGTCTTTCCATGCCCGCATTATACCACAGCGCGCGGGCGGCGGGCGCGGGGCCGACCTTGCCGCCGGATGGCCGGGGGATTACGGGTGCGCAATCTCCGGGGGCGGGCCCGCCCCGGGCGTTGGATTTTGGTATAGTTAGCGGCATGGAAACGTTGAGGACAACGATCAATCGGGAATACGCGGCGCGCTTTCTGGGCGTGGCGCTGCTGTTCGTGGCCTTCGCCGGGTGGTTCGTCTACGACGGGAAGATCGGCTACCCGCGCGAGAACGCCCGGACGGCCCCCGTGGCCGAGCGCCTGGCCGCGCGCACGGCGGCCGAGAAGATCCCCGCCGCCGATTGGGTGAACACCGCCAAGACCGGCGTGGCGCCGCTGACCGAGGCCTTCCGCGCGGCGGGGATGGAGCCGCCCGCCAAGCTTTCCGACACCTTCAACTCCTGGGTCTCCGCCGGGGACCCGCGCATGAACGACGTGGAGGCCACCCGGGCGGCGATGCTGACGCCCCCCCATTCCGAGGAGGACATCCGCGCGCAGTTCGTGAGCGCCGCCATCGGCCTCCTCGCCGCGCTGGCCCTCGCGGGGCTGGTGGCGTGGCGGTGGGGGACGGCGCTCGCGCTGGACGGCGAGGCGCTGACCGTCTCGCGCTTCGGCAGGGCCCGCCGCTTCCCGCTTGCCGCGCTCCGGGGGGTGGACGATTCGCAGTGGGCCAAGCGCGGCATCCTGCGCCTGCGCTTCGAGGGCGGCGCCGTCACGCTCGACGCCTGGCACCACGCCGGCGTCCGCCCGATGGCCGAGCGCCTCCTGGCGTCCGCCCCCAAGACCGTGTGACCCGCGCCATGAGGAACGCCGTCTACTACGTTGAGTTTCTGCTGATCGCGGGGCTGTGGCGGCTCTATCGCCTCGTGCCGGCGCGGTGGGCCTACCGCATCGGCTGGGGGGTCGGGGCGGGGCTCTTCGCCCTCTTCCGGCGCGTGCGGCGGGCGCGGGTGGCCGTCGACAACGTGCTCGTCGCGGGGCTGGCGCGAACGCGCCGGGAGGCCTACCGCATCGCGCGGGACTCGGTGGGGCACTTCGTCGGGCACGTCTGCGAGGCGCTGCGCGTCTCCCACGTCATCACCCGGGAGAATTGGCGCGACTACGTGACGTTGGAGATGACGCCCGAGGCCCGGCGGCTCCTCTTCGAGCCCTCCGGCCCGGTCATCCTCGCCACGGGGCACCTGGGCTCCTGGGAGGCCGGCATCACCGCCATCACCAGCGCCCGGCCGATGTTCGCCGTCGCGCGGCTGATGGACAACCCGTTCGTCCAGCGCTTCCTCGAGCGCCACAACTTTCGCGGCGGGGCCACGATCATCCCCAAGCGCCACGGCTTCACCGGGGAGGCGATGCGCCGCTGGCGGGAGCGGCGGGCCGCCCTGACCATCCTCTTCGACCAATTCTGCTCCTCCGGCGCGCCCGTCCCCTTCTTCGGGCACACCGTCCCTGTCTACACCTCGCCCGCGCGCCTGCATCTGCGCACCGGCGCGCCGCTTCTCGTGGGCGGGTTCCTGCGCACCGGCACCCTCCGTTACAAGATGGTGGCCATCGGCGACCCCATCGTCGCCCCCGCCGACGGGCAGCCGCACGACGCGGCGGTCCGCACGCTCACCGCCGAGCTCATCCGCCGCTTGGAGGCCGTCATCCGCATGGCCCCCGAGCAATATCTGTGGTTGCACCGCCGCTTCCGCGGCATCCCCGTCCCCGAGGTCCCCGAGCGATGAGCTGGTACGAACCCGCCTCCCAGGCCCATATCCGCCGCGAGCGCGAACGCGCCCGCGCGCTCCGCGCCTCGGATTGGTGGCGGGCGCAGCTGGCCAAGGGCGAGTGCCACTATTGCCACAAGCGCTTCCCGCCCGGGCAGCTGACGATGGATCACCTCATCCCCGTCGCCCGGGGGGGCACCTCCACCAAGGGCAACGTCGTCCCCGCCTGTTTCGCGTGCAACCAGTCCAAGGCCGCCGCCACCCCCGCCGAGCGGATCCTCGACCAGCTTTTCCCCGAATCCCCCCAACCCTGACCCGAAAGGAGCCTTCGTCATGACCCTGCGCACCTTGCTTCCCCTCACCCTTGCCGCCGCCTTCGCCGCCGTCGGCTGCGACGACGCCGCGCCCGACGCGCAGGCCGACGCCGCGCCCCAGGCCTCCATCAGCTTCGAGCAGACCAAGCAGCAGGCCAAGGAGACCGCCGAGCAGCTCAAGGCCAAGGCCGAGGCCGCCGCCGAGCAGGCCAAGCAGCAGGCCGAGGAGGCCCTCCGCCAGGCCAAGGAACAGGCCGAGGCCGCCAAGGCCCAGGCCCAGCAGAAGGTCGAGGAGGTCAAGGAGGCCGTCGAGGAGACGGTCGACGACGCCAAGACGCGCCTCGACGCCGCCAAGGCCGAGTGGGAGAAGAAGAAGGACGACCCCGCCGCCCGCGGCGAGGCCATCCGTGGCGCGCTCCGCTCCCTCCGCCAGACCTCCGGCGAGGGCAACGACTGACCCCCACGGCCAACCGCGTGCGCGCCCCCCGCCTTGCCTCGGCGGGGGCGCGTCTGTCTTTGGGGGCGGTCAGGGGCGCAGGGCGGCGCGGATCTCCTCGGCGTCGGAGAAGTGGGTGCGGCGGCCGCCGATCTCCTGGTAGGTCTCGTGGCCCTTGCCGGCGACGAGGAGGACGTCGCCGGGGCGCATGAGGGCGAGGGCGCGGCGGATGGCGGCGCGGCGGTCGGGCTCGACGAGGGGGGCGAGGCGGGAGAAGCCGGGGAGGATGTCGGCGATGATGGCGGCGGGATCCTCGGTGCGGGGATTGTCGGAGGTGACGATGGCGAGGTCGGCGGCGCGGTCGACGGCGGCGGCCATCTTGGGGCGCTTGGCGCGGTCGCGGTCGCCGCCGCAGCCGAAGAGGCAGAGCAGGCGGCCCCGCGTGAGGGGGCGGAGCGCGGCCAGGACGTTGGCGAGCGCGTCGTCGGTGTGGGCGTAGTCGACGAAGACGCCGGGGGCGGCGGGCTCGAGGCGGCCCCACTTGGGCCTGGCCGCGGCGAGGGCGCAGAGGATGGGCTCCGGGCGGACGCCGAGGGCGGTGGCGGCGGTGGCGGCGCAGAGGATGTTGGCGAGGTTGAAGCGGCCGCAAAGGGCCGTCCTGAAGGCGACGCGGCGGCCCCCGAGGGTGAGCTCGGCGCGGATGCCCGAGGCGTCGAAGGCGGCCGGGATTGACGAGGGGGCGTAGGGGAAGAGGTTGGGGCGGCCCTTGAGGAGGCCGAGGAGTCGCCGGCCGTAGGGGTCGTCGGCGTTGATGACGGCGGGGGCCTCGGGGTGGTCGAGGAAGAGGCGGGCCTTGGCGGCGAAATAGGCCTCCATCGTCCCGTGGTAGTCGAGGTGGTCCTGGGTGAGGTTGGTGAAGGCGGTGAGGGCGAAGCGGGTGGCGCCGACGCGGGCCTGGTGGATGGCGTGGCTGGAGACCTCCATGACGGCGGCGCGGCAGCCGACCCGGGCCATGTCGGCGAGGGCGGCCTGGAGGGCGCGGGCGTCCGGGGTGGTGCGGTCGGCGGGGGCGTCGTGCCCGGGCCACTGCTGGGCGACGGTGGTGAGAAGGCCGGGGTTGAGGCCCGCCTGGGCGAGGATGTCGCGCAGGAGCCAGGCGGTGGTGGTCTTGCCGTTGGTGCCGGTGATCCCGCAGAGGAGGAGCTTCTCGGAGGGATGGCCGAAGTGGTCGGCGCAGGCCTGCGCGAAGGCGGCGCGGGGATCCCCCACGCGGATGTCGCAGCCCTCGCAGGCGCCCATGACGGCGGCGGCGCCCCGGGCGCGGGCCTCGGCGATGTGGCGCGCGCCGTCGTCGTGGGTGCCGGGGATGGCGACGAAGAGCGCGCCGGGGGTGACGCGGCGGGAGTCGCAGACGACATCGGCCCAAGGCCCGCTCACCGCCGCCCCCCTCGGAGCTGGCGCTGCTGGCGCAGGTAGCGGGCACGGAGCGAGGCCTCGTCGTCGAGCGGCTTGGCGGCCTCCTTGGCCTGCCCGGGGAGGGTCTTGACGTCGAGGGCCTTGGGGTCGATGGCCAGGGCGTCCGGGCGGCCCTGCGAGACCTTCCCGGGCTGGCGGTTGGCGGCCTCGGAGACGTAGGTGCCGGCCTGGTAGGCGTCGTAGTCGGCGGCCATGCGCGCGGCCTCGCCCTCGAGCTCGCGGCCGGAGAGCTGGCGGACGGGCAGGTCGGCGACGGCGGTCTCGGCCTTGCCGGTGCGGGGGTCGTAGGTGGTGACGGAGGCCTGGGGGGTGGAGAAGAAGCGGAACTTGTAGTGCCCGGCGCGGATCATCTGGTCGGTGACGTACTTGCGCAGCTCCTGGAAGGCGGGGCTGTCGGGGTCGCCGTGGAGCCGCACGAGGATGGTGTCGGCCGGGGCGGTGGAGGAGCGCGCCACGATGTCGGAGAGCTCGCCCATCGCCACGGGCTCGCCGAGGACGCGGACGGCGCCGTCGGGGTAGACGTCGATCTTCGCCTCGCCGGGGTTCAGCGCGCGCAGGTTGGGGCCCGCGGCGCAGCCGGCGGCGAGGAGGCCGAGGGCGAGCGCGCAGGCGCGGGCCCGCGCGGCGCGGCGGCGACGGTTGTGAGGGTCGTTCATGGGGTGTCCCTTCGGTTCGTTCCGCCGCGCCGCGCGGCGCCGGTCAGCGGGGGAGGGCCTTGGCGAAGGCCTGGTCGAGGTCCTCGAGGATGTCGTCGATGTGCTCGATGCCGCAGGAGAAGCGGACGGTGGTGGGCGAGATGCCGGCGGCGACGAGCTGCTCGTCGGTGAGCTGGCGGTGGGTCATGCTGGCGGGGTGGAGCACGCAGGTGCGCGCGTCGGCCACGTGCACGACGATCTTCGCGAGCTTGAACGCGTCCATGAGGCGCTGGGTGTCGGCGCGGGAGCCTTCGACCTCGAAGGTGACGACGCCCGAGGCGCCCTGCGGCAGGTACTTCTGCGCGAGGGCGTGGTAGCGGTCGCCCTTGAGCCCGGGGTAGCGGACGTTGCGGACGCGGGGGTTGTCGGCGAGCCACTGGGCCACCCGGAGGGCGTTCTCGCTGTGGCGGGCCATGCGCAGGGGCAGGGTCTCCATGCCGAGGTTGAGGAGGAAGGCGTTGAAGGGGGCCGCCTGGGCGCCCATGTCGCGCATCAGCTGGGCGCGGGCCTTGACGATGTAGGCCATCCTGCCGAAGGCCTGGGTGTAGACGAGGCCGTGGTAGGAGGGGTCGGGCTCGGTGAAGTCGGGGAAGCGCCCGGAGGCGGCCCAGTCGAAGTTGCCGCTGTCGACGATGATGCCGCCGAGGCTCACCGCGTGGCCGTCGAGGTACTTGGTGCTGGCGTGGACCACGACGTCCGCGCCCCACTCGAAGGGCCGGCAGAGGTAGGGCGTGGGGAAGGTGTTGTCGAGGATCAGGGGCAGGCCGTTGCGGTGCGCCACCTTGGCCCAGCGCTCGACGTCGAGGACCGAGAGCGCGGGGTTGGCGAGCGTCTCGCCGAAGATGGCCTTGGTGTTGGGGCGGATGGCCGCCTCAATCTCCTCGTCGGAGGCGTCGGGGTGGACCCAGGTGAAGGCGATGCCCAGCTTCTCGAGCGTCACGCCGAAGAGGTTGACCGTGCCGCCGTAGATCTCCGAGCTGGAGACGATGTGGTCGCCCGCGTGCGCGAGCGTGAGCAGGGAGATCATGCTCGCCGCCTGCCCGGCGCTGGTGAGCATGGCGCCCACGCCGCCCTCGAGGGCCGCGATGCGCTGCTCCACGCAGTCGAGCGTCGGGTTGCTGAGGCGGGTGTAGAAGTGGCCGCCCACCTTGAGGTCGAAGAGGTCGGCCACGTGCTGGGCCGAGTCGAACTTGAACGTCGTGCTCTGGTAGATCGGCGGGACGCGCGCCTCGCCGTTCTTCGGGTCCCACCCGGCCTGCACGCATTTGGTCTCGAACTTCATTCCGTGATCTCCTTTCGTTGTCGTGCCGGGGCCCGCCTCCGCGGCGCCCCAAATGCGCACATTGTAGCACAACCCCCGCGCCCCGCGTTGTGCTATGCTAGAGCCATGAAGCGTTTGGACGAGATCGTGCCGCGGCTGCGGCGCCTGCTGGCGGGCATCCTGCCGCGGCGCGCGCGGGCCTTCGCCGTGGGAGACCTGCCCACGCCGGTGGCGGCGGCGACGGCCGCGCTGCTGGGCGAGGGCGGGCGCGCCCTGCTCATCGCCCCCTCGCCCGAGGCGGCCGAGCGGGCGGCCTCGGACGCCGCGCTGCTCCTGCCCGCGCTGCCCGTCCTGCCCCTGGCGCCGGCGGACGACGAGGCGGCGCTGCTCACCGGCGAGCGCGTGGCGCAGGTGCGGGCCATCCTCGGCGCGCGGGGGCCGTGCCTCATCGTCGCCTCGGCGCACGCCCTGCTCCAGCCCGTGCCCGACCCCGAGGCGCTGGAGGCGGCGAGCCTGACGCTGCGCCTGGGCGCCGAGCTGCCCTTCGACGGCCTGGCCGGGGCGCTCACGGCGCTGGGCTACGTGCGCGAGGAGCTGGTGGCCGACCCGATGACCTTCGCCCTGCGCGGGGGCATCCTCGACGTCTGGCCCGCCGGCGCCGCGCGGCCTGTCCGCGCCGAGTTCTTCGGCGACACGGTGGACGGCCTGCGCGCCTTCGACCCCGCCACCCAGTGCTCCGTCGCCAAACTCACGGAGGCCACGCTCCCGCCCGCCCCCTCGGCCAAGCTGCGGACCGCCCAACTGCTGCCGAGGCTGGAGGACTGCGCCGCGCTGGTGCTCGACGCGCCCGCCGTCCTCGCCGCCCTCGCCCAGCTCCGCCCCGTCGGCAAGGGCGCCAACGCCGATTGGCTGGCCGCGCGGCTGGCGCGCTTCCAGGGGCGCGTCTGCTGGGCGGGCGAGCCGCTGCGCGAGGGGCTGCCCTCGGTGGCGCTGGCGGCGCGCGCCCTGCCGGGGATGGCGGCCGGGGCCGCCGCGCCCGGCGACCTCCCCGCCGCCGCCCGCCGCCGGCTGCTCCAAACGCTCGACGAGGAGGCGCGCCGGCGCGGCCACACGGCCGTGGTCTGCGTGGAGAGCGCCGCCGCGCGCGAGCTGCTGGCCCACGAGCTGCCGCCGGACACGAAGGTGGCGCTGCTCGGCGCGCCGCTGAGCCAGGGCTTCGTGCTGGAGAACCTCCGCCTGACGGTCGCCGCGCAGGGCGACCTTTACCCCACGGCCCGCGCCTGGCGCCCGCCCGCCCGCGCCGCGCGCCCCGTGGCCGGCCAGCGCCTGGAGTATGCCTTCGACGTGGAGCCCGGCGAGCTGGTCGTCCACCTCGAGCACGGCATCGGCCGCTTCCTGGGGCTCAACGAGATCTTGGTCGACGGCCGCCGCACCGAGGTCTTCACCCTCGAATACGCCGGCGGCGCGCGCCTCCACGTGCCCACCACCCACGCGCACCTCCTGTCGCGCTACATCGGGCCGGACAGCCGGCGCGTCAAGCTGCACGCGCTCGACGGCAAGCGGTGGCGCGGGGAGCGGGAGGCCGCGCGGCGCGGCATCGAGGACCTCGCCGCCGGCCTGCTCGAGACCCAGGCCCGGCGGCGCGTCACCCCCGGCTTCGCCTTCGACCTTTCCAGCCCGTGGATCGCCGAGTTCGAGGCGCTCTTCCCGTGGCAGGAGACGCCCGACCAGACGCGCGTCATCGCCGAGGTCAAGCGCGACATGGCCGCCCCCATGGCGATGGACCGCCTGCTTTGCGGCGACGCCGGCTACGGCAAGACCGAGGTGGCCATGCGCGCGGCCTTCGTGGCCGTGGCCAACCACAAGCAGGTGGCGCTCCTGGCCCCCACCACCGTCTTGGCCGAGCAGCACTTCGCCACCTTCCGCGCGCGGATGGCGCCCTTCCCCGTGCGCGTCGAGGCGCTCTCCCGCTTCCGCACGCCCGCCGAGCGCGCCGCCACCCGCGCGGCCGCGGAGCGCGGCGAGGTGGATGTCCTCATCGGCACGCACGCCCTCCTGGCCGAGAACGTCCGCTTCCGGGATCTCGGCCTGCTGATCGTGGACGAGGAGCAGCGCTTCGGCGTGGCCCACAAGGAGCGCCTCAAGCGCCTCCGGGCCTTGGTCGACGTGCTCACCATGAGCGCCACCCCCATCCCCCGCACGCTCTATCTCTCCCTCACCGGCGCGCGCGACCTCTCGCTCCTGCGCACCCCGCCCAGCAACCGCGTCGCCGTCGAGACGATCCTCCGGCCCGACGACGACCGCGCCGTCGCCGCCGCCATCCGCCAGGAGCTCGCCCGCGGCGGCCAGGTCTTCTACCTTTACAACCGCGTCCGCACCATCGGGCGCGTCCACGACCGCCTCCGCCGCATCGTCCCCGAGGCCCGCGTCCTCGTCGCCCACGGCCAGATGCCCGCCGACGCCCTGGCCCGGGCCATGCGCGCCTTCGCCCAAGGGCAGGCCGACCTGCTGCTCTGCACCACCATCGTCGAGAGCGGCATCGACATCCCCCGCGCCAACACCATCCTCGTCGACCGCGCCGACCGCTTCGGCCTGGCGGAGCTCTACCAACTCCGCGGGCGCGTCGGCCGCTCCTCCCAGAAGGGCTTCGCCTACCTGCTCCTCCCCCCCGAGGGCGTGATCGACGGTGACGCCCGCAAGCGCCTCCAGGCCCTCAAGCGCCACAGCGGCCTCGGCGCGGGCTACGCCATCGCCCTGCGCGACCTGGAGATCCGCGGCTCCGGCAACCTCCTGGGCGCCGCCCAGAGCGGCCACATCGCCGCCATCGGCTTTGGCCTCTACTGCCAGCTCCTCCGCCGCACCGTCGCCCGCCTCAAAGGCGAGGCGCCCCCCACGTTGGTCGACGTGGAGCTGGCGCTCGACTTCCTCGACCCCTCCCCCGGCGCCGACGGCCCCCGCGCCGCCGCCATCCCCTATGATTACGTGGAGGACGACGCCCAGCGCATGAACCTCTACCGCCGCCTTGCCGAGGCCGCCGCCCCCCAGGAGATCGCCGCCCTCCGCGCCGAGCTCGCCGACCGCTACGGCCCCCCGCCCCCCGCCGCCGAACGCGCCCTCCGCCTCGCCGCGCTCCGCATCCTCGCCGCCGCCCGCCGCCTCGCCAAGGTCGAGGTGTCCGAAGGCCGCCTCACCCTCTACGCCACCCTCAACCACGCCCCCCTGCGCGCGTGGCGCGCCCGCCCCGTCCCCGACCTCCCCCCGGACGCCCTCCTCGGCTGGCTCGAACGCCAGATCGGCGACCTCCCCGCCCAGCCGTGAGCCAGCGCGGATTGTGGTGGACAGGCGTGGGCGGAAGGGGTATACTAAAGGTGAATCTGGGTTGCGGCGTTGGCCGTGTCATACTGAGGCAGTGGCGATTGTTCCTTTTGAGGGGAGACAATCCTTTATCAATGAAGGGAAATGGGGGAGATGAAAACCACGTTTTTTGCTTTTCTTGTAGTTCTTCTTTTCGCAGGCAAAGCTCTGTGCGCACAAGACGAGGT
>CALXSF010000010.1 GCA_944391055.1 uncultured Kiritimatiellota bacterium | reverse complement strand
GCGTGCCGTTGGGCAGAGGCGCGAAAACGGGGCATATAATCGCACAATCCCCCGCCCATTGCAAGTCTTTTTTCCGTTACCTCTCACTTTTCCCGCAACCCCTTGCCCGCCAACGTCTTGCGCACACACCTTCCGCCCCTTCCCAACCCCTCCCCCAAAAATCCCCCCAAAAACGCGCACCCAAATCCCCGGCCCCGGCCCCCCGAACGCCCCCCGCCGCCCCCAAAGCCAAACGCGCCCTCTCCCACCCCCGATCGCGGCGTCTCTCGGGTCGGGGTACGGCGCGATCCAAGAAACGAGGCCCGCAATCTCGTTTCCGGGGCGCTCGCTTCATCCCCAGCCCGCTGTCCGGCTGTGGGTGGGGGCATGGCATCGTTTCGTTCAGGGGTCGATGGTTTTGCGGAAGCGACACTTGGGGAAGGCGGAGCAGCCCCAGAATCGTTCGCCGGCGTGCGCGCCCTTGGTGGCGACCCGCAACGCCAACGGTGCGCCGCAGCGCGGGCAAGACGCCTCCGGGAAGGGGTCGGCGGGCGGATGGGGCGAGGTCTCGCGGGCGACGGCTCGGGAGGGGCCGCCAGAGGCCAGGCGCGCATGGATGGCCTCCACGTGCGCGGCCTTCGTCGCCTCCGAGACCTGCGTCAGCGGCTCCAGGCTCCGAAAAATCCGTTCGACCGCCTCCGCGCTCAGGCAACGCCCCGCACGCCCCGCGGCCTCGCGCACCGCGGCGGGCAGACGGTCACGGGTGAGCACCGTGTGCGCGCCACCCGTCAGCGTGACATCCTTCAGCACGCAGTGCGCGGAAAAGACGATGAACGAGCGGAGGGGCGGCGCACCCTCCCCGAGCAATTCCCGCAGCCAGCGGACATGACCGGCGTTTTGGAGGATTGGGTTGAAGAAGCGTTCCTTGTGCGAACCCCGACCCGCCGGCAGACATTGCGTCCAATACCGATCGGTCTCCCGACCGAAAATCCAGCCGGCGTACTGTTTGGACTCAAAGACATAAAGGCCCGTCGGATGCACCATCACCACATCCACCTCCGTGGTCTCGCCATTCTCCTTGGGGACATAGAGGTTGAAGAGGAAGCGGCGCGGCGGCGGTATCCGCCTCAGGCAACGGTAGACCTGATACTCGCCCATCCGGCCTTTGTCGAAGAAGAGCGCGAGATAGCACACCCCCGTCTGCGCCCGATATTCCGAACGGTGATACTCCCACGCGAGATACGCGAACAAGCAACCAGGCACCGCCAAGAGCAACGCCATGAACAACACCGCCATCCAAAGTATAGGCACAAGAACCTCCTTGCGTCATCTCATTCTTACTAATGAACCTAACAAACCATTCCTTTCCCGTCAAACCCACACCCACACGCGAAACGACTGGAGGCGGAATCGGCGGCAGGCCATGGACGCGGCGTCTTAGCGCGCCACGTCATCTGAGAGCGCCTTGTTGTATTTAACCCTCTCCATGGTCTCCTGCCAACTTCAAGACCTCGCCGGCGGAGTCCTCATACCTCAGCCTCATGATCACCCAATCGGCCTCTGTCAACTCAACGAAGATAGTTCGCGACGCCCCAAGGGCAAGCAAAACGTGCTCCCATGGAATGTCCGGATAGAGTTTCTTGACCGTCTCCTGCTCCACCTTTTGGGACGCGTCGATGGATTCGTAAACGAACACGGGTGATGTTCACAATAGGTGTCCTGAGCTTCTTCATCGTACGGATCCCCATGGCATAAGGTACCGTTAGGCAAGGTTCTGGGAGACCGTCAATCGGCAGAAACACAAAGCCAAAACGCAGTGTTGCAAACATCACAAACCCTCCCGTTCATTGGTCAATAGGATGTATACCCACTGTTCGTCATTTCGGAAACAATAAAGGCGAAATAGGAATGGCAAATTGAGAAGAGGCTTTACGTAGTCTGTTCCAGACCAAAAGAACAGTTCCCCTTGGATCTTTTTTAACTCGCCGAAACTCAAACCAAAACTATTTTCGGACTCTTGTAAACTGCCATGATAAATGGAATGAACTTGTCCATGGAGCCAAAAGGATTTCAGTAACTTTACGTATGTTGGAGAATAGGCAGTTGGCGGAGAACGCATTTCCACGTAGGTAACACCATCTTTTTGGTATGTCCGCGTTACGATGACCTCCCCAGAACGTTGTACCTTTTCTTGAAGAATACGCGCCCTCTCCGGTTTTATGTCGGCATCAGGCGCTTGGGCCAATCCAAGCAATAAAATAAAGACATTGAGTGCCACATTAATACACATACTTTATCTCCTCGCCCAAGTTAATGACTTCCCAAAGGTTCGCAATTCCCCTACCCAATTTCTTATGGGTTTCTTCAAATGCCTACATCCTCCATCATACGTTTGATCAGAAACCATTCGAAAAGAACATTTTGCTTCGGCAAAAGGATAGACGGTGATTGTGTGGGTATAATCATCCTCTGCCACGATATCCGCCAGGCGCGTCGCCGTGAGGTTCTGCCGCAAGAGGCCGTTCGGCGCGCGCACCACGTCGAGCCCGAAATCCTCCGCCGAGACCACCCGCCCCCGCGCGTCCGTGAACGAGACAAAATCCCCGAACCTCCCCGTAATGCCCGTGGCGCGAATCAACCAATACTGCCGCCGATCCGACAACACCGACGTCCGCCCCAGATCGATTTGGATATGCACGCACCCATTCGACCCCCCGTCCGCGGGACACTTCTCGCACGTCAAGGCGCTGTTCTGCCTCTCATCCAACTTGCACGGCAGGTCGCGTATCATCCCCGCCCTCCCGACAGGAGGGGCACCGCAACGACAAACAAATATTCACTTCTCATCGCACTGCCTCAGCATGACACGGCCAACGCCGCAACCCAGATTCATCCTTAGTATACCCGTTCCGCCCCCGCCTGTCCACCGCAATCAGCGCCGGGCGCGGTGGGGCGGAGGGGACAAAAAAGCCCCGGGCCGGGGGGCTCGGGGCTTTTTGGCGTTGGCCGCGCGGGGCTCAGTCCTGGCCGGGGCGCCATTCCTCGGAGGCGGCGAAGGCCTCCTCGAAGGCGTTGGCGAAGGAGCCGAGGGGGGCGGAGTGGACGGGGCTTTCGGCCTCGGCCTCGGCGGTGAGGCGGGCGACCTCGCCCTCGTCCATGTTGACGGCCTTGATGGAGAGGCCGATGCGGCGCTCCTCGCGGTCGATCTTGACGATGCGGGCCTCGACCTCCTGGCCGACCTTGAGGGCGTCGCGCACCTTCTCGATGTGCTGGTCGGAGATCTGGGAGATGTGGACGAGGCCGTCCACGCCGTCCTCGAGCTCGACGAAGGCGCCGAAGGAGGCGATCTTGGAGACCTTGCCCTTGACGATCTGGCCGATCTGGTAGGTGGAGGCGATGGAGCTCCAGGGGTCGGTCTGGGCCTGCTTGAGGCCGAGGGAGATGCGCTGGTTGGCGGCGTCGATCTCAAGGACGATGGCCTCGACGGTCTGGCCCTTCTGGAGGATCTCGGAGGGGTGGTTAACCTTGCGCGTCCAGCTCATGTCGGAGACGTGGATCATGCCGTCGATGCCCTCTTCCATCTCGACGAAGGCGCCGTAGGTGGTGAAGTTGCGCACCTTGCCGGTGATGCGGCTGCCGACGGGGTAGCGGTCCTGGACGGTGTCCCAGGGGTTGGCCTCGGTCTGGCGGATGCCCAGGGCGATCTTCTGGTTGGCGGCGTCGATGTTGAGGACGACGACGTCGACCTCGTCGCCGACGCTGAGGACGTCGGAGGCGCGGGCGATGCGCTTGGTCCAGCTGAACTCGGAGACGTGGACGAGGCCCTCGATGCCGGGCTCGAGCTCGACGAAGGCGCCGTAGGGGGCGAGGTTGACGACCTTGCCGTGGAGGCGGCTGCCGACGGGGTAGCGGCTGGTGATGTCGTCCCACGGGTTGGCCTGGGCCTGCTTGAGGCCGAGGGAGACGCGCTCGCGCTCGAGGTCGACGTCGAGGATCATGACGTCGAGCTCCTGGCCCACCTTGAGCAGCTCGCTCGGGTGCTTGATGCGGCCCCAGCTCATGTCGGTGATGTGCAGGAGGCCGTCCATGCCGTCGAGGTCCACGAAGGCGCCGAAGTCGGTGATGTTCTTGACCTTGCCGTGGACGATCTGGCCCTTCTGGAGGGTCTGGAGGAGGGCGTGCTTCTTCTCGGCCATCTGGGCCTCGAGGAGCTCGCGGCGGGAGACGATGATGTTGCGCCGCTCGTCGGAGATCTTGATGATCTTGAAGTCCTGGGGCTCGCCGGTGATGTAGATGTCCAGGTCGCGGCTGGGGTTCACGTCCACCTGCGAGCCGGGCAGGAAGGCGTCCACGCCGTCGACGGCCACGATCATGCCGCCGCGCACCTTGCTGCGGATGACGCCTTGGACGGTGTCGCCCTCTTTGTGCTTCGCCAGGATGGCCTCCCAGCGGATCTTCTCGTCGGCCTGGCGCTTGGAGACCACCACCATGCCGTTCTCGCCCTCCAGGTCGATGAGGAGGACGTCATAGAGATCGCCGACGTTGACCGCGTCGGGGTCTTCGAACTCATTGGCGGGGATCGCGCCGGCGCTCTTGCAGCCGATGTCCACGAGGATTTCGTTGCCGCGCTTGCCGGTGACCTTGCCTTTGACGATGGCGCCGGGGGTGGGGACGCTGTCCTGACGGTTGAGCGCGGCCAGGAGTTCGTCGTAACGGGCGCCGGTCTTCTCGGCCGCCTTCTGAGGTTTGCGGATAGCCATTTGGCCGTATGCTTTCTGTTGTGACGGGCGCGCTCCCCTCGGCGGGCCGCGCGGGCCTTGCTGTGGCCGCGGGGTGGTTAAGCGCCCGGTTGTTGGCAAAAACCCTTCTCCCAACGCAGGAAAAGGAAATCGAATGATAGCACACCCCCGCCCGCCGCGCAAGCGGCCGCCCGGCGTGCGCGGCCAAGGCGCGGCCGCGCGTTCCCCGGCGGGGCGCGATATGGTATAATCGCCGCCGCTACAGAAGGGAACACCATGAACACCGAACTTGCGAAAAACGTCCATTGGGTGGGCTACGTGGATTGGCCCGTCCGCGATTTCCATGGCTACCAGACGAAGCGCGGCTCCTCGTACAACGCCTATCTGGTGCGCGGGGCCGCCAAGACCGCGCTGATCGACACGGTCAAGGCCCCCTTCGCCGAGAGTCTCAAGCGCCACGTGGCGGCCCATTGCCCGCTGGAGGCGGTGGATTACCTCGTCTGCAACCACGCCGAGCCCGACCATTCCGGGGCCCTCCCGGCGATGGTGGCCGCCTGCCCCAACGCCGTGGTCGTCTGCAACGCCAAGTGCCAGGACGCCCTCTCCCATCACTACGACACCGCCGGCTGGCGCTTCCAGGTCGTCAAGGAGGGCGAGGCGCTCGACCTCGGCGGCCGCACGCTCCGCTTCTTCGACACCGTGATGTGCCATTGGCCCGAGAGCATGGTCACCTACCTGGAGGAGGAGGCGATCCTCTTCTCGATGGACTGCTTCGGCCAGCATTACGCCACCTACCGCCGCTTCGACGACGAGGCGGACCTAGCCGAGGTGATGCAGGAGGCCAAGACCTACTACGCCAACATCGTCCTCCCCTACGCCGCCCCCGTGGCCGCCGCCGCCAAGAAGCTCTCCGGCCTCACGCTGCGCATCGTCGCCCCCTCGCACGGCGTCATCTGGCGTAGCCACTTCGACAAGATCTTCCAGGCCTACCTGGCGTGGCACGTCAGCACGCCCACGCGCAAGGTCGTCGTCTTCTACTCCACCATGTGGCAATCCACCCGCCGCATGGCCGAGGCCGTCGCCGAGGGCGCCAACGAGAGCGACGTCACCGTCAAGCTCTTCGACCTCAAGGCCGTCGGCGACACCGAGCTGATCACCGAGCTGATGGACTGCGCGGCCTTCGCCGTCGGCACCCCGACCCTCAACCAAAGCCTCATGCCCCGTGTGGCCGCCGCCCTCACCTACGCCCGCGGCCTCAAGCCCGCCGGCAAGACCGCCTTCGCCTTCGGCTCCTACGGCTGGGCCTCCAAGGGCCCGCAGGAGGCCGAGGGCTACCTCAAGGCCTTCGGCTGCGCCCTCCTCCGCCCCGCCCTCACCTGCCGCTTCGCCCCCGACGCCGCGACCCTCGAGGCCTGCCGCCAGGCCGGGCGCGACCTGGCCGCCGTGGCGCTCGCCGTGGACGCGCGGCCGTGAGCGCCGCGCGGTGGGCAAGGCCGGCCCCGGCCGCCGCGCTCTGCCTGCTCCTCCTCGTCGGCTGCTCCGGCATCCGCCCGCCGCGCGGGGTGGAGCCGGTGACCGTGCGGATGGAGGTGACGGGCTACTGCGACTGCGGGAAATGCTGCGGCTGGGAGCGCTCGTGGCTGCGCCTCGGCGCCCCGGTCTACAGTTACGGCCCCAACAAGGGCAAGCCCAAGGAGGTCGGCGTCACCGCCACCGGCACCGAGACGCGCCACGGCGTGGCCGCGGTGGACAAGACGCGCTTCCCCTACGGCACCGTCTTCCACGTCCCCGGCTACGGCTACGCCCGCGCCGAGGACGCCGGCGGCGCCATCAAAGGCAACCACATCGACCTCTGGTTCCCCAGCCACCAAGCCGCCCTGGACTGGGGCCGCAAAACCCTCAACGTCCAAGTCTGGCGCGTCAGGTAGAGGTTCTTCACATGAAACGAACGCTTGCCCAACTGCAAGTCTCCCGGGAATCCGAGGACAATGTGGAGTTCAAGAGCGCCAAGGGGACCACGTTCCATTACGACGGCGGCAAACGTGCGACCCCGAGAGAGCGACGCCATTGTGTCTTGGGTTATGTGGTGGCTCTCTGCAACGAAGGTGGCGGGGCGTTGGTCTTAGGGATGAGCGACGATTATCCGCATCGTGTCGTGGGAACGTTGTTCGCGAAGGATCGTCTGAAGGCATTAGAGGCCCAAATCTATCGTGATTTGGGAATCCGCCCGGACATCTATGAGCTTTATGAGGACGAGACGACGCGGACTGGGCGTGTCGTGGTCATTGAGGTGCCTGCGCACCCTATCGGGAAGGTCTACAAGTTCGAGGACGTTCCCCTCATGCGCGTCGGGGAGGAACTGACCCCGATGTCAGACAGTCAGTATTGCCACATCATCCAAGCGCGCGAACCGGATTTCTCAGGACAAATCTGCGAAGGCATTACGATTGAGGACCTTGACGGCGACGCCATCCGCGTCATGGCCGAAAAATATGCGACCAAGCACAAGAATCCCCGTTTCCTGACATTGGACAACGCGCAAATCCTCTCCGATCTCCGATTGGCCGAGAATGGGAGGGTCACCAACGCGGCGTTGATTCTGGTTGGGAAGGCTTCCGTCCTCCGGCAAGTTTTGCCCCAGGCTGCGATCATGTTGGAATATCGCGCCACGGAAGCGCAGATCCGATTTGACAATCGGACGGTTTACCAAGCGCCGTTCTTCCTGATGATCGATGAACTGTGGCATGACATCAATCTGCGCAATGGCACATTCCCCGTCCGCGAAGGCCCCTATCTCTTCGACATCCCCTACTTCAACGAAGAGGTCATCCGAGAAGCCATCAACAATGCCATTGCCCACCGCGACTATCGGAACGCCAGTGAGACAGTGATCAAACTTTGCCCCCAAACGCTGACCATAACCAATGCCGGCGGTTTCCCGTTCGGGGTGACACTGGAGAATCTGCTGAAAGTCCCCAGCACACCGCGTAACCGTCTGCTTGCCGACGTTCTCGCCAAAACAGGGATTGTGGAGCGTTCTGGCCAAGGAGTCGACAAAATCTTCTTCAACACACTGTCAGAGGGGAAGGCCGAGCCGGATTATTCCCGAAGCGATGATTTCGTCGTCGAGCTCACGCTCTCTGGGGTCATCAAAGACCAAGGATTCGCACGGTTCATCGCCGCGGAGCAACAGATGCTCGCCGACGACCAAAAACTCTCCGCCGTCGAGATCCAAGCGCTCGCGGCATTGCGCGAAGACAAACCCTCGCGGACAATCGACGGAGAAATCATCAAGCGTCTGCTTGGGCGTGGATTGATAGACAAAGTCGGCCGAACGAAAGGAACGCATTACATCCTCTGCAAAGCCTATTATGAATGTGCCGATCGGCTGTCCGATTATGTCAGGGAAACTGAGCCCTGGGATCTTGACCAAGTGCGCCCCCTTCTCGAATCGCTTCTGACAAGATTCCAATCCGCCCAAATGAAAGATTTCGTCAAGTGCCTTGGGGCCATGATGACCCGCAAACAAATCCGCGAGTGTGTCCGAAAACTGGTCGACCAAAATATCTTGAAGGTCTCCGGAAGTGGGTCTGCCACACGCTATGCATTGGCGAAACAGAACCAAAACCTCCGCACGCCAAATGGCGGGAATGGCCAAGATTTGACCAAAAAATCAGCGCCATCTAGCCCCAAAGCTCCGCCTCTGGATACATAACCCACTCTTTTTGTGCACTATCTGCGCCATGCGAAATGGCCAAAGCAAAGCCCAAAAGCGTGGGACTCACGCAATCCATGCCGCGACAACGGCGCATCCACGTGGCGTCATGGCTTCGTCTGTCGGTGAAAACGCGTTTTCGTAACCTTTTGCTCTCCCCTGTTATGCTATAATGAGAATCGTTGTCTCAGGACTGGGTGAGAATCCCAACCGGTGGTGAAAGCCCACGCGGGGAAGCCGGGTGGCTGCCCCTGACGCGTTGCAAATCCGCGGCCGACGGTAACGAAAAAAGTCCGGATGGAAGAGACAACCGCGCCCCGGAGCGGGGGCAACGCGGAGGGCCAGCGAATGGCCAAGATTGAAACAGGATTTGACACCATCGAGGACTGCCTGGCGGACATCCGCGCGGGCAAGTTCGTGGTGATCGTGGACGACGAGGGGCGCGAGAACGAGGGCGACCTCATCATGGCCGCGGAGAAGGTGACCCCCGAGGCGGTCAACTTCTGCATCCGCGAGGCCCGCGGCCTCCTCTGCGTCCCCTGCGACGGCGCCCTCCTCGACCGCCTCGGCCTCCCCCTCGCCCCCAGCGTCAACCGCGGCGACGCCTTCGCCACCGCCTTCACCCTCAGCGTCGACGGCGCGCCGCACACCGGCGTCACCACCGGCATCTCGGCAGGCGACCGCGCCGTCGCCGCCCGCCTGTTGGCCGACGGCGCCGCGACGTCGGCGGACTTCGTCTCCCCCGGCCACTCCTTTCCTCTCCGCGCCCGCGAGGGCGGCGTCCTCCGCCGCGCCGGCCACACCGAGGCCACGGTGGACCTCGCCCGCCTGGCCGGCCTCAGGCCCGCCGGCATCTGCTGCGAGATCGTCGGCGACGACGGCGCGATGATGCGCCTGCCCGCGCTCCGCCGCTTCGCCAAGGCCCACGGCCTGCGCCTATGCTCGGTGGAGCGCCTCATCGCCTACCGCCGCGCCCACGAGACGCTGGTCGAGCAGGTGGAGAGCGTCGACCTGCCCACCGCCTACGGCCACTTCCGCCTCACCATGTTCCGCGGCAAGCTCGACGGGCTGGAGCACCTGGCCCTGACGATGGGCGACCTGGGGGGCGACCCGCCCCCGCTCGTCCGCGTCCACAGCGAATGCCTGACGGGCGACGTCTTCGGCAGCGCGCGCTGCGACTGCGGCTGGCAGCTGCACCAGGCCATGACCAAGATCGCCGGGGAGGGCCGCGGCTGCCTCCTCTACATGCGCCAGGAGGGCCGCGGCATCGGCCTGGCCAACAAGCTCCACGCCTATCGCCTGCAGGAGCAGGGGTGCGACACCGTGGAGGCCAACGTCCGCCTCGGCTTCGCCCCCGACCTGCGCGACTACGGCATCGGCGCGCAGATCCTCGCCGCCCTGGGCGTCCGCCGCCTGCGCCTGATGACCAACAACCCCCAAAAGGTCGTCGGCCTCGCCGGCCACGGCCTCGAGATTGCCGAGCGCGTGCCCCTCGTGGCCCACGCCGGCCCCTTCAACGCACACTATCTGGAAACCAAACGCGAGAAGATGGGCCACCTGCTGTGACCCACGGAAGGAGACACACCATGCAAGAGTTCGCCGGCAATCTCTCCGGTCAGGGGCTGCGCCTGGCCATCGTCGTCAGCCGCTTCAACGCCCTCTTCACCGAGCCGCTCCTCCAGGGCGCCCTCGACGCCGCCCGCCGCCACGGCGTGGGCGAGGACGCGCTCACCGTCGTGCGCGTCCCCGGCGCCAACGAGATCCCCCTCGCCGTCTCGGCCCTTCTCAAGGGGCCCGCGCGCCCCGACGCGGTCGTCGCCCTCGGCGCGGTCATCGACGGCGCCACCGACCACGCCATGCTCATCAACACCGCCCTCGCCCGCGCCCTCAGCCAGCTCGGGCTCGACGGCGGCGTCCCCGTCCTCAACGGCGTCATCGCCGCGCACACCCTCGACCAAGCCATCGAGCGCGCCGGCTCCAAGGCCGGCAACAAGGGCTTCGACACGGTCTGCGCCGCCATCGAGACCGCCAACGTCCTCCGCCAGCTCCGCTGAGGCCCGCCATGGACGCACCCGCCACCAAACGCCGCCGCGGCCGCGAATGGGCCCTCCAGATGCTCGTGCAGGCCGACCTCAACCCCTTCGCCGACGTCGACGTCATCCTCGCCCACTTCTGGGAGCAGCAGTGGAGCTGCAAGCAGGAGGCCCGCGGCAAGGAGGACAACGACATGGACGACCTCGCCCGGACCCTCGACCCCGGCGAGCGCCTCGCCACCCACGAGCTGCGCGACTTCACCGAGACCCTCGTCCGCGGCACGCTCGCCGCCCGGCCGGCCATCGACGCCGAGATCTCCCGCCTCTGCGACAACTGGAGCCTCGACCGCCTCGGCGTCATCGAGCGCTGCGTCCTGCGCCTGGCCCTCTACGAGATGGACGGCTTCGGCACCCCCGCCCCCGTCGTCATCAACGAGGCCGTCGAGCTCGCCAAGCGCTTCGCCAACGCCGAGTCCGGCGCCTTCGTCAACGGCGTCCTCGACAAGCACCCCCACAAGCGCGCCCGCTGAGGAAAGGAGCCCCCGATGGCCAAGCTGGCAGTGAACCTTGGCGGCATCGCCATGAAGAACCCCGTCACCGTCGCCTCCGGCACCTTCGGCTACGGGCGGGAATACGCCGCGCTCTTCGACATCGCCCGCCTCGGCGCCGTCACCGTCAAAGGCGTCCGCGCCCGCCCCTGGCCCGGCAACCCCCTGCCGCGGCACGCCGAGGTCCCCGGCGGGCTCCTCAACGCCATCGGCCTCCAAGGGCCCGGCGTCGACGCCTTCCTGGCCGACGACCTCCCCTTCCTCCGCGCGCGCGGCGTGCCCGCCATCGTGAACATCTGGGGCGCCTCCGCCGAGGAATACGCCGAGGTCGCCGCGCGCCTCGACGGCCAGCCCGGCGTCGCCGGGCTCGAGCTCAACGTCTCCTGCCCCAACGTCAAGGAGGGCGGCGCCAGCTTCGGTACCCGCCTCGACACCTTCGCCGACGTCGTCCGCCGCGTCCGCGCCGCCACGCGCCTTCCCATCCTCCCCAAGCTCGCCCCCAACGTGCCCGACGTCCGCCCCTTCGTCCAGGCCGCGCAGGACGAGGGCGCCGACGCGGTCAGCCTCATCAACACCCTCCCGGCCATGGCCGTCGACCTCGAGGCCCGCCGCCCCGTGCTCGCCAACCGCACCGGCGGCCTCTCCGGCCCCGCCATCCACGCCGTCGCCCTCAAGCACGTCCACGACGCCGCCCAGGTCGCCCGCGTCCCCATCCTGGCCATGGGCGGGGTGATGACCGCGCGCGACGCGCTCGACTTCATCCTCGTCGGCGCCACCGCCGTCGCCGTCGGCACCGCCACCTTCCTCGACCCGCTCGCCCCCATCCGCGTCCTCGAGGGCCTCGAGCGCTGGCTCGACGACCACGGCGTCGCCGACGTCAACGACTTCCGCGGCGCCCTCCGCGCCTGACATGGCCGAGCTCATCCCGCCGTTCTTCGGTGCGGGGCCGGCCTCCGAGCGCACCGTCTTCCGCGCCCTCGAGCGCTTCCTCCCCCAAGGCTGGGCCGTCTGGTGGTCGCTCGCCTACTCCGCCCTCGCGGGCGGGCCCGACGGCGAGGGCGAGATCGACTTCCTCTGCGCCCACCCCGAGCATGGCCTCGTGGCCGTCGAGGTCAAGGGCGGCGCGCTCGACTGCCGCGACGGCCGCTGGTTCCAGAACGGCCGCCCCCTCCGCGAGGCGCCCCACGCCCAGGCCGCCCGCCATGCCTACGCCCTGCGCGCCATCCTCTCCCGCCGCCTCGGCGCCGCGCCCCTCCCCTTCCCGCTCACCCACGCCCTCTGGCTCCCCGACGCCGACCGGCCCCCCGCCGAGCCGCTCCCGCTCGCCGGCATCACCCTTTACGCCGACGACCTGCCCCGGCCCGGCCCCGCGCTCCTGCGCGTCCTCGGCCGGCGGCGCCCCGGGGCGCCGATCGACCTTGGCGCCCTGCGCGCCATCCTCTCCCCCACCGTCGCCTACCATCCCGGCTGGGCGCTCCGCCGCACCCTCGCCGACGCCCGCATCGCCCGCCTCACCCAAGAGCAGGCCCACGCCTTCGACGCCTTCTCGGCCTTCCCCCGCCTCCGCGTCCGCGGCTGCGCCGGCAGCGGCAAGACCCTCCTGGCCGTCCGCCGCGCCGCCCAGCTCGCCCGGCGGGGCAGGCGCGTCCTGCTCCTCTGCTTCAACCTCCTCCTCGCCGAGCGCCTCCGCGAGCTCGTCGCCGACCTCCCCACCGTCCGCGCCCTCGCCGTCAACGACCTCCTCCTCGAGCTCCTCGGCCGCGCGGACGACGGCTCCCCCGACTTCTGGCGCCGCCTGGCCCGCGACGCCCTCCCCGCCGCCCGCGCCTTCGCCCAAAGGCGCCCCTGCGACGCGGTCATCGTCGACGAGGGGCAGGACTTCTCCCCCGCCGTCTGGGAGGCCGTCAAGGCGCTCGTCCCCCCGCACGCCGACTTCCTTGTCTTCTACGACCCCGCCCAGAACATCTTCCAACGCGACCTCTCCGCCCTCCCCGCCTTCCCCTGGCCCGAGGCCACCCTCACCCTCAACTGCCGCAACACCCGCGCCGTCTTCGAGGCCCTGCGCCCCTACGCCCCCGACCTTGCCCGCCCCGCCCCCGACGCGCCCCCCGGCGACGCGCCCGAGACCTACGCCGCGCGGAACCGCGCCGCCCTCCGCGAGCGCCTCCGCGCGATCCTCGCGCGCCTCATCGACCGCGAGGCCGTCCCGAGCGCCGACATCCTCCTCCTCGGCGCCCACGCCCTCCCCAGGATGGGCCTCGGCCCCATCCTCGCCGAGCGCCCCGGCCTGCGCTACTACACCTACCGCAAGTTCAAGGGCCTCGAGGCCCCCATCCTCATCCTGCTCGACGTCGCCCCCGACGACCCCCTCTGGGACCGCCCCGCCCTCTACACCGCCATCTCCCGCGCCATCCACAAGCTCATCGTCCTGCGCCTCGACCCCGGCCCCCTGACGGAAATCTCACAAAATCCTCACGCCCTAACACAACCCTAACAGAAATCTGATACACTGCGCGCCATCCAAACACCCCAGAAAGGCCGTCATGGACAATCGCCAACTCTCCCTCGAAAGCCGTCTCCTCCAACTGCGCGACGAGATCAAGGCCCTCGAAGCCTCCGCCCTCCCCCCCGAACGCCTCAGGGCCACGCTCCAGAAACTCTGCGCCGAGCGCGCCCAGCTCGAGGCCGAGCTCATCAACCTCGTCGTCTCCCCCGACAACGACACGCGCTCCGAGGCCTGGGTCGGCCTCCGCGAGGGGCTCCTGGCCACCGTCCAATCCCTCGCCGAGACGCTCCGAGACGCCCAGCGCAAGACCGACGCCAAGCCCGCGCCCCAGGAAAGCCTCCTGACGCGGGCTTTTTCGTTCCTCGCCAAGCGCTCCTGGACCGCCTGGGGCGCCGCGCTCCTCTTCGTCTACGTCCTCCTCATCGCCATGGCCGCGCTCGGCACCGGCTTCGAGGGCCTCTTCGGCGGCCCCGAGCGCGCCCGGGAGCTCTTCGAGACCTACGCCGGCAACCCCTTCGTCGGGCTTCTCGCCGGGCTTCTCGTCACCGCCATCATCCAGAGCAGCTCCGTCACCACCTCGGTGATCGTCGGGCTCTGCGTCGGCGGCCTGCCCATCCACGTGGCCATCCCGATGGTCATGGGCGCGAACATCGGCACCTCCGTCACCAACACCCTCGTCAGCCTTGGGCACATCGGCCACCGGCGCGAGTTCCGCCGCGCCTTCGCCGCCGCCACCATCCACGACTTCTTCAACATCACCGCCGTCTGCCTCTTCCTGCCCACCGAGCTGCTCTTCCACTGGCTGGAGCGCCTCTCCGGCCTCATCTCCGGCGCGCTCTACGGCTCCGCCGGCTTCAACATGGATTCCATCAACTTCGTCGCCGCCGCCACCGCCCCCGTCGAGCGCGCCCTCCACGGCCTCTTCCTGCTCATCCCCAACGCCAAGGCCGCCGACGGGCTCTACGTCGTCTTCGGCCTCGTCGTCGTCTTCGCCGCCATCCTCCTCCTCGGCAAGCTGCTGCGCCTGCTCTTCACCGGGCGCGCCGAGCGGGTCTTCCGCACCGCCGTCGGCAAGAACCCCGTCGCCGCCATCGGCAGCGGCTTCGCCATCACCGCCCTGGTGCAGAGCAGCAGCACCACCACCTCCCTCATCGTCCCCCTGGCCGGCGCCGGGCTCATGAAGCTCAAGCAAGCCTTCCCCTTCACCCTCGGCGCCAACATCGGCACCTGCGTCACCGCCCTGCTGGCCGCGCTGGCCTTCACCGGCGCGGGCGCCCAGTTCGGCCTCCAGATCGCGCTGGTCCACCTCCTCTTCAACACCTGCGGCGTCATCCTCATCTACGGGCTCCCGCCCCTGCGCCGCGTCCCGCTGGTCTGCGCCTCCTCCCTGGCCAAGCTCGCCTGCGACTGCCGCCCCCTCGCCATCGTCTACATCGTGGGCGTCTTCTTCCTCCTCCCCGTCGTCTGCCTGGCCCTCTACCGCCTGCTGGGCTGAGCGCCTGCGCGCCGACGCGAAAAAGGGGCGCCCCGTGCGGGGCGCCCCTTTCCGTCGCGCGGCGGCTCACGCCTCCCTTGGCGCCGGCAGGAAGCGCGTGCACGGCACATCCTCCCCCGCCACGACGCTCCCCAGGATGCCATGCCGGAAGCCCGAGGCCATCACCACGGCGATGCCCTTGGCTGCGCTTCCCGTCGCCACGCGCAGCTTTGTCTCCATCCCCCCGCGCCCCTGGGCCGTCTTCGTCTCCGCCACGAAGCGCGCCAAATCCTCCCCCGGGCGCACCTCGCGGATCAGCCGCGCCCCCGGCGCGGCCGGGTCCCCGTCGTAGAGCCCGTCCACCGAGGAGAGGATGACCAGCAGATCCGCGCCGATCAGCCCCGCCAGCAGCCCCGCCAGCTCATCGTTGTCCGTGAACATCAGCGACTCCACGCTCACCGTGTCGTTCTCGTTCACCACCGGCACGATGCCATAGGCGAAGAAGGCCAGGATGCACTGCCGGATGTTCGCCGCGTGCTCTGGCGTCGAGAAATCGCTCTTCGTCAGCAGGATCTGCCCCACGTCCATCCCGTCCGCCGCGAAGAGCGAGCGGTACGTGTCGATGAGGATCGCCTGCCCCACCGAGCTCAGCACCTGCCGCCGCGCCACCCGGTCCACCGTCCGCGGCAACGCCACCTGCGCGCGCCCCGCCGCCACCGCCCCCGAGGTCACGATCAGCACCTGATGGCCCTGGTCGCACAACGCGGCCACCTCGTCGGCCAGCTCCGCCATCCGCGCGATGCTCAGGCGGCCGTTCGCCCGCGCCAGCACGTTCGAGCCGATTTTCACCACGATCCGCATGGCGCCCTCCTCACTTCTCCGGCAGCGACGCCAGGAGCCCCTCCACCACCGCCCCCGTGAAGCCCGCGCGCTCCATCGCGTTCAGCCCCTTGATCGTCAGCCCCCCCGGCGTGCAGACGCGGTCCACCTCCGCCTCCGGGTGGTTCCCCGAATGGAGCACCAGCTCCGCCGCCCCCCGCATCACCTGCGCGAAGATCTCCCCCGCCATCCGCGCCGGCACCCCCATCTCCAGCCCCGCCTCCTGCCCCGCCCGCAGAAAGCGCAGCGCGTGCGCCAGCCCGCACCCCGAAAGCGCCGTCATCGCCCCGAACTTATCCTCCGGCAACGCCACCGCCAGCCCCAGGCGCGCCATCAGCCCCCGCGCCACCTCCAACGCCTCCGGCGACTCCGCCGCCACCCCCGAGACCCCGCAGCACAGCACCACCGCCGTGTTGGGCATCACCCGCGCCAGGCGCACCCCCCGCGCCCGGCTCAGATCCTCGCGCAACTCCGCCAGCGACACCCCCGCCGCCACCGAGATCACCGTCGTCCCCGCCCGCAGCGCCCCCGCCAAAGGCTGCAGCGCCGCGCTCACCAGCCACGGCTTCACCGCCACGAAGACCACCTCCGCCCCCTCCACCGCCGCCCGGTTGTCCGTCCCCACCGACAGCCCCGCCGCCGCCAAATCCTCCGGCGTCCCCGGCTGCGTCCGCGTCAGCGCGATGTCCCCCGCCGGCACGCCCGAGCGCACCAAACCCTTCGCAATGGCGCCGCCCATGTTCCCGGCGCCCAGAATCGCAATCTTCATGGCACGAAATCCTTTCCGTTCGACGAGCGTTATCATACCACAAGCCGCCGCCCCCGCAAAACGAAGGCCCCGGCCGGGAAGGGCCGGGGCCTGTTCGCCGAGGCGGCGCGGCTCACGCGCGGCGGCGGAGCGCCGCGCCCGCGACCCCGAGCGCCAGCAACGCCAGCGCCGTCGGCTCCGGGATGGCGATCGCCTCCTCGTAGGTCTGCCCCGTGATGAACTTCAGGTCGTCGACCTCCCAGCTGACCACGCTGTCCAGATAGTTTCGGTTGTTCTGCATCCCCCACTTCAGAGAGGTGGAGTTCACCCCGGTGATGGTCGCCACGGCGGTGGCGCCATCGTTGACGAAGAGCGTGACCGACCCATCCTCCTGGTGCGAGAAGATGAAGGTGTAAACCCCGTTGCTCTCCGCGGTCAGGCCCGTGGAGATATTCGTGCCCGAGGTTCCGTCCGGCCCCGTAACCGTGGCCGAGCCGTTGCTCACGGTGATTGCCTTCCCGTCCGGGGAGATGATGAAGCGCGGGTCGTTGTTGGTGTTGCCCAAGCCGACGAGCACCGGCCAAGTGTTGCTGAAGCTCTCGCTGAGGTCACTCCCCAGCGTCACGGTGACGGAGACGGCCCACTTGGCGGAGTCCCCGATCGCGGTCGAGAAGTTGGCCGAGCCGTAGCGATCGCCCGAGGTGTCGCCCTTCGCGCGCTCGGTCGCGCCGGAGACATACTGGCTGTCCAGCGCCGTCCAATCGACCGTCACGGCCTGGGCCGCGCCGGCCGCCAACGCGGCGCAGCAGGCCGCGGCAAGCAAAGTTCTCATTTTTTCCTGTCCTTCCCGTTTCCCCAAGGCGCCATTGCCCAGGGACACTTTTAGGATACCACCTCACCCCCCCCGTCAACCATAAAGCGTTATGACGAGCGGCGGGGGCGGCGTTCTGCTAGAATGCGGCGCCATGAAGCGAGGATCGTTGTCGGAATGCGCGCGCATCGCCTGGCCGTTGGTGCTGGCGATGACGGGGAACGCGCTGATGCTGTTCGTGGACCGGATGTTCCTGTCGCGCTACGGGGCGGCGAGCATCCAGGCGGCGCTGCCGGCGGGGCTGGTGGCGTTCATGGTGGTGGCGCTGCTGCAGAACGTGGTGGCCTACTCGGGCACCTTCGTGGCGCAGTATTCGGGCGCGGGGGCGCGGGCGGCGTGCGCGCGGGCGGCGGGGCAGGGGCTGTGGCTGGCGCTGCTGTGCGTGCCGCTGCTGCTGCTCTCGGTGCCGGTGGGGTTCTGGCTCTTCGACTGGGTGGGGCACGCGCCGGAGGTGCTGGCGGAGGAGAAGCGCTACTATCTGACCCTCGCCTTCGCGAACATGGCGCTGCCCTTCGGGGCGGCGCTCAGCGGCTTCTTCGCGGGGCGGGGGCGCACGCGCCTGGTGATGGCGGCCAACCTGGCGGGCAACGCGGCCAACATCGTGCTCGACCCGCTCCTGATCTGGGGCTGGGGGCCGGTGCCCGAGATGGGGATCGCGGGGGCGGGGGTGGCCACGGCCGTCGGGCAGTGGCTCATCGCCCTCATCCTGGCGGCGGCGACGCTGCGCGAGCCGCACTTCGCCACGCGGCGGCGGCGCAACGTGGCGCTGGCATGGAAGACGCCGCTGGCGCTGCGCATCGTGCGCTTCGGCGTGCCCAACGGCGGCCATGTGCTGCTGGACGTGGGCACCTTCACCGTCTTCACCTTCGTCACGGGCTGGCTGCCGCAGCTGGAGTTCGCCGCCAGCAACATCGCCTTCGCCATCAACCAGCTGGTCTTCGCGCCGCTGATGGGCATCGGCATGGCCGCCGGCATCGTGGTGGGCCAGCGGATGGGCGAGGGCGACGCGGAGGGGGCGGCGCGCGGCGGCCGCAACGCGCTGCTTCTGGGCTGGCTCTACGTGCTCCTGTGCGTGGCAGTCATCGGGGGGCTGCACGGGCCCATCCTGCGCCTCTTCTACCCCGCGCACGCGCCCTTCGACTACGCGGCGTACCACGCGCTCGGGCGCACGCTCATCGCCATCTTCCTGGCGTGGGCCTTCTTCGACGTGCTGAACATCGTGCTCGGCGGCGCGCTCAAAGGCGCGGGCGACACGCGCTTCGTGGTGTGGTGGGTGGGCGGCGTGGCCGTGCTGCTGTGGATGCCCGCGCTCTTCCTCTGCTATTGGCTGGGCTGCCACGTGGCGGTGCTCTGGCTGACCATGCTGGGCTACGTCATGGTCGCCGGCGGCGGGCTCCTCGCGCGCTTCCTCCTGGGGCGCTGGAAGGCCCTGCGCCTGCTGGAAGGCCGCTAGGGCGCGGGGACGGGAAAAGGCCCCGGGCGAATCGCCCTGGGGCCTGGGGTGTCTGTTGTCTGTGTCTGTCGGAAAGCGTCAGAGGCCGAGGTTCCTGGCCCATTCGGCGGCGGCCTCCCCGGAACGGGCGGCGCGCGAGCCGGAGATAATGAGCGCGCGGCCGACGGGGGCGCCCTTGCACTGCGCCTTGAAGTCGCGCTCGCACCGCTGCGCCCCGCCGCCGCCGTGGGTCTGGAAGAGGGCGACGGCCTTGCCGGCGAGCCCCGCGTTCTCCACGAAGGTGCTCACGGGCGGCGCGAGGGTGCCCCACCAGTTGGGCGTGCCGACGAGGACGACGTCGTACTGCGCGAAGTCCGGCCACGCGGCCAGCGCCGGGCGGGCCTTGGCGGCGATCTCCTTCTTCGCCTGCTCCACGCACGCGTTGTAGTCCGTGGGATAGGCCGTCTTCGGGGTGATGGCGAAGAGGTCGCCGCCGGTGGCCGCCGCCAGATGGCCGGCGAGGGCCTTGGTGTTGCCGCCCCACGAGTAGTAGGCGACGAGGACGCGCCGCTTGGCGCCGCCGGCGGGGGCCTTGGCCGACGCGCCGCCCGGCGCCGGGGCGGGCGCGGGGGTCTGGGCCTCGCCGCAACCGGCCGCGAAGGCCCCGACGGCGATCGCGGCGCTTTTCATCAAGAACGTTCTGCGTGTCATGCTGCACACTCCTTTCATTGAAGATGGCGCAAGGATACAGCCTGGAGCGGACTCCATGTCAAGCCCTTCTTTCGCCGCGCCCGGGGGCTGTGGTATAATGCCGCCATGGGAACGAAAGGGCGGATCCTCCTGCACACCTGCTGCGGCGTCTGCGCGTCGCACTGCGTGCGCACGCTCCGGGCCGACGGCTGGGAGCCCGTCCTCTTCTTCTTCAACCCCAACATCCACCCGCACGCCGAATACCTCCGCCGCCGCGCCGCCGCCCAGGCCCTGGCGCGCGCCGAGGGCGTGCCGCTGGTGGAGGACGCGCCCGACCACGCGGCCTGGCGCGAGGCCGTGGCCGAGGGCTTCGAGGACTGCCCCGAGGGCGGCGCGCGCTGCGCGCGCTGCTTCCGCTATTCCCTGGCGCGCGCGGCGGCGCGGCGGGAGGCGCTCGGCTGCGCGGCCTTCACCACCAGCCTCACCGTCTCCCCGCACAAGCCCAGCGCGCGCCTCCACGCCATCGGGCGCGAGGTGGGCGGCGCGGCCTTCGCGCCCTACGACTTCAAGAAGAAGGGCGGCTTCCAGGCCTCCAACCGCCGCGCCGCCGAGCTGGGGCTTTACCGGCAGATCTACTGCGGGTGCGAGTTCTCGGCGCGCCACCGCGGCCCCTTCGCCGTCGCCATCCTCGGCCTGGGCTACCGCGGCGGCGTCTACGCCCGCTGGGCGCTGGCGCACCCCGGCGACCTGCGGGTGGCGGCCATCGCCGAGCCCGACCCGGCGCTCCGCGCCGCCTGGGCCGGGCGGCTGGGGCTCGGCGAGGGGCAGGTCTTCGCCGACTGGCGCGAGGCGTTGGAGACGCCGGGGCTGGAATGCGCCATCGTGGCCCTGCCCGACCGCCTCCACTTCCCGGCGGCGGAGGCGGCCCTGGCGCGGCGGCTGCACCTGCTCCTCGAGAAGCCCGCCGGCGCCACCTGGGAGGAGTGCGTGGGGCTCGACGCCGCCGTCCGCGCCTCGGGCCGCCTCGTGCAGGTGGGGCACATCCTCCGCTTCACCCCCTACTACGCCAAGATCGCGGCGCTGGTGCGCGGCGGCGCGCTCGGGCGGCTGGTCAGCATCCAGCACCTCGAGCCGGTGGGCTACCGCAAGGCCGCGCACGCCTTCTGCCGGGGGCCCTTCGGCCGCACCGCCGAGGGCACGCCGATGATCGTGCAAAAGTGCAGCCACGACTTCGACCTCTTCGCCTGGTGGGTCGGCGCACCCTGCCTGAGCGTCCAATCCTTCGGCGGGCTGCGGCACTTCCGCCCCGAGTGCGCGCCCCCCGGCGCCGCCGCGCGCTGCCTCGACTGCCCCGCCGCCACCGAGCGCGCCTGCCCCTTCTCCGCCATCAAGCTGCTGCGCGAGGGGGCCGACCTGCGCTACGCCCTGCCCGACCCCTCGCCCGCCGGCGCCGAGGCCGCGCTCCGGGGCCCCTACGGCCGCTGCGTCTACGCCGGCGGCAACGACGCGGTCGACCACCAGACCGTCAACCTCCTCTTCGCCAACGGCGTTACCGTCCAGCACTGCATGGAGAGCTATTCCTGGGCCCGCGACCGCGAGACGCGCCTCTTCCTCACCGACGGCGAGATCGCGGGCGACGCCCGCACCCTCACCATCCGCCGCTTCTCCGACCGCCGCTCCTGGCGCTGGGACGCCGCGCTCGAGGCCGGCGGCCCCGACCACGAGAGCTCCTACGTCCTCGGCAACGACGGCATCCTCCGCGACTGGGTCGAGACCCTCCGCACCCTGCCGCCCGCCCATTACCCCGAACGCTTCCACGCCAGCATCCAGGCCCACGCCATGGCCTACGCCGCCGAGGCCTCCCGCCTGGCCGGGGGCCGCCCCGTCCCCCTCGCCGCGCTCTGACGCCACGGCAGGATACGCCGCGTCCCGCGGTGCGCAGGGGGCGGCTTGGGCGGCGAAAGCCGTGCGCCGCGCCCCCGAGCGTGGTAGAGTGGCGGCATGAAGACCCCCACCCTGCTGCTGGCCGCGCTCTGCGCGGGTTCGCTTTTGGCCGGCGCCCCCGAGACCCGGGCGCGCGAGGCCTACCGCTTCGACGCGCCCGCGAAGGAATGGGCCGCCGCCCTCCCCATCGGCAACGGCCGCCTCGGCGCGCTCCTCTTCGGCGACCCCAACGCCGAGACCATCGTCGTCAACGAGACCAGCGTGTGGGCGCCCCCCGAGCCTTGGCCCATCAACCGCCAGGGCGCGCCCGTCGTCAAACAGGTGCGCGAGCTGCTCTTCGCCGACAAGCGCGCCGAGGCCAACGCCTTCGCCCAGCGCGCGCTCCTGCGCCCCAACCCCCGCCTCGTGGCCGCCTACCAGCCGCTCTGCATCCTCCGCCTCGACTTCGCGCCGGCGGGGACGCCCTTCTCGGACTACGCCCGCGGCGTGCGCCTGGACGAGGGCGTGGCCTGGGCGGCCTATCGGCAGGGCGGCGTCGCCTTCCGCCGCGAGGCCCTCGCCGCCTATGACGACGACATCCTGGCCGTCTCCCTCGCCGCCGACAAGCCCGGCGCCCTCACCTTCACCCTCGCCCCCACCCGCCCCGGGGAGACCCTCCGCGCCGAGCCCGACGGCCCCGGCCGCCTCCGCCTCACCGGCGCCACCGGCCCCGGCGGCGTCCGCTTCGAAGCCCTCCTCGAGATCCGCGCCCAGGGCGGCGCCGTCGCCGCGACCCCCGACGGCAAGCTCCGCGTCGAAGGCGCCGACGCCGCCGAGATCCGCCTCGCCGCCGCCACCGACTACAACAAAAAAGACCCCACCCAGCCCCTCCGCGCCGACCTCCGCGCCCAATGCGCCGCCGCCCTCGGCGCCGTCGCCGGCAAGCCCTTCGCCGCGCTCCGGGCCGACCACGCCAAGGCCTTCGCCGCGCGCTACGGCCGCGTGGCGCTCGACATCCCCTGCGCGGCCACCGGCGAGAGCCTCGAGGCGCGCGTCGCCCGCGTCCGCGAGGAGAGGCGCCTCGACACGGAGAGCCTCCTGCTCCTGCACGACTTCTGCCGCTACCTGCTCATCGCCTCCAGCCGCCCCGGCGGCCTCCCCGCCAACCTCCAAGGCATCTGGAACCCGCTCATGGACCCGCCCTGGGACAGCGACTGGCACCTCGACGTCAACCTCTCCATGCACTATTGGCCCGCCGGCGTCTGGAACCTCCCCGAGCTCGCCGAGCCCCTGACCACCCTCGCCGAGATGGCCCTCCCCCGCAGCGCGGAGACCGCCCGCGACATGCTCGGCGCCGAGGGCTGGTTCCTTTCGGTCTGCACCGACGCCTGGGGCTTCCCCGTCCCGTTCGGGCACGTGAGCTGGGGGCTTTACGTCGCCGGCGGCGCCTGGCTCCTCCAAGACGCCCTCGCCCCGTGGCGCTACACGCGCGACCCCGCGCTCCGCGACCGCCTGCTGCCCCTCCTGCGCCAGCAGACCCGCTTCTTCCTCTCCTGGCTCGTCGAGGATCCCCGCACCGGGCGCCTCGTCTCCGGCCCCTCCACCTCCCCCGAGAACGCCTACCGCCTCCCCGACGGCTCAAGCGCCTCCGTGGACATGGGCCCCGCCCACGACCAGGAGCTCATCCACGCCACGCTCACCGACTTCCTGGCCCTCGCCCGCGCCCAGACCCCCGCCGACCCCCTCATCCCCCGCGCGCAGGCCGCCCTCGAACGGCTCGCCCTCCCCCAAATCGGCCCCGACGGCGCCCTCCAGGAATGGTCCGAGCCCCTCCCCGAGGCCGAGCCCGGCCACCGCCACATCTCCCACGCCTACGGCCTCCTCCCCGGCCGCCGCGTCACCCTCGACGGCACGCCCGAACTCTGCGCCGCCCTCGACAAGACCCTCCGCAAACGCTTCGCCCACGGCTACCACGTCACCGGCTGGTCCCTCGGCGTCGCCGCCGGCATCCGCGCCCGCCTCCGCCAGGGCGACGCCGCGCTCGAGGCCATCGACCAGGCCGCCCTGCACTTCTGCCCCAACCTTTTCACCCTCACCGTCGGCTGCCCCCAGGTCAGCGACATGAACGGCGCCCCCGCCGCGCTCTGCGAGCTGCTTCTGCGCACGGAGGGCGACGTCGTCCACGTCCTCCCCGCCCTGCCCCGGCGCCTCGCCGCCGCCGGCGCCTTCCGCGGCTTCCGCGCCGAGCCCGGGCTGCTCGTCGACGCCGCCTGGGAGGGGGGCCGCCTCACCGCCCTCACCGTCACCGCCCTGCGCGACGGGACGTTCCGCCTGCGCCTCCCCGACCGCGCCCTCACCCTCACGCTCCGGTGCGGCGAGCGGCGCGCCGTCGCCCCGGCCGGGGGCGGCGAAGGGGCGGCGGCCAGCATTTAGCCTCGCCAAAGCGTGCGGCGCTGTGCTATCGTATTGCCATTCAGACCCCGGGCAGGAGGCTTGGGGCCGACCCAACGAAGGAGCTCATCATGGCCTACAAAATCACCGAGAAGTGCGTGGCGTGCGGCACCTGCGCGGGCGAGTGCCCCGTCGAGGCGATCTCCGCCGGCGACCCCACCTACGTCATCGACCCCGAGAAGTGCGTCGGCTGCGGCACCTGCGCCGGCGCCTGCCCGATGGAAGCCATCGTCGCCGAGTGAGCGGCGGACGCACCCATGCGGAACGAAGCCTGCGCCCCTTGCCGGGGGCAGGCTTTTTTGCTTTCATATAACGGCCAACCATGGAACCGCAGACCGTCTTCTACCTCACCGACGCCCCCGAGGCCACGCCCGGCTTCTTGCAGGAGCTGGAGTATGGGCTCTCGGATCTCTTCCAGGCCTTCTGCCGCGAGCATTTCACCTTCGAGGACCCGCTGGACTACCCCGAGCTGCGGCTGGTCGCCGTGCCCACCCCCCAGGCGCTCGAGGCGGCGCTCTTCCTGCCGCCGGAGCCGCCGGGGCCGCGCGCGCTGACGCCCGAGGGGTGCGGCGCCTGCCTCTTCCTGCTCGACGATTGGGTGGGCGGGCGGCCGCTCTTCGAGCAGGCCATCGGCGGGCTGCCCATCCCGCGATGGTTCCTCACCCACTTCCCGGCCATCCCCAAGGTGCTCGTCACGCGCCCCGGGCGCCCCAAGCAGCACCTGCCCAGCCGCCGGTGGGCGCAGAAGCCCTTCGCGGTGCTGGCCGACCCGGCGCGCCACCGGGAGCGGCTGGGGCACCTCTTCGCGGCCTTCTGGCTGCCGCGCTTCTGGGACGCGCTGCGGCAGTACGTCCGCCGGCGCGCGGGCACCGCCTGGCACACGCCGGGGCACAACCACGGCAACGCCTTCGAGCGCTCGCCCTTCCTGCACGGTTTCCACGACGCCTTCTCGTCGATGATCTTCCGCTCGGACCTCTCGGTGTCGGTGGAGTCGCTGGGGGATCTCTCCGACCCGGACGGGCGCTCGCCCCTGAGCCAGGCGCAGCGGATGGCCTCGGAGATCTTCGGCTCCGCGCAGAGCTGCTTCGTCACCAACGGCACCAGCACCTCCAACAAGGCGATGCTGATGACGCTGCTGCGCCCCGGCGAGGCGGTGCTGCTCGACCGCAACTGCCACAAGTCCGTCCACCACGCCGTCGTCATGGCCGGCGCCGTCCCGCGCTACCTGCCGGCGCACTACAACCCCCGCCTCGGCGTCTGGGGGCCCATCCCGCTGGCCGAGCTGCGCGCCGAGCTGGCGCGCGCCGCCGCCCTGCCCGAGGCCGCGCGGCCCAAGCTGCTGGTCATCACCACCTGCACCTACGAGGGCGTGCTCTACCCGGTCTGGGAGATCGGGCGGCTCTGCGAGGAGGCGGGCATCCTCTTCTACGCGGACGAGGCGTGGGCGCCCTACCTGGCCTTCCACCCGGCCTACACGCGCACGCTCGCGGACGGGACGGTCCGCCGCTACGCCGCCGTCTCCGAGCTCGGCGGCGCGCACCTCTCCGTGCAATCCACGCACAAGGCGCTGGCGGCCTTCTCGCAGGCCTCGATGATCCACGTCTCCAACCGCTTCAAGGCGCTGCTGGAGAGCGACGCCTCGCGGCGTTTCCGCTGGCTGCGCCGGCGCTTCCACCTGCACGGGCACGGCTCCTACGAGAAGTTCTCGCACGACCTGCACGAGGTGCTCCGCTATTGGCACTCCACCTCGCCGCACTACCCCACGCTCGCCACGCTCGACATCGCCGGCATCCAGATGCGGCTCGAGGGGCTGCGCATCATCGAGGAGCGCCTCCGCTGGGTCCGCGACTTCCAGCGGCGCGTCGCCGGGCTGGTCGGGCGGCCGGTCCACGAGTGCTTCGCGGGGCTGCGCGCCATCGCGGGGGACGACCCCTCCTGGCGGGCCGACGGGTATTTCCACGACCCGCTCAAGATGATCCTCATGCTGCGCACCCCCCAGGCGTGCGCGGGGTTCCGGCGCCTGCTGCACGCCGCCCACATCCAATGGGAGAAGGCCTCGCCCACCACCGTCCTCTTCCTGGTCACCGCCGGCACCGTCCACGAGCACTTCGAGTACCTCTTCCGCTGCATCCGGCAGGTGCGCGCGCTCATCGGCCCGCCCGACGAGGCCCCCGGCGACGCCGACGTCCTGGCCCACGCCATCGCCGGCCAGCCCGCCGTGCTCCCCCGCGCCGCGGCCCTCTGCGACGGCGAGCTGGTGCCGCTGGACGAGGCCGAGGGGCGCATCGCCAGCCAGCTCCTGGTGCCCTACCCGCCGGGCATCCCCGTCCTCATCCCCGGGCTGCGCATCACCCGGCCGATGATCCGCCTCATCCAGGACGTCATCGCCCAATCCGGCGTCGACGCCGTCCACGGGCTCTTCACCCGCGGCAAGCGCCCCTTCGTCGAGGTCCTCAACCACGACGAGGCCCAGCGCCTCACCACCGAGCCCGCCGAGCGCTGAGGCCCCTGCGTCTTTCAGGACGCAGGGGGCGGCGGGGGGCGAAAAAGCGCCCCGCCTCCCCTTGGCCGTGTTATCCTATCACTAAACGAAGAAACAACGGAGAAAAGCCATGAAGTGCTCCAGATTCGCTTTGGCCGCCCTGCTGGCGGCGTTGGCCGCGCACGGTTACGGCGCGGTCGAGGCCCGTTATGTGACGGTCGACATCCCGCGCGAGTCGGCGACGCTCTCGCTGGCCGAGGTGGAGGTCTTCGTGGGCGACAAGAACGTCGCCCCCTCCGGCCAGGCCACCCAGAGCAGCACCGCCTACAAAGCCCCCGCCAAGCGCGCGATCGACGGCAACACCTCCGACCGCTTCGGCGCCAACACCATCACCCACACCGAGGAGAACGTCGACACCCCCACCTGGGAGCTTGACCTCGGCAAGGCCTATCCCATCGACCGCGTGGTGCTGTGGAACCGCGGCGAGGGCTTCGGCGGCCGGCTCGACGGCGTGCGCGTGACCCTCTCCGACGGCGAGCGCAAGATCGTCTGGGAAGAGGACCGCCCCAAGACCGAGCGCCAGAACTTCTTCGTCACCGAGCGGCCCGGCAAGGGCCCCCGCGCCGGCCAGCGCTGCGAGACCCTGGCCGAGCGCGCCGAGCGCGCCCGCATCGCCGCCCTCACCAAGGCCATCAACCTCAACGCGTTGCGCGACGGCCTGAAGGCCTATTCCGCCAAGTATCCCGAGAACTACCCGAACGCCAAGGAGATCGCAGCCGACATCGACGCCCTGCAGCGGCGCATCGAGCAGGGCGACAAGGATTATCCCAGCATCTACGCCGACTACCGCGCCCTCCAGAAGGCGATCCTCCTCAAGCACCCGGCGGTCGACTTCGGCGAGATCATCTTCCTCTCCCGCGAGAAAGGCTCCAAGCAGGGCCTCTTCGCCAACTGGCAGGGCAACACCGGCTGGGTCGGCAACAACGACGGCTCCCTGCGCGGCTACAAGGGCAAGCTCCTGCGCGGCCCCCTCGACCAGGACACGGCCAAGGGCCGCGCGCCCACTGTCCTGCGCGAATCCTCCGCCTACATGGGCGAGCTCTGCCTGGACTGGGACGGCAAGACCATCCTGATGTCCTCCGGCGAGGCGGACGAAAAGGGCGGTAACTGGGGCCTCTATGAGGTCGGCGTCGACGGCAAGGACTGGCGCGTCGCCTACAAATCCCCCGACAAGTCCGTGGACTTCTACGACGCCTGCTACCTCCCCAACGGCGACATCATCTCCTCCGCCACCGTCGGCTTCCAGGGCGTCCCCTGCGTCGGCGGCAACGACATCGTCGCCAACCTCTGCCGCATCTCCAAGGACCGCAAGACCGTCCGCCGCCTCACCTTCGACCAGGACGGCAACTGGAACCCCGAGGTCTACCCCAACGGCCGCGTCGTCTTCCTGCGCTGGGAGTACACCGACTCCGCCCACTACTTCTCCCGCGTCCTCATGACCATGAACCCCGACGGCACCGACCAGCAGGAGTTCTACGGCTCGGGCTCCTACTGGCCCAACTCCCTCTTCTACCACCAGAACATCCCCGGCAGCAACACCAAGTTCGTCGGCATCGTCTCCGGCCACCACGGCGTCGCCCGCAAAGGCGAGATGGTGATGTTCGACGTCACCAAGGGCCGCATCGAGACCCAGGGCGCCATCCACAAGTTCGCCCACGCCGGCAAGCCCATCGAGAACATCACCAAGGATCAGCTCGTCAACAACGCCCGGCCCTTCTTCCTCCACCCCCGCCCGCTGAACGACGAGCTCGTCCTCGCCGCCATGCAGGACTCCCCCTCCTCCACCTTCCGCATCGTCCTCATCGACATCTACGACAACTGCCTCACCCTCTGGGAGCTCCCCAACGAGAACCTCTACGAGCCCATCCCCCTCAAGGCCCCGGCCAAGCCCGCCGTCCGCACCGACAACATCGTCCCCGACGCCAAGACCTGCAACGTCTACATGGCCAACGTCTACCGCGGCCAGAACACCCTCAAGGACGTCCCCCACGGCACCGTCAAGAAACTCCGCGTCTTCCACTATGAGTACTCCCCGCGCTACGCCGGCGGCCACTACGTCATCGGCATGGAAGGCCCGTGGGATCCCCGCGTCCTCCACGGCACCGTCGACGTCGAGGACGACGGCTCCTGCATGTTCCAGTTCCCCGCCCAGACCCCGCTGAGCGTCCAGCCCCTCGACAGCGAGGGCCGCGCCCTCCAGGTCATGCGTTCCTGGCTCGTCGGCCAGCCCGGCGAGACCATCAGCTGCATCGGCTGCCACGAGAACCAGAACGCCGCCGCCCCCTCCGGCCAGCGCACCGCCGCCAGCCGCAAGCCCCCGCAGACCATCAAGCCCTGGTACGGCCCCGCCCGCGGCTGGGCCTTCGAGCGCGAGCTCCAGCCCGTCCTCGACGCCAAGTGCGTCGGCTGCCACAACGGCAAGACCACCGCCAAGACCGCCATGGGCGAGCCCATCCCCAACCTGGAGTACAACCCGAAGCTCGGCTGGGGCAAGTTCTCCGAGTCCTACCTCGCCCTCCACCCCTACGTCCGCCGCAACGGCCCCGAGGGCGACTACCACATCCTCAATCCCCTCGAGTTCCACGCCTCCACCTCCGACCTCTACCAGATTCTGAAGAAGGGCCACCACGGCGTCACCCTCACCCCCGAGGAATGGGACCGCCTCATCACCTGGATCGACCTCAACGTCCCCTACTACGGCACCTGGACCGAACGCGGCGTCCGCAACAACATGATCGACAAGCGCCGCGAGCTCGAGAAAACCACCTCCAACCTCGACTTCGACCCCGAGCGCGTCATCAACCCCTACAAGCCCGGCGCCGTCGCCTTCCAGAAGCCCACCGGCCCCACCGTCGCCAAGGCCCCCGCGCCCCAGGTCGCCGGCTGGCCCTTCGACGGCGCCGCCAAGCAAGGCAAGCGCGAGACGCTCACCCTCGACCTCGGCGGCAACCAGACCATCACCCTCGTCAAGATCCCCGCCGGCAGCTTCGTCATGGGCTCCAACGACGAGACCAACGCCGAGGCCCCCGCCCACGCCGCCGCCGTCGAGAAGCCCTTCTACATGGGCACCACCGAGGTCACCATGGGCATGATGCAGCAGTTCGACCCCACCTTCGAGAACGGCGTCTACGACAAGCACTACAAGGACCAGGTCAACCGCGGCTACTTCGTCAACGGCCCCGACCTCCCCGCCATCCGCGTCTCCTACGACCAGGCCCAGGCCTTCTGCGACTGGCTCTCCAAGAAGACCGGCAAGAAAGTCCGCCTCCCCACCGAGACCGAATGGGAATACGCCTGCCGCGCCGGCACCGCCACGCCCATGAACTACGGCGACTTCAACGCCGACTTCTCCAAGCACGCCAACCTCGCCGACGTCACCATGAAGCGCCTCGCCGTCCACGGCGTCGACCCTCAGCCCATCCGCAACCCCAACAAGTGGATGGACTACGAGAAGAAGGACCCCCGCTTCGACGACGGCGTCCTCCACCTCGCCAAGGTCGGCTCCTACCTCCCTAACGCCTTCGGCCTCCACGACATGCACGGCAACGTCGCCGAATGGACCAGCTCGCCCTTCGTCCCCTACCAGGGCGGCCCCGGCTTCGAAGGCGCCGACCCCGCGCTCAAGGTCATCCGCGGCGGCTCCTGGTACCAGCGGCAGATCCGCGCCTCCTCCGCCAACCGCTGGGGCTACCCCGCCTGGCAGCACCCCTACAACGTCGGCTTCCGCGTCGTCGTCGAAGACTGACCCCCGCCCCTCGTCACTCCCCACAACGCCCCCGCGCCACCCGGCCGGGGGCTTTTCCGTCCCCGCGCGCCCCGCCGCGTATCGCAGGGCGCAGGCCGCGCCGCCGGGCGCGCCGGGCGGGACGGGGCCTCGGGGAAGGTGTTATACTGTCGCCATGAAAACGTCTGCGCTTTTGTTGGCGGCGATGCTCCCCGGGGCACTCCTGGCCCAAGGCATGGCCACGGGCACGGTCTCGCGCGTGGCGCACCCCGCGACAATCGCGGGCGCGCCGCCGGCCGACGCCCCCTACCGCGACGCCACCCTCCCCATCGAGGCGCGCGTCGACGACCTGATGGCCCGCCTGACGGACGAGGAGAAGGCGCGCCTCCGCCACGCCAGCGGCGGCATGAGCAGCGGCCTCATCCCCCGCATCGGCCTCCCCGAGATCCGCACGCTCGACGGCCCCAACGGCCCGCGCACCGAGCCCGCGCGCCCCGTCACCTACTTCCCCACCGCCATCGCCTACGCCGCCACGTGGGACGAAGCCCTCGTGGAAGCCGTGGGCCGCGCCCTCGGCCGCGAGACCCGGGGCGCCTACGCCGTCGCCGACGTCCCCGCGCGGATGCTCCTGGGGCCCGGCGCGAACCTCGCGCGCTCCCCCCTCGGCGCGCGCAACTTTGAGTATTTCGGCGAGGATCCGGTGCTGACCGGCAAGATGGCCGCGGCCATCTGCCGGGGCCTCCAATCCGTCAAGGTCTCCCCCTGCATGAAGCACTGGGTGCTCAACGACCAGGAATGGGCCCGCACCATCCTCGACGTCGACTGCCCCGAGCGCGCCCTGCGCGAGCTCTACGCCCGCCCCTTCGAGATCGCCGCCAAGGAGGCCGGCGTCTGGGCCGTCATGGGCGGCTACAACGCGGTGCGCGGCCACTGGTGCTCCCACAGCGCCGAGATCAACGACCTGCTCCGAAGCTTCGGCTTCGACGGCGCCATCTACTCCGACTGGGGCGGCTGGCGCGACACCGTCAAGGCCCTCAACGGCGGCGCCACCCTCGAATCCGGCACCGCCGGCCCCGACCCCGCGCGCGACAGACGCGAGGCCGAGCAGGTGCGCGCCGGCCTCATCGACCCCGAACGCGCGCACGACGCCACGCGCCGCAACCTGCGCAACCTCTTCCGCATGGGCGCCTTCGACCTCGCCACCGAGGCCGACAAGGCCGAGCAGGCCGCCTGCGAGCGCAGCCTCCGCTCCCCCGAGCACCGCGCCCTCGCCCGCCGCGTCGCCCGCGAAAGCGCCGTGCTGCTGAAGAACGACGGCGCCTTCCTCCCCCGCGCCGAGAAGGACGTCCGCAAAGTGGCCCTCATCGGCCCGAACGCCGACCAGTACCACTCGATGATCGACGGCTCCCCGCTCGAGCGGCGCGGCGCCTCCGGCGCCATCCACACCGACCGCGAGGTCACGCCGCTGGCCGCCTTCGTCGAACGCCTCGGCCGCGACCGCGTCCTCTTCGCCCCCGGCTTCCGCTTCGAGAACGAGGGCCGCAAGGACGCCATCTCCGTGCCGGGGATGCCGGCGATGGACCCCGTGGAGGCCGCGCGCCAGGCCGACCTGGTCATCTTCTGCGGCGGCCTCGACCACTCCCTCGACCGCGAAGTGCAGGGCTGGGGGCTCGTCCTCCCCGCCGACCGCCCGAGCCTCGCCCTGAAAGGCCCGCAGGCGGAGCTGATCCGGCGGGTGGCCGCGGCGAACCCCAACGTCGTCGTCGCGCTCACCACCGGCGCGCCCGTCTCCGTGGAGGAGTGGATCGACGCCATCCCGGCCCTGCTCGTCACCTGGTACCCCGGCGGCGAGGGGGGCCTGGCGCTGGCCGACCTCGTCTTCGGCGACGCCTCGCCCTCCGGCCGCCTCCCCTACACCTGGGGCCGGAGGCTGGAGGATTGGCCCTGCCACAGCATGGGCGAGAGCCTCGCCTGGCCCGGCCTCCTCACCGACGCCAAGGGCGAGCGCCTGCCCAAGCCCTTCCAGGCCCGCCAGTATTACCACGACGGCATCTGGGTGGGCTACCGCGGCTTCGACCGCTACGGCCGCCAGCCGCGTTGGCCCTTCGGCTTCGGCCTCTCCTACACCACCTTCGCCATCGCGCCCGCCCACGCCGACCCCGACGCCCTGCGCTACGCCGTCAAGGTGCGCAACACGGGCGCGCGCCCCGGCCGCCAGGTCGTCCAATGCTACGTCTCCAAGCCCGAGAGCGAGGGCCAGGAGATGCCCGCCAAGGAGCTCGCCGCCTTCAAGAGCGTCACCCTCGCCCCCGGCGAGGAACGCCTCGTCACCTTCGACCTCCGCCCCAACGACTTCCGCTACTGGAGCGAGGCCGCCGGCGCCTGGCGCATCCCCCAGGCCCCCTGCGCCGTGCTCATCGGCGACTCCGCCGCCAACCTCCCCGTGCGCCACGAGGCGCGCCCCCACAAATAGCCAGGCCCCGCCCCGATGGCCGACGCCACGCTCCCCCTCTTTGACGACTACAAGGTAAGCCTCGAGGCCTTCGAGGGCCCGCTCGACCTCCTCCTCTTCCTCATCCGCAGGGAGGAGGTGGCGATCTGCGACATCCCCATCGGCCGCATCACCGAGCAATACCTCGCCTACCTGGCGCGGTGGCGCGCGCCCGACGTGAACGTCGCCGGCGAGTTCGCCGTCATGGCCGCCACCCTCATGCTCATCAAAAGCCGCTCCCTCCTCCCCAACGAGGCGGCGGAGGAGGACGGCGAGGGCGAGGAGGGCCCCGACCCGCGCCTCGACCTCGTCCGCCAGCTCATCGCCTACAAACGCTGCAAGGAAGCCGCCGCCGACCTCGCCGCGCGCGAGGCCCTGCGCGGCGAGACCTTCCCCCGCGGGCGCGCCGCGCCCGACCCTTCCCCCGGCCCCCCCGCCCCGCGCCTGGGCGACGTGGGGGTCGACGCGCTGCTGGCCGCCTTCAAGGCGGTGCTCGCGCGCGCCTCCGAGACCGTCTCCTTTGGCCACCTCAAGATGCGCCGCTGGTCCGTGCCCGACAAGATCCGGTGCATCCTCGCGCGCGTCGCCGAGGCGCGCCACCTGCGCTTCGGCGCGCTCTTCGCGCCGGACGCGCCCAAGGGCGAGATCATCGTCACCTTCGTCGCCCTCCTCGAGCTCCTGCGCCTCCGCCACGTCACCGTCACCCAAAGCGCCCCCTTCGGCGACCTTTGGGTCGACGCGATCCCCGAGGGCACCCCCGACGCCCACCTCCCCCTGCCCGCCTTCGATGGCGAGGACGCGCCCGCGGGGCTTTACCGTCCCTGAGATTTGTGTTAGGCTATCCCCGTCCCTCAACGAAAGGAACGTATCATGCGCAAGACGATGACAGTGGCGATTGCGGCCCTCGCGGCGGCCGCGCAGGCGGCGCTTTCGGGCGTGAAGGTGGAACCGACGGGCGTGCCGGCCTTCAAGGGACGCAAGGACGTGCCCATCGCGCACGTCACCTTCACCGCCTCGCAGGACGCGCAGGCCGAGAAGCTCCGCCTGGACATCCGCGGCACCAACCCCTCCGACGTCGTCTGCCTGAGCCTGGGCGATTCGCAGTGCGCGCGCGTGGACAACGACACGGCCACCTTCACCCTCCCCGTCAAGGCCGGCGCCAACACCTTCCCCCTCTACGCCGAGCTCGCCGAGGGGGCCGACCTCCGCGGCAGCCTCTGCGTGGCCGGCCACCGCATCCGCATCGGCAGCCTCGTCACCCGCCCCGCGCAGGAAATCGCCGACCGCCGCCTCCCCGACGGCCGGCTGCGCGCCTCCAAGAACTTCCGCATCCCCGGCCTGGCCAAGACCCCCAAGGGCACGCTCGTGGCCGTCTTCGACATCCGCTACAAACACGCCGGCGACCTCCCGGCCGACATCACCGTGGGCGTCTCCACCTCCCGCGACGGCGGCAACACCTGGAGTCCCATCCGCACGGCCATGGACTACGCCGGGCTCCCCGGCAAGCGCCCGGGCATCGGCGACCCAGCCATCCTCGTCGACCCCGCCAACGGCCGCATCTGGGTGATGGCCATGCGCACGCCCGACTCCGGGCACCCCATCTGGAGCTCCTCCGCCGGCACCGTCGGCCACGAGACCTGCGGGCAGCTCTACGTCGCCTGGTCCGACGACGAGGGCGAGACCTGGTCCGCCCCCCGCAACCTCACCGCCGAGCTCAAGCACCCCGGCCACCCCGAGGCCGCCAAATGGGGCCTCCTCTTCGACGGCCCCGGCGCCGGCATCGTCCTCAAGGACGGCACCCTCGTCTTCCCCGGCCAGGCCTGGGGCGACAAAGGCAAGGCCCCCCGCCACGGCACGCTCATCTACTCCAAGGATCACGGGAAGACCTGGGCCGTCTCCAACGGCGACCCCTTCGGCGGCTCCGAATCCACCGTCGTCCAGCTCGCGGACGGCTCCATCCTCCTCAACACCCGCGAGGGCGGCGGCCCCGCCACCCGGATCACCGCCCGGACGGACGACCTCGGCCAGACCTGGCGCAAGGTCGAGACCACCCCCCTGCGCCAGCCCGGCAACCTCTGCCAGGCCGCCATGCTCCGCGTCGGCGACACCCTCGTCTTCTCCAACCCCAACTCCGGCAAGCGCGACACCATGACCCTGCGCGCCTCCCGCGACGAGGGCAAAACCTGGTCCAAGGGCCTCGTCTACGACCCCCGCCCCTGCGCCGGCTACTCCTCCCTCTGCGACCTGGGCGACGGCTGGGTCGGCGTCCTCTACGAGGGCCAGTCCGACTATCTCTACTTCCTCCGCGTCCCCCTCAAGGACATCCCTTGAGCCCCGACGCGCCCGCCCGCGACCTCCCCTTCACCGCGCTCGACTTCGAGACCACCGGCGTCGTGCGCGGCTTTGAGAGCCTGCCCTGGCAGCTCGGGGCCGTCAGCCTCCGCGGCGGGCGCGTCGACTTGGGCGCGCCCCGCCTCGACACCCTCATCCGCGTCCCCGCCGGCCACCCCTTCTCCCGCCACGCCCCCGGCGACCACCGCGCCCGGCGCGGGGAAATCGCCGCCGCGCCCGAGCCCCTCGCCGTCTGGGCGCGCCTCCACCCCCTGCTCGCCGCCACCGTCCCCGTCGCCCACAACGTCTCCGCCGAGCGCACCACCCTCGCCCGCCTCGCCCCCCTCACGCGCTATCCGTGGTGGGTCGACACCCTGCGCCTGGCCCGCGCCGCCTGGCCCGGGCTCCCCAGCCACGCCCTCGAGGCCCTCATCCCCGCCCTGGGGCTCCTCCCCCGCCTCCAAGCCCTCGCCCCCGGCCGCGCCCCGCACGACGCCTACTACGACGCCCTCGCCTGCGCCCTCCTCCTCGAGACCCTCCTCGGGCAGCCCGGCTGGCGCGACCTCACCCTCGCCGACCTCGCCGCGCCATGACACCCACCCTCCGCCCCGCCCTCCGCGTCCTCGCCGCCTTCCTCGCCGCCGTCGTCGCCCTCCTCTTCTGCGCCGCCAACGCCCTCCCCGCGCCCGACGCGCCGCCCCCGCCCGACGCGCTGTTCGGCCTGCTCCTGCGCGCCCAGGCCGTCAGCCTCCCCCTCCTGGCGCTGCCCGCCGCGCTGTGGGCCGCCGCCGAGGGGCGCGCGCGTCTGCGCGGACTCCTTGCCTGGCCCGAGGGCTGGGGCCTCCGCCGCCTGGCGTGGTGCCTGGCCCTGGCCCTGGCGGGGAGCTACGCCCTGGCCGAGGGCGTCGCGGGCGGCGGCGAGCAGGAGGCCGCGCGGCAGCTCTCGGCGCTGCGGCCCGGCCAGCTGCTGCTCTTCGCGCCCATCCTCGTCCTTGCCGTGCCGACCTTTGAGGAGGCGCTCTTCCGAGGCGTCCTGCTCCACGCCGCCCCGCCGTGGGCCGCACTGCCGCTCTCCTCGCTGCTCTTCGGCCTGGCGCACGGCCCCGACGCCTTCGCCCTGCCCCTGGCCCTGCTGGGCTGGTGCCTGGGGCTGGTGACGCTCCGCGCGCGCAGCCTGCTCCCCGCCATCCTCCTCCACGCCCTCTTCAACCTCCTCGCCCTCCTCCTCGCCCTCCTCCTCGCCCTCCTCTGACCCCGCCGAAAAGCCTTGCGTGCGACCACCCGAAGGTGGTATCTTAGGGGCACGCAGCGGGAGAGCCGCCGCAGTGTGCTGACCGCACGATCAGGACGTTTGGCGAAACTTAGGAACTTTCCACAGCCGTCCGAATGTGCGCACGTGGTTCCGCGTGCCCTTTCGATGTTGCTGTAAGGGTAATCCTAAGACCTCGCCAAAGACATCGAAGAGGGTACTTCTCGTCCCGGGGCTCCTTCGGTTTCACGGCACGGGGCGGGAAATGGAGCAATCCTGAGCAAATGAGACACATCCTAACCGCGGCCTTCGCCGCATTGGCCCTCGGCGCCGCCCAGGCCGCCACGGTCGACTGGGGCAGCCTCGCGGGTACGAACCGCTTCTCCGACAAGACCTCGGCGGGCGCGGGCACGATCACGTTGGCGGAGGATTCCACGAAGTGGGTCGCCGCGTGCGTGCTGAACATCTCCGTCTTCCAGGACGCGAATGGCAGATTCCCCGGCCTCTTCGGCATCACGAACGGCGGCACCGAGGCGACCCGCTTCTTTTACAGAGGCAACGGCAACACGCTCGCGAGCATCATCAAGCACACGGGCAGCGACAACAACGGTTTCACCCAGGCGGAGGGCTGGCAGGGACGCCAGATGGGGGCGGGCTCGTATGAGTTCGTCTTCTCCTTCGACGGGGCGACCGACGTGCTTTCGCTCTACGTGGACGGGACGCTCTACGGGACGGTGACGGGCTTCCCGGACTGGGACGCCGTCACGCTCGTCTGGGGGCAACAGAACGGGAATGGCTACAACAACCTGGGCGGCACGTGGCAGGCCGACATTTACCTGGTCGATGGGATGACCTACGACGACGCCTATGCCGCCGCTGCCATCCCCGAGCCGACGGCGCTTGCGCTGCTGGCGCTCGGCGCGGCGGGCCTGGCGCTCCGCCGCCGCGCGGCATAAGGGCGACGCGCCCCGCCCAATCGCCCCAACGGCCCCCGGCCCCGCCGGGGGCTTTTTTTGGCAGGCGCGCGGGGATGTGGTAGAGTGTGGGCATGGAAACGCGATCGGATGAGCTGTTGGCCGCGGCGCGCGAGGCCGCGGGGCGCGCGTACGCGCCGTATTCCCGCTTCACGGTGGGGGCCGCGCTGCTCGGCGCGGATGGGCGGATTTATGTGGGGTGCAACGTGGAGAACGCCTCGTATGGGCTCTCGCTCTGCGCCGAGCGCAACGCGCTCTTCCACGCGGTGGCCTGCGGGTGCCGGGCGTTCCGGGCGCTGGCCTTGGCGGCGCCCGAGCCGACGGTCCCGTGCGGGGCGTGCCGGCAGGCGTTGGCGGAGTTCTGCGACGGGGGGCTGCCGATCGCCTTGGGGTCGCTGGATCCCGCCGCGCCGGTGGGGCGGACGACGCTGGGGGCGCTCTTCCCGGCGCCGTTCGCGTTGGGGGCGGTCAGGGACGGCGGACGCGGGTGACGCCGGCGGGGAGGTCGCGGCGGACGCCGCGGTCGATGACGGTGAGGGGTTTGTCGGCGGTGACGGTGAGGGTGCGGCCGTCGTCCTCGATGGAGAGGGTGCGGCCGCCGAAGACGAGGCCGCGGACGCCGAGGGGATAGGCGGCGCCGGCGGGCGGGTCCCAGACGACGATGCCGGAGGGGGCGTCGCAGGCGCGCAGGCCGATGTGGTTCTCGATGAAGAGGTTGATGGGGCCGAGGGCGGACCAGCCGCAGAAGGTTTGGCGGACGCGGCGGCCGTGCTCGGTGCTGGGGGCGTCGGCCTCGGGGGCGTAGCATTCCCAGATGGTGTGGGGCTCGACGTTCTTGAAGACGTGGCTCTGGAGGGCGAGGGTGCGCTTGGCGAGGCTGTCGGCGAGGGCGCGGTGGCCGTAGGCGTCGAGGGCGCGGATGGCCAGGTAGCTGGTGGGGAGCCAGATGGCGCCGCGCCAGTAGTCGCCGGTCTTGGCGTCGTAGCCGGGGGAGCGGCGGGAGACGGTGGGGATGGGGCGCTCGCCGCCGAACTCCATGGGGTCCTCGAACCATTTGGCGACGCGGTCGGCCTGGGCCTGGGTGGCGACGCCGGCGAGGAGGGGCCAGAGGGAGGCGGGGGTGCGGACCTTGCAGAAGGCGCCGTCGGCGAGGCGGACGTCGTAGTAGAAGCCGTCTTCCTCGCACCAGTAGTGGTCGTTGATCTCCTTGGCGAGGCGGGCGTGCTCAGCGCGCCAGCGGCGGGCCTCGGCGGCGTGGTCGGGGCCGAGGGCGTCGTAAAGCTCGGCGATGCATTTGGCGGCGAGGGCCTGCTGGGCGATGGCGTCGACCCAGAGGATCTTGTCCCAGCCCACGCCGTGGCCGCGGGGGGTGTTGTCCATGCCGCTGCGGCCGCCGTGCCAGGTGAAGCCCCAGGCGCCGTTGGCGGCCTTGGCGGGGCGGAGGAGGACGGGGTTGGCGGCGCCGGGGGGCGTCTTGCCGGTGGGCGGGGCCATGAAGGCGGCGTAGTGGCGCTGGAGGAGGCGGCGTTTGAGGAGAATCTCCTCCAGGCGGGCGCGGTCGCCGTGGAAGCGCCAGTGCTCCAGCTCGCACCAGGCGAAGAGGGGCGGGTTGTCCCAGATGTGGACGCGCAGGGAGGTGTCCTTGCCGTCGACGACGGGGGCGTAGAGGGCCTCGAGGGTCTCGATGCCGGGATAGTCGGCGGCGGCGTATTTGGTGAACTGGGCCATGTAGCAGGAGTCCCAGATCCAGATCTGGTCGGCGTAGACGCCTTCGTCCATGTAGCGGCGGACGGGGGCGCCCGCGGGGGCCTCCCAGGTGCGGGTCTTGGCCTCGCGCCAGGCCTCGTCATAGAGGGCGACGAGGTCGGCGTCGGGGTGGATGACGGTGGGGATCGCGGCGGCCGCCGTCCCGGCGGCGGCCATCAGCAGGGGGAGGAGGCGCGCTTTCATGAGGGCAGTTTAGCACAGCCCCCATGAAAGGGAAGGCGCAAGTCATTGGAAAAGAATCGGCAGAATCGAAGTACGCACCCTCACGGCTCGCCGTAGGTGGCGAGGGAGTCGGGGGTCTCGCTGACGGCGACGGCGGCGACGGGGAGGCCGCGGGCGCGGAGCTTGCCGAAGAAGTGCTCGGCCAGGCATTCGGAGGTGGAGCGGTGGGGGAGCGCGTAGACGCGCAGGCCGTGGCGCCGGAGGGTGGCGGCGATGTCGCGCTCGACCTCGGAGCGTTCGTCGCACAGGAAGGCGTGGTCGCAGGGCTCCACGATCTCTTGGCGGAGGACGGCCTTGAGCTCCTTGAAGTCCATGACCATGTCGCCGGGCTGGCCGGGCAGGGGCGGCGCGCCGCGGAGGGTGACGGTGACGCGGTAGGTGTGGCCGTGGAGGTTGCGGCACTGGCCGGCATGGCCGGTGAGCAAGTGGGCGGCGTCGAAGGAGACGGTCTTGGAGACGGTGAGCATGGCGGGGCTCCGGGGTTCAGCGGCGGCGGGGTGCGCCGCGGGGGGGGCGCGCGGGCCGCGGGGGACGGGGCCGGGCGGCGGGGCGGACGGCGTCGGCGCCCATGGCCAGGCGGGCGGCCTCGCAATGGAGGGGCTGGTCGAGCCATTGGGGCACGGGGCGGCCCAGCAGGCGCTCGATGGCGCGGAGGGCCTGGCGGTCGTGCGGGGCCACGAGGCTGAGGGCCTCGCCCTCGGCGCCGGCGCGGGCGGTGCGCCCGATGCGGTGGACGTAGGTCTCGGGCTCGTCGGGGAGGTCGTAGTTGATGACGTGCGTCACGTCCTCGACGTCGATACCGCGGGCGGCGATGTCGGTGGCCACGAGCACCTGGATCTTGCCTTGGCGGAAGGCCTCGAGGGCGCGGGTGCGGGCGCCCTGGGACTTGTCGGAATGGAGGGCGGCGGCGGGGAAGCCGTCGCGGGAAAGGCGCTTGGCGAGGCGGTCGGCGTTGTGCTTCATGCGGGGGAAGACGAGGACGCGGAAGCACTTGGGGCTGTCGAGGAGCCACTTGAGCAGGGCGTATTTGTCGGCCTGGGAGACGAAGAGGGCGCGCTGGCGGACGCGCTCGGCGGCGGGGCGGCCGGGGTCGACGCGCACGGAGACGGGCTTGGCACAGAGCAGGCTCTTGGCCAGGGCCGTGACCTCGGGCGGGAAGGTGGCGGAGAAGAGGAGCGTCTGCCGGCGGGCGGGGAGCAGGGCGGCGAGGCGGCGGATGTCGGGGAGGAAGCCCATGTCGAGCATCCGGTCGGCCTCGTCGAGCACCACGGCGGTGGCGGCGTCGAGGCTCAGCGCGCGACGGAGCGTCAGGTCGAGCAGGCGCCCGGGGGTGGCCACGAGCACGGCCACGCCCTTGCGCAGCGCGGCCTCCTGGGGCAGGAGGGAGACGCCGCCATGGACGGTGAGGACGGGGAGGCTCAGCCCCTTGGCGAAGGCGGTGAGGGCCTCGCCGATCTGCGCGGCGAGCTCGCGGGTGGGGGCCAGCACGAGCGCGCGCGGCCGGCCGGGGCGCATGGGCGCGCGCTCGGCGGCGAGGCGATGGAGCAGGGGCAGCCCGAAGGCGGCCGTCTTGCCCGTGCCGGTCTGCGCGCAGCCAAGGACGTCGCGCCCCTCGAGGATGGGCGGGATGGCGGCCCGCTGGATGGGCGTGGGCGCGCGGAAGCCCAATGCGGCGACGGCCTCGCGCAAGGCGGGGGCCAGGCGGGCGAAGACCTCCTCCTCAGCCATGGCGGGGGCCCTTGCGATGGGGTTTCCCGGGGCCCTTGCCTTTCCTGAAGGGGCGGCCGCGGGGGCGGCCCTTGCGGGATTGGCGGAGATCCTCGGTGGGGTCGGCGAGCTCGGGGTTGAGGGGGCGCCCGTCAAAGTCCGCCCCGCGCAGGGCGGAGAGGACGCGGCGGGCGACCTCGGCGCGGACATCGAAGAAGGCGAACTCGCGCTTGATGGCGATGGCGCCGACGTCGGCGGCCTGGATGCCGGAGGCCTCGCAGGCCAGGCGGACGACCGCGCCCTCGCGCAGGCCGTCGAGCCGGCCGACGTGGATCAGGATGCGCTGGCGCGGGCCGAAGGCGGCGGCGCGCTCCTCGCGGCTGGGCTTCTCGGCGAGGTTGATGTCCTGCGCGTCCTTGTAGGCCTCCAGCAGGGGGCCGAGGCGGAGCTGGAGGACGCGGGCGAGCACCTCCTCGGGCGGCAGCCCGGCGACGAGGGGGGCGACGGCGGGGAGCAGCTCGCGCAGGGCGGGGTCGACCTGCCCGGCGTCCACGCCGCGGATCTGCTCGGCCAGCCAAAAAACGTGCTTCTGACGGACGTCGTCGGCCGTGGGGATGGCGCGCCGCTCGAAGCGGAGCCCGCAGATGCGCTCGATGAGCCGCACCTTCGCGCCGTCGCGCGGGGCGAACAGGACGATGCTGACGCCGCTCTTGCCGGCGCGGGCGGTGCGCCCGGAGCGGTGGGTGTAGACGGCGGGGTCGTCGGGGAGATGGTAGTGGATGACGTGCGAGATGTCGTCCACGTCAAGCCCGCGGGCGGCGACGTCGGTGGCCACGAGGATGCGGACGGCCTTCTCGCGGAACTTGCGCATCACGGCGTCGCGCTGGGCCTGGGAGAGGTCGCCGTGGAGGGCCTCGGCGTAGACGCCGTCGTGCATGAGGGCCTCGCTGAGGCGCTGGGTGTCCACGCGCGTGCGGCAGAAGACGAGGCCGTACATCTCCGGCACGAAGTCGATGACGCGGCGGAGCGCGCCGTAACGGTTGCGCTCGGCGACGGCGTAGGCGTGGTGGGCGATGTTGGCCTGGGCCACGTTGCGCTCGCCCACCTGGATCTCCAGCGGCTCGGAAAGGTACTTGCGGGCGATGGCCTCGACCTCGGGCGGCATGGTGGCCGAGAAGAGCCAGAGCGCGGCGGGGTCGGGCGTCGCGTCAAGGATGAAGGTCAGCTCCTCGCGGAAGCCCATGTCGAGCATCTCGTCGGCCTCGTCGAGCACGCAGACGCGCACCTCCTCCAAGCTGACGGCCCCGCGGCGGAGCAGGTCGCAGAGGCGCCCGGGCGTGGCGGCCACCACCTGGGCCCCGCGCTCCAACCGGCGGATCTGCTGGCCGATGGGCGCGCCGCCGTAGCAGGCGGCCACCTTGACCTCGGGCAGGAACTTGGCGAAGCGCGCCAGCTCCTCGCCGATCTGCAGGCACAGCTCGCGCGTCGGCGCCAAGATCAGCGCCTGCGGCTTGGCGAGCGCGCCGTCGATCCGCGCCAGCAGCGGCAGACCGTAGGCGCACGTCTTGCCCGTCCCCGTCGCGGCCAGCGCCACGCAGTCGCGCGGCTCGCCCAACAGCGCGGGGATGGCCTGCTCCTGAATCGGCATCGGCTCGCGGAAGCCCAGCCCCTCGACAGCCTTCAGCAGCGCCTCCGGCAAACCCAAATCCTGAAACGAACCCATCGTCCCTCCTTCTCGAAAAGAACGCACAGCATACCATAATCGCGGCCGCCGCTCACGGCCCGTCGCCCGCCAATGGGCAGGTGGCGCAGGCGAGGGCGGGGTTGGAGCAGAAGTCGGCGTGGATCTGGAGGAGGCCCTGCTGGCGGAGGGCGTCCCTAGGGAGGGCGCGGAGGGCGCCGGTGAGGCTGTGCCAGGCCTGGCGCATGGGCTGGGAGGGATCCTCGCCGGGGAGGTCGCCGAGGCGGTCGGGGTCGAGCACGCCGAGGGCCAGGCGGGCGGGGACGGCAAGGTTGGCGACGATGGCGTTGGCGCGGGCCGCGCCGAGGGGCGCGCCGGCGAGGCCGAGCGGCGCGCAGAGCGCGCGGGCGTGCTCCGTCAGCGCCGTCGGCAGACGGTCGAGGGGCAGGCGGAGCAGGTCGTCGAGCCGGTCAAGGAGGGGCGCGGCGGCGGCCAGCCGACGGAGGGGGTGGTTCTGGGGGCGGAGGGCGCGAAGATCCCAGTCGTAGGGCCGGAGGGGCGGGGGGAACCCGCTGCGCCACCAGAGATCCCACAGGGCGCGGTGGCGGTCTTGGCGGAGGAGCCCGGCGACGCCGGCGAGGACGGCGAAGCGCTGGGCCGGCGCCAGCGGCAGCAGGCGCCCGAGGGGGAGCTCCTGGGCCAGGCGGCGGAAGGGGGCGGCGTTGCGGCGGTAGCCCAGCGCGGCGAAAAGCCCCTCGTGGAGGGTCTGGGCGGGACCTTGGGCGCGGAGGGCCTCGGCCAGGCGGGCGGCCTTGGCGCGGAGGCGGCAGTGGCCGGCGGCGCGGAGCAGCCGATCCAGCGCGCCGGGGTCGTCCCCGAAGGCGCGGCGGCAGGGGCGCGGCGACCCCTCGGGGGCGGAGGGGTCGAGCGCCGCGAAGTCGACGGGCCCCGCGTGTTCGGCGAAGGGGCGGAGAATCAGGGTGGGGACGGCGGGCGGCAGGGTCTTGGCGGGCGCGCCGGGGAACCAGGCGACGTGGAGGATGACGCCCCGATAGGCGGGGTCGGCGGCGTGCCCGTGGGCGTCCCAGTCGGCGGGGCGGAGGTGGAGCTCGACGTCGCCGCGCCGGGGCTCGCCGCCGAAGGCCAGCAGCGCGCCCAGGAAGTCCGGCCCGGGCGCGCGGTTCCAACGGCCGGGGTCGAGCACCTCGATGGGCGTGCCGTCAGGGAGGGCGAGGCCGCCGGGGCGGCCGGGCCCGGCCCAAAGGGCCTGGAGGCGGCGCTCGTCGGGCGGCGGGGTCGGGGCGGCGGGCTCGCCGCAACGGCAGGCGGCGGGACGGCGCCCGGCGTAGGGCGCGGCAAGGGCCGCGAGGCGGGCGAAGGCTTCGTCGGGCGTCATCGCGTCAGAAGAAACGCTTGCGGGAGAAGAAGATGACGGTCACGGCCACCAGCAGCAGCGCCACCCCCACGATGGCGAGGAAGCCGAAGGGGCCGCTCTTGGCGAAGGGCAGCCAGGTGTTCATGCCGAAGACCGAGGCCAGGAGCATGGGCACGGTGAGGACGATCGTCATGGAGGTGAGGAACTTCATGACGTTGTTGAGGTTGTTGCTGATGATGGAGGCGAAGGCGTCAAGGGTGCCGGTGAGGATGTTGCTGTGGATGGAGGCCATCTCCAGCGCCTGCTGGTATTCGACGCGCACGTCCTCGAGCACGTCCAGGTCGTCCTCGTCGATGTCCAGCTGCCGCGTGGTGCGGATGCGCGAGAGGAGGATGTCGTCGGCCTTGAGGGAGGTGGTGAAGTAGACGAGGGACTTCTCGATGTTGAGGAGGCGGATGAGGCCCTCGTTGGAGATGGTCTCGTGGAGCTCCTGCTCGACGAGGTCGGCGCGCTGGCGGATGTCGCGCAGATAGCGCAGGTAGAGGATGGCCGCGTGCCAAAGCAGGTGGAAGGTGAAGCGGAACTTCTGCTCGGGCGGGCAGACGCGGCGGATCTGGTCGAGGAACGAGGCGGCGATGGGCGTGGGCCGGTTGCAGACCGTGATGACGGCGTTGGCGGTGTGGACGACGCCGAGCGGGAGGGTGTTGAAGGGGTGCAGGTTCTCGTTCGGCTCGTGGTAGGGCACGTGGACGACGATGAGGACGGTGCCGTCGTCGTCCACGTCCAGACGCGGCCGCTCGTCACGGTCCAGCGGGTCGGAGAGGAACTCGCGGGTGACGCCGGTGAGCGTCTGCACGCGGAGGATCTCCTCGGAGGTCGGGTCGGCCAGGTTGACCCAGCACGGGCCGTCGGGCGTGACGACCTCGCGGAGACTGCCGTTGACCCATTGATAGATGGTGAGCATCAGCGGCCCCCTTCTGCGACGCGCGCGGCCAGGGCGCGCTCATAATCCTTCGGCTGGCGCCGGGCGAAGAGGGCGTAGCCCTTCAGCACCCACAGGCGGCGCAGGCGCAGATGCGCCAGGAAGAGGCGCGCGCGGCTGGGCGGGAAGCCCCCGGCCCCGTCCGCGAAGCCGCCGCGCCCGTCGTAGTAAAAGCGGTAGTAATGCTTGTAGACCGAGGATAGGTCGGCCAGCTTCAGCAGACGCGCCACGCAGCGCGGGAACCACCGGCGCAGCGCCACCCCCGCCTGAAAGTCGATGAGCCCCGGCCTGTCCCCGGGCATGACGATGACGTTCTTGGCGTTGCGCATGTCCAGGTGCGTCACCCCACGGCGGTGCATCGCGCAGGCCAGGCGCTCCAGCCGGCGGAAGAAGACCGGCGGCAAGCTACGCCCCGCCGCCCCGGCGGTCTGGTTCGCCGCGTTGAGGTCCCCCAGCGAAAGCCCCGGCAGGCACTCCATCGCGATGGCGTAGGCATCCACCCGCCGCACACCCCCCGGCACCCCCGGCAACCCCTCCAGCAAGCGCATCAGGCGGAACTCATGGCCCGCCATCCACCGCCCCCACGTCCAACGGATCCACCACGGGCACCGCCGGAAATCCTTGACCACCACCGCGCCCCCCGGCCGCTCCACGCGCCAGACGCACGCGTTGCCCGCCCTGCCCCTGCTGAGGCAGCGCGCCGAGCCGTTCTCCCAATCCTGGCGTGCGATGTCCGAAAGCATGTGCCCTCCGCGTTTGCCGCGTATTGTAGCACAACGTAACACCATCCGTCCCCGTCCCCGGATCGCGGCACGCCACGGGCGGGGCCTAACGCGGCGCTAACATCGCTGTGCTATCATGGGCGGCGACATGGAAAAGGACAAGACCGAGAAACTGGCGCTGATCGACGTGGGCTCGAACACCATCCGCACGGTGGTCTACGGGCTGCGCGGGGGCCGCGCCCGCAAACTCTACAGCGAGCGCGACTACGCCGGGCTCATCGCCTACGTGCGCGACGGCCGCCTGACGGAGGAGGGCGTGGCGCGCCTCTGCGCCACGCTCGCGCACATGAAGCGCTTCTGCGCCCTCTGCCGCTGCGAGCGGGTGACGGCCTTCTCGACGGCCTCGCTGCGGGGCGTCACCAACCGCGCGGAGGCGGTGGAGGCCGTGCGCCGCCTGACGGGGCTGGAGATCCTGCCCCTCTCGGCGGAGGAGGAGATGGCGTGCGACTGCGCCGCGCTGCTGCGCGCGGGGCTGAAGGGCGGCTTCGCCTTCGACCTGGGCGGCGGCAGCTGCCAGGTCTTCCGCTTCTGCGAGGAGGGGCTGCGCGAGGGCGCCTCGCTGCCCTTCGGCTGCCTGACGCTGGGCGAGCACTTCGTCCGCCGCGGCCTCTTCCCCGACCGCGAGGAGGCCCGCGGGATGCGCCGCTACGTGCGCGGGACGCTGGAGGAGTACCTCCCCGGCTTCGCCGGCGTGCGCCCGAGCGTCCTCCACGCCATGGGCGGCACCGCCCGCGCCGTGGCCAAGGTGCTCCGCGCCACCGGCCAGGCCGAGCAGGACGGCGAGTGCCTCTGCGTGCCGCGCGAGGCCCTCCGCCAGATGCTGCGCGACGCCCGCAAGTGCGAGGGCAAGATGGTGGCGACGCTGCGCCGCGTCATTCCCGGCCGGATGTCCACCCTCCTGCCGGGCGTGCTGGCCATGGAGGCCATCGCGCGCCACCTGGGGTGCGAGACGATCGAAGTGACGCCCACGGGCGTCCGGGAGGGATTCCTATGGACGAGACTGTTGCCTACGGCTGCACCGTCAACCGCGAACTGAGCTGGCTGGCCTTTGACCAGCGCGTCCTGGAGGAGGCCGCCCTGCCCAGCCGCCCGCCGCTGGACAGGCTCACCTTCCTGGGCATCTTCCTGAGCAACCTCGACGAGTTCTTCCGCGTGCGCGTCGGCACCCTCGTGGACCAATGCGCGGTGGAGCCCCCGCCGATCGACGACAAGACGGGCTGGACCCCCGCCCAGCAGCTCGCCGCCGTCGTCCGCGAGGCCGACGCCCTCATGGCGCGCGCCGGGGAGGTCGGCGCGGGGATCCGCGCCGCGCTGGCGGAGCGGGGCGTCGTCTTCGCTCGCGCCGAGGCCCTCGACGGCCCCCGCGCCGCCGCGATGGCCCGCTTCTTCAAGGACGAGCTCAAGCCCCTGCTCTCCCCCTTGGCCATCGACGCGCACCATCCCTTCCCCTTCATCCGCGACCGCGAGGCCGCCGTCGTCTCGCGCCTGGGCAAGCGCACGCTCGGGGTCATCCCGCTGGGCCGGCTGCCCCGCCTCAGGGTCTTCTCCGACGCCGCCGGCCACTGGGCGCTCCACACCGACGACGTCGTCCGCTTCTTCGCCCCCAAGCTCTACGGCCGGCGCCTCCCCGACGAGAGCGTCGTCTGCCGCGTCACCCGCAACGCCGACCTCACCGTCGAGGAGCGCGAGGGCGAGGGCGACTTCCGCGGCGCGATGCGCGATTTCCTCCGCCGCCGCAAACGCCTCGCCCCCGTCCGCGTCCAGTTCGCCCAGGAGCCCAGCCCCGAGCTGGGGGCGCTGCTGCGCGAGCGCCTCGGCCTGCCCCCCGGCGTCGAGCCCCGCGCCCAGGTGCTCCCGCTCGACCCCGCCTTCGCCTTCGGCCTGGCCAAGGCACTCCCGCCGGAGACCGCCCGCGCCCTCTCCGCCGCGCCCCGCCGCCCCGTCCCCGTCGCCTGGGCCCAGGGCGAGATCGCCGCGCGCGTCCGCGAGAAGGATCGGCTCCTGCACTTCCCCTTCGAGAGCATCGCCCCCTTCGTCCGCCTCCTCGAGCAGGCGGCCGACGACCCGCGCGTCACCGCCATCCGCATCACCCTCTACCGCCTCGCCGCCAACAGCCGCATCGCCCAGGCCCTCGCCCGCGCGGCGGAGAACGGCAAGGACGTCCTCTGCGTCCTCGAGCTCCGCGCCCGCTTCGACGAGGAGAACAACATCAACTACTCCGAGATGCTCCAGGAGGCCGGCTGCACCGTCATCTACGGCCTCCCCGGCTACAAGGTCCACGCCAAGGTCTGCCTCATCCTCTACAACGACGGCGGCGACGAGCCCCGCACCCTCACCCAGATCGGCACCGGCAACTACAACGAGAAGACCGCCGCCCAATACACCGACCTCTCCTACCTCACCGCCGACCCCGCCATCGGGCGCGACGCCATCCGCCTCTTCCGCGCCCTCTGCCTCGGCGAGCCCGAGGTCGCCACCGACCGCCTCTGGGTCGCCCCCAAGACCTTCCTCCCCCGCCTCCTCGAACAGCTCGACGAGGAGATCGCCGAGGCCCGCGCCGGCCGCCCCGCCCAAGCCTTCCTCAAGGTCAACAGCCTCAACAACAGGCCCCTCATCCACAAGCTCATCGAGGCCTCCCAGGCCGGCGTCGACCTCACCCTCCACGTCCGCGGCATCTGCTGCGTCCGCCCCGGGATCCCCGGCAAGACCGACCGCCTCACCGTCCGCTCCGTCGTCGGCGACAGCCTCGAGCACACCCGGCTCCTCTGCTTCGGCGCCCCCGGACGCGAACGCCTCTTCATCGGCTCGGGCGACTTCCTCAACCGCAACCTCAACCGCCGCGTCGAGGTCTACACCCCCATCCTCGACCCCGACTGCCGCGACGACCTCCTCGCCCTCATCCGCATCCTCCGCGCCGACACCGCCAAGGCCCGCGTCATGGCCCCCGACGCCACCTACGCCCTCCCCGCCCCGAGCCCCCGCGCCCTCTCCTCCCAAGACGCCCTCCGCGCCCGCTACGCCGAGCTCAACGCCACCCCCATCCCGCCCCCCGGCGCGCCCCGCCCCACCCTCCTCGCCCTCATCCGCCGCCTCCTCCGCCGCTGACGCCCCCGCCCGCGCGGCGCTAAAAAAGGCCCCGGGGTCTTCCCGGGGCCTTCCTCATGCGGGGCGCGCCCGCTCACGCCGCGCGGCGACGCAGCGCCAACCCCGCCGCGCCAAGCGCCAGCAGCGCCAACGCCGTCGGCTCGGGGAGGACGACCGTGCCGTGCTCCTTCAGCCACGCCACCTGCTCGGCGCTCAACGCGCCCTCATAGGCCGCCGACCCGTTCACGTCGTAGGCGTCGCCGTCGAAGATCTGGGCGTTCAGCCCGTTTAGGCCGTTCGCATCGAACTCAAAGACGTTCTGCCCATTGATGTACCCGACGACATGGGTGGTGTCGGAGTCGACCTTCTCATAGGTCAGCGCGAAGAGGACAGTGTTGCCACCCTCCTGGATGTCACCGATTGGGATGCCGGGTTGGGAATACCCGCCTCCGCCCGTCCCTCGGAAACCGAGGTCCTGTTTGCCGGAATAGGCGGCGATGTATGTGTGCCCGCGATTCCACTGCCCAAGATCGGCGAGGGTGCAATCCGCCGACAGCGTGCCGGTGAAGGTGACGGAAAGAACAAAGGAGGCCGACTCGATGGACAGCCCTTCTCCGACCACATCGGCAATCTGCCTGGCGCCCTCATCGCTATAGACAACCCCGGCGCCGGTCTGCCAATCAAGGGTGACGGCCTGGGCGGCGCAGGCCAACAGCGCCGAGGCGGCGCAAACCAATAGTGTCTTCATCGTCTTCCTCGCTTTTTCCTAATGCCAATCGCCGCGGCCCTATGCCGCAACAACACCCATAGTGTACCCCCCCCCGTGCAGATTTGTCAAGACATTTCCGCCAAGGCACAAAAAAGGCCCCGGGATGCACCCGGGGCCAGTCCCTCGAAAAGACGCTCACTCCGCCGCCGCGACGGCCCGCGCCTCGGCGCGGAAGAGGCACGTGCCCGCCCCCGGCCGCAGCCGGAAGAGGCGGACGCCGACGGGGGCGGGCTCGGGCGTGGCCTCCTCGAAGGCGAGCGCGCCCTCGCCCCCCACCTGGGCCAGCGACACCGCCGTGCCCGCCGCGAAGTCCGCGCCGCCGGCGGCGGATTCCACCGACACCGTCACCAACAGCGCCTCCCCCTCCCGGCGGATTTCGGTGACGCCGAACCGGCAGTCGAGCGTCAGCGTGCCGGCCTCGGCGTCCGCGGCGACGACGCCCGTGAAGCGCTCCAGCGCCTCCGGGTCGGCCCCCTCCGGCAAGACGAAACGGGCCTCCGCGAGACCGGCCCCCGCCGCCGCCCGACGCAAGGCCGCCGCCTGCCCCGCCGTCGTACCCGCGGGCAGCCCCGCCAGCGAAGGCTGGACGAGCGTCAGCGTGAAGGGATGCGCCGCGAAGCCCTCGAGGCGATAGGTCAGCGTGCCGCGCGCGCCCGCCGCGTCGGCGGATTCGGGGGCGGCGAGCGTGACCACGTTGCCCTCGCGCGTGAGGCCCCACCCCGCCCCGTCGATCGCGGCCTCCACCACCACCTCCCCGCCCGTGACCAAGGTCAGCGCGCCGCGCTCCACGAGCGCCTCCCCGTCCAGGCAAATCTCCGCCGCCGCGTAACGCGCCGGGACGCCCGCCCCCACCCAGACCTCCGCGCCAAGGGCCGAGGCGTCCGTGAAGTCCGCGCCCGAGACCTCCGCCCCCTGATCCAACCCCGCGCACCCCTCGACGACGCCACGCTCCGTGCCGCGATAGCCCACCAGCAGCCCGCAGCCGGACGTATTCGCGCCCCCGCGGAGCACGACCCCCGGCGCCGCGGCGACCCGGACGCCGCGCAACGTCCCGGCCTGCCCCGACCCACTCCCGGCGCGCAGGGCACCCAACGCGCCCCCCACCCCGCGATTGGCGTCCTCGCCGGAGAGGACGGCGCCCTCAAGCAGGTCGACCCGCGCGTCCGCGATCACGGAGTCGGCGGCGTTCCAAAAGCCGCCGACGAGGCCGCCCACGGAGCCCTGCCCCTCCAAACGGCCGGAGACGGAGACGCAGACGTTGGAGACCGCGACGGGGAAGTCCGCGTCCGTGTAGCCCACGAGCGCGCCCAGGTTGCTCGTCCCGCCGGAGAGCGTCCCCTCCACGGAGACGCGCAGATTCTTGACGACGGTGCCGCCGGCGCGCCCCTGCGCCGCGATCAGGCCGACGTTCTTGCCTTCGCCGACGAGCGACGCGCCGGGGGCGAGGGTGAGCGTGCGCCCCGCGCCGTCGAAGACCGAGACGCCCTCCAGCGCGCCCGCCGCGAGCGTGTGCGAACCCTCGATGACGAGGTCGGCGCCCAGGCGGATCTTGGCACCGTCGGGGCAGTCGGCGAGGTACCACGCGTAGTCCCGCTCCGAATCCAGCAGGGCGAAGCCATCCTCCGTGAGCATGGAGAGCGTGCAGGAGGCCGCGAGCAGATTGTCGAAGACGGCCCCCTCCGGCGGGGCGACGGCTGGGACGGCGACGGCGTAGGCCAACGTGTCCTCGGCGTCCGGGGCGGCCTCCTCGGAGACGGCCTCCACCGTCAGGCACGCGGCGTCCTCGGCGTCCCGCGCCAGCGTCCAAACGCCGGAGTCGGTCGCGAAGCGCGCCACGGTCAGCCCCTCGCCTTGGAGGATGGGGCGCAGGGACGCCCGGCCGCCCATCGGGACGCGCCCCTCCAGCAACGCCAGCGGGGCGGGCGTGACGCCCTCAGGCGCGGTGGCCGTCGCGTCCGGCGCCTGCCAGACCGCGGGTTGGCCCGCGGCGGAAAGGGTCAGCCCCACCCCCTCGGCCCCGAGATCCACCACCGCGCAGCCCTCGACGGCGCCCGTATTCTGAAAGCGACCCACCAGCACCCCACGGCCCGTGGCGCCCGAGAAGGCGACGCCGGGCGCGGCGGTGACCAAGACGTTGCGCAGCGTCCCATTCGACGACCCGTTGGTGCGCAGGGCACCCAGCGCGCCCCCCACCCCGCGATTGGCGTCCTCGCCCCCGCCAGAGAGGACGGCGCCCTCAAGCAGATCGACCCGCGCGTCCGCGATCACGGAGCCGGAGGCGCTCCAAAAGCCGCCGACGAGGCCGCCCACGGAGCCCAACCCCTCCAAACGGCCGGAGACGGAGACATGGACGTTGGAGACCGCGACGGGGCGGGCCGCGTCCGTGTAGCCCACGAGAACGCCCAGGTTGCTCGTCCCGCCGGAGAGCGTCCCCTCCACGGAGACGCGCAGATTCTTGACGACGGTGCCGCCGGCGCGCCCCTGCGCCGCGATCAGGCCGACGTTCTTGCCTTCGCCGACGAGCGACGCGCCGGGGGCGAGGGTGAGCGTGCGCCCCGCGCCGTCGAAGACCGAGACGCCCTCCAGCGCGCCCGCCGCGAGCGTGTGCGAACCCTCGATGACGAGGTCGGCGCCCAGGCGGATCTTGGCGCCGTCGGGGCAGTCGGCGAGGTACCACGCATAGTCCTCGGGGGCGCGGAGCGTGAGGAAGCCCTCCGCGTCGGAGCGGACGTTGGCGAGGGAGAAAAGGCCCGCCGCCTTGTCGAGGGCGACGACGGCCGCATGGGCGTCGCTTTCGCCCAGGTCGAGCGAGACGGCCTCCAGCGCGGGCGAGCTGAGCCAGGCCGGGGTCCTCACGAGCGCGTACGCGCCGGAGGGCGCGTCCGCCGGGACGTCGGTGAGGGTGAGCGCGAGGGTGGCGGAGGGGGCGGCGGCGACGGCCTCACCCACCGCGATGGCCGCGCCGAGGGGCGCGCGGACGGTCAGCGCCGTCCCCGCCGTGAGGGCCAACGCCTTCGGCGCGGCGCCTTCCGCGCCGAGGGTGAGCGTCCCGTGGCCAGAGACGACCACGGCCTTGCCGTCCCACGCCGCGTCCCAGGCCCGCCCGGCCCCGTCCAACGCCACGGACACGACCTCCGCCGAACCATCGTCGCGCGCCCGCAGCGCGGCGGCCGCCAGGGCCGAACCGGTCCGAATCGCCTCCTCGCCGAGGGCGGCGTCAAAGACGCCGACGTCCGCATAGGCGCCGCCGGAGAAGTAGTGCTTGGGCGTGCCTTGGAGAGGGTCGTTCATGCGGCCGGAGAGGCGCAGATGGGTGAGGACGGCGCCGGGGGCGAGGGCGGGGCCTTGGGCGCCCGACGGCCCGGAGAGGGGCTGCCTTTCGCCGTCCAGCCACAGGGAGAGGGTCTTGGCGGGGGCGTCCCAGACCAAGGCAAGGGCGAGGGTGCGCCCGCCGTCGCGCGCGGTGCTGAAGGCCTCGGCGGGGACGAACCACGTGCCCGGCAGGACGTCGTCGCCGGAGGCGGAGAGGTAGGCCCGCCCGTCGGCGTTGGCGCCGGGGAAAGTGAGCGTCAGCTGGGTCTCGCCGGGGACGCCGAGGCTGAGGGCGCCGGCGTAGTCATTGAAGGTCTCGGGACAGGTAAGGGTGGCCATCACCGTGAACGAACGCTTCGCCGAGAGGCCCTCGTCGGCGGTGTCCGAAGGGAGGACGCCGCGCAAATCCTCCAGGAAGTAGTCGGTGGCGTTGGTCATGCGCCAGCCGTCGAAGCGCAGCAGATGATCCGCCGCGGCGAGGGGGCTGGCGAGAAGCGCGGCGAGCGCCGCGGCAAGCAGGGGCTGTTTCATGGGGTCTCCCGGGCGGAGGGTCAGGCGAGGGCGGGCGGTTGGCCGCGGAAGGGGATCTCGGCGTCCCGGATCCACGGCACCAGCGGGCAGTTGTTCGTGGAGAGGATGGGGTCGGTCAGGCCCAACTCCTCCGGGGTCGGCGCGACGAAGCGGCCTTCCGTGCCGGTGAGGTGGAGGCCCTCCGCGTCGACGCGCACCACGGCAAAGAGCGTGCGGTCGTAAGGGATGGATTTGCGCATCAGCGAGTAGCGGGCGAGGATCTCGGGCGGGTGGCGCTTCTCGGCCTGCGTGTCCTTCCCAATCCAGACGTAGGCGGCGGAGTTGATCTGGATGTAGCGGATGCCGCCGATGGAGCGGTCGTAGTTGCTGTGGTTGTGGCCGGAGAAGGCGGCCACGACCTTGCGCCAGCCGGCGGCGCGGTTCACCTCGCCCAAAAGGGTTTGGATCTCCCGCCCGTTGGCCAGCTCGTGGTCGACGCTTTCGTGGGAGAAGAGGAGGCAGCGGCACTGCGCCGCCTCCAAGTCGCGCCGGAGCCACGCCAGCTGCGCGTCGTCGAGGCGGAAGGAGGTGTTCGTCAGGTTGCCGTCCAGGAAAACGAAGTGGACGCCTTTGTGGTCAAAGGAGTAGTAGGGGGCGGCCGTGGGCGTGTGGGGGTCGGAGGTGTCGATGAAGGCCTTGCAGAAGGCCTCCCGCGAGAAACTGTCCAGGTCGTGGTTGCCGATGGCGAGATAGCGGCCGCCGGCGAAGCCGGTCTCGGGGTCCTTGTCCTCCCAGATGGCGCGCAGGGCCGCGGCGTCGGGGCGCAGGAAGTCCCCCAATTGGACGATGAAATCCGCATTGGCCCCACGCGCGGCGGCCAGGATGTCGCGGAGGATGCGCTCGCCCTGCGGCACGTCCTGCGCGTGCAGGTCGGAGCAGAGGAGGAAGGTGAAGTCCGCCGCCGCCCCGGTCGGCCTCCCCGCGCCCATCGCCGCCCCCGCGGCAAGCCCCGCCATCCCTCCCAAGAAGGCCCGTCTGGACAATCCCTGCGAACCGCTCACTGTCCTCATCGCATGCTCTCCGTCGCTTCGGGCGCCGAACACGGCACCGCACAAAAAAAGTATGGCACAACCGTGCGCGCGGGTGCCGAGCCCCGAAGGGAAAAGGAAAACCGCATACGGCAGAACGCACACAATCCTGCCGAAGGGAGGGGGCGCTGGCACAAAAAAAGCCCCGGGCGAACCCGGGGCTTTTCGTCGGCTGGGCCGGAGGAGGTTACTTGACCTCGACCTTGGCGCCGGCCTTCTCGAGGGCCTCCTTGATCTTGGCGGCCTCGTCCTTGTCGACGCCCTGCTTGACGGGCTTGGGGGCGCCCTCGACGAGATCCTTGGCGTCCTTGAGGCCGAGACCGGTGATGGTGCGGACCTCCTTGATGACGGCGATCTTGTTGGCGCCGACCTCGGCGAGGATGACGTCGAACTCGGTCTTCTCCTCGGCGGCGGGGGCGGCGGCGCCGGCGGCGGCGACGGCGACGGGGGCGGCGGCGGAGACGCCCCACTTCTCTTCAAGGGCCTTGACGAGCTCGGCGATCTGGAGCACGGTCATGCCGGAGAGGGCGTCGATGATTTCTTCCTGGGTCATGGTTCTTCTCTTTCCTTGGTGTAACCGCCCGGGGTCGGGCCCCGGGAGGGGGGTGCGCCGGGCGGGCCCGGCGCGGTTTTACGACACGGCGTTTAGGCCGCAGGGGTGCCGTCGGCGCTGCCGTCGGCGGAAGCGGGGGCGCCTTCCTTGTCGACCTTCGCCTGGAGGACGCGGGCCATCTTGGAGGCGGGGGCCTGGAGGGTGCCGAGCAGGCGGGCCTGCTGGGCGGCGAGGGAGATGAGCTCGGAGAGCGTGTTCACCTGCGCCTCGGTGATGACGGCGTCGGCCATGAGGCCGGCCTTGATGGAGGCCTTCTCGTTCTTCTTGACGAAGTCGACCACGGTCTTGGCGGCGTCGGCGATGTCGCCCTGGCCGGCGATGACGGCGGTGGGGCCGCTGAGCACGCCTTCGGGGAAGGCGATGCCGCGCTCGCCGAGGGCCTTGGCGATGAAGGCGTTCTTGATCACCATCATCCGCGCGCCCTTGCCGGAGAGCTGGCGGCGCAGGTCGGAGATCTGGGCGACGGTCAGCCCGCCGAAGTTCAGCAGGAAGGCGAATTCCTTGCCGGCGAGAAACTCGGAGACCTCGGCGTAGATGGCGACGACTTCGGGGCGTTTCTTCTGGTTGGACATGGCATTACTCCTTCACGAGGACGCGCACGCCCACGCCCATCGAGGGGCTGATCGTGCAGCTGCGGACGAAGACGCCCTTGGCGGCGGCGGGGCGCTCGTGCTCCACCGCGTCGATGATGGCGCGGATGTTGTCCACGAGCTTGGAGGCCTCGAAGCTGAGCTTCCCGGCGGGGACGCAGAGGTTGCCGGTGCGATCCATGCGGAAATCGACCTTGCCGGCCTGGGCGGCCTTGACGGCGGAGGCGACGTCGTCGGTCACCGTGCCGGTCTTCGGGTTGGGCATCAGGCCGCGGGGGCCGAGGACGCGGGCGACGGTGCGCACCTGCTTCATGGCGTCGGGGGTGGCGATGGCGACGTCGAAGTCGACCCAGCCGCCCTTGACGCGCTCGATGAGGTCCTCGAGGCCGACCGCGTCGGCGCCGGCGGCCTTGGCGGCGTCGGCGACGTCGCCGGCGGCGAAGACGACCACGCGCACGTGCTTGCCGGTGCCGTGGGGCAGGTGGACGACGCCGCGGACGGCCTGGTCGCCCTTGGTGGGGTCGGCGCCGAGGCGGATGCCCACGTCGACGGTCTCATCGAACTTGGCGCCGGGGTGGGCCTTGATGAAGGCGACGGCCTCCTCGAGGGGGACGGCGGCCTTGGGGGCGGCCTTGAGGGCGTCACGGTATTTCTTGCTGTGCTTGGCCATGGCTGCTCTCCTCAGTCAACGACGTCCACGCCCATCTGGCGGGCGGTGCCCTCGATCATGCGCGCGGCGGCCTCGGGGTCGGAGGCGTTGAGGTCCTCGGCCTTGATCTTGACGATCTCGGCGATCTGGGCGCGGGTGATTTTGCCGACCTTCTCGGTGTTGGGCTTGCCGGAGCCCTTGGGCAGGTTGGCGTACTTCTTGATGAGGGCCGCGGCGGGCGGGCTCTTGAGGATGAAGGTGAAGGAGCGGTCGGCGTAGACGGTGATGACCACGGGGATCATCAGCCCGCCCTTGTCCTGGGTCTTGGCGTTGAACTCTTTGCAGAACGCCATGATGTTGACGCCGTGGGAGCCGAGGGCGGGGCCCACGGGCGGCGCGGGATTGGCGGCCCCAGCCTGAATCTGGAGCTTGATCATCCCGGTTACTTTCTTGGCCATTTTGGGTGGTCCTTTGTCTTATGCCGCGCTCCCGGGATCCTTCCGGTGCAGACGCACGGCCGTTGACGCAGCCGAATAAAGGCGGAGGGCGTCAGACGCCCTCGGGGTGCTCGGTGATCCGCTCCACCTGCCAGTATTCGAGCGTGACGGGGGCGCTGCGTCCGAAAATCGAGACGGAGATTTGCAGGCGCCCGCTGTCAGGATCGATTTGTTCGATAACGCCGTTGAAATTCATGAAGGGGCCTTCGGTCACGCGCACGGTCTCGCCGACCTGGAAGACGACCTTGAGCCTGGGCTTGCGCTTGTCCTCGGCGGCGACGCGGCGGATGAGGTTGGCCGCCTCCTCGTCGGTGATGGGCCGCGGCTTCTGGTTGGTGCCGCGCTTGCAGCCGACGAAGCCGGTGACGCCGGGGATGTTGAGGATGAACTGCCACAGCTCCTGGTTGATCTGCCGCAGCGAGGCATCCGCGTAAAGGGCCATGCGGAGCACGACGTAGCCGGGGCAGAGCCGGCGCGTGACGATCCGCTGCTTGCCGTCCTTGATCTCCTTGACGCGCTCGGTGGGGACCACGACGTTGAAGTCGTTGAGCGTCTCGCCCCGCGACGGCTCGGCGGGGATGTCGAAGAACTCGCAGAGCCCGGCGCTGCGGGCCTGGGCGACGATCTGGCGCTGCGCCTTCTGCTCCTGTCCCGTGAGGGTCTGGAGCACATACCATTGCTTCTCGCACTCTGCCATAGTCGCGCGCGTCCGATCTGAGAGGGTTAGGCCGCCAGCTTGAAGATTTCCTGAAGCACCAGGCGGATGGCCTCGTCGCACAGCATGATGACGACGGCCAGGATGACGATGAAGGCGATGACGACGACCGAGGATTCGACGAGCTCCTGGCGGGCAGGCCAGCTGATGCGCCGGGCCTCCAAAGCCACGTCTTCTAAGAACTGCCGGATTTTCTGCATAGTGCGCATGCCTTCCGTCGCGTTATGGCAGGGTGTGAGGGATTCGAACCCCCATAGGCAGTTTTGGAGACTGCTGCTCTGCCATTGAACTAACACCCTGTGCGGCGACGTTCCTTAAAAGGTTACTTGGTCTCGCGGTGAAGCGTGCGCTTCCGCTCGAAGGGGCAGAACTTCATGAGCTCGACGCGCTCGGTCTGCGTCTTCTTGTTGCGAGTGGTGGTGTAGTTGCGGCGCTTGCACTCGGTGCAGGCCAAAATCGCGAGGTCGCGGGGCATCTCGTGCTCTCCTTCGCCCTCCGCCTCCCAGAGAAGCCCCCGGGGCGGGGCCGCCGCCCCGGGGCGTTCACAGGAAAGCCGGAGCGGCTTACTTGATGATCTTCGAGACCGTGCCGGCGCCGACGGTGCGGCCGCCTTCGCGGATGGCGAAGCGCATCTTCTCTTCCAGGGCCACGGGGGCGATGAGCTTCACCGTGATGGTGACGTTGTCGCCGGGCATGACCATCTCGACGCCCTCGGGGAGGGTGATGTCGCCGGTGACGTCCGTGGTGCGGATGTAGAACTGCGGGCGGTAGCCCTTGAAGAACGGGGTGTGGCGCCCACCCTCTTCCTTGGTGAGGACGTAGACCTCGCCCTGGAACTCGGTGTGGGGGGTGATGGAGCCGGGCTTGGCGAGCACCATGCCACGCTCGACCTCTTCCTTCTTGGTGCCGCGGAGCAGGCAGCCGATGTTGTCGCCGGCCTGGCCCTGATCGAGCAGCTTGCGGAACATCTCGACGCCGGTGACGGTGGTCTTCTGGGTGGGCTTGAGGCCGACGATCTCGACTTCCTCGCCGACCTTGATCGTGCCGCGCTCGACACGGCCGGTGACGACGGTGCCGCGGCCTTCGATGGAGAAGACGTCCTCGATCGGCATCAGGAAGGCCTGGTCGACGAGGCGGACGGGGTCGGGGATGTAGCTGTCGAGCGTGTCCATCAGCTCGTTGATGCAGGCGCAGGCGGGGTCGTCGGCGCTCTGGGCCTGGGTGGCGGGATAGGCGCAGCCGCGGATGATGGGCGAGCCTTCGTAGCCATACTTCTCGAGGAGCTCGGTGACCTCCATCTCGACGAGGTCGAGCAGCTCGGGGTCGTCGACGAGGTCGATCTTGTTCAGGAAGACGACGATTTTGGGCACGCCGACCTGGCGGGCGAGGAGCACGTGCTCGCGGGTCTGGGGCATGACGCCGGTGTCCGCGGCCACGAGGAGGATGGCGGCGTCCATCTGCGCGGCGCCGGTGATCATGTTCTTGACGTAGTCGGCGTGGCCGGGGCAGTCGACGTGCGCGTAGTGGCGATGGGCGGTGCAATACTCGACGTGCGCGGTGGCGATCGTGACGATCTTCTTCGCGTCGCGGCGGCCGGCGGATTCGGAGGCCTTGGCGACCTCGTCGTACTTGACTTCGCCGGAGAGACCCTTGAGGGCCTGCACGTGCGTGATGGCGGCGGTGAGGGTGGTCTTGCCGTGGTCGACGTGGCCGATGGTGCCCACGTTCACGTGCACCTTGTCGCCGCGCTCAAAGTTTTCTTTGGCCATTTTCTCGTACTCCTGTGAACAGAAGTGGGGTGGTTGACATGGAGCCTACGAACGGAATCGAACCGGCGACCTCTTCCTTACCAAGGAAGTGCTCTACCTACTGAGCTACGTAGGCACAAACGCACCCTCTCACGGGTGCCCGTGCCTTCCCAGGCTCCGCGCCAAACGACGCTTCGCCCAGAAAGTCCCCACACTGTACCACACCCGACCCTTCCCGGTCAAGCGGTTTTTGCGCGGGGCGAATGGAGCCTACGAACGGAATCGAACCGGCGACCTCTTCCTTACCAAGGAAGTGCTCTACCTACTGAGCTACGTAGGCGCAAAACGCCGCATACGATACCATACGCGCCGCCCCCGCGCAAGGGAAAAGCGCGGGCCCCGCGCGCGCCCGCGCCAAAAGGGAAGCCCCCGGCCTTGGGGGCCGTGGACGGGCGCGCCATCCGGGGAGGCTTCCCCGAACGTCCACAAGGATAGCATACTGCCCCCCCATCAAGTCTTTTCCGCGCCGGCCCGGGGTCGGACTGCGGCGCGTCTCGGGTCGGGGTGCGGCGGGTTTCGGGTCGAGGTACGGCGGGTTTCGGGAAACGAGGCCCGCAAACACGTTGCCGAGGGGGAGGGGTGGGCGAAAAAAAAAGCGCCCCCGGCCTTGCGGTCGGGGGCGCTTTTTTGGGGGGCGACGGGCGGGGTCAGTCGTCGTCGGAAGCGAGGGCGTCGTCGATGGGGCGGTCGTCGGGGGAGGCGGGGGCGCCTTTGGCGACGGGGGCGTCGACGGTGAAGGCGGCGTTGTCGAGGTTTTCCTTGCCTTTGGCCTGGTCTTTCTTGGAGACGCGGGGGACGTAGGTGCTGGTGGCGTAGCCGTAGCGCGTGCCGTAGTTGCCGAAGCCGCCCCAGCGGCCGAAGTCGACGTTGTTGACGACGACGCCGAGGATCTTGGCGCCGACCTCGGTGAGGCGGCGGGAGGCGAATTGGATGGGCCCGAAGCGGGTCTTGTCGGGGGTGGCGACGAGGAGGACGGAGTCGGCGAGGTTGGCGAGGACGATGACGTCGCCGACGAGGCCGAAGGGCGGGGAGTCGATGATGATGTGGTCGTAGCGCTTGCGGGCCCAGGCGAAGAAGTCGGTGATGATGTTGGTGCCCATGAGGACGGAGGGGCTGATGGAGTTGGAGGCGCGGGAGTAGACGACGTCGAGGTTGGGGACCTGGGAGCGCTGGGGGAGGGTGTCGAAGGCGGCGGGGTCGTTGTGGGCGAGGACGTGGGGGAGGGAGGGGAAGGAGTCGTTGGCGCGGCCGAAGATGCCGGCGAGGCGGGGGCGGCGCATGTCGAAGTCGACGACGAGGGTCTTCTGGCCGGATTGGGCGTAGGCGATGGCGAGGTTGGTGGCGGTGCAGGTCTTGCCCTCGGCGGGCTGGGTGGACATGCAGAGGATGACCTGGGTGAGGCCGTGGTAGCGGGGGGAGTCGAGGAGGTTGCGGAGCCCGGCCATGGATTCGGCGTATTGGGAGAAGGGCTCGTCGTGCATGATGAGGGCGACCTGGGCGCGCTGTTTGCGGCGGAGGTGGGGGAAGACGACGAGGGCTTTGAGGCGGAGGCGCTGCTCGATGTCGGTGACGCCGACGAGCTTGTCTTCCATGTGGTCGAGGAGGAGGACGAAGAGGACGCCGAAGGCCAGGCCGGCGAAGATGCCGGTGAGGAAGACGATGTAGGGATTGGGGCTGGCGGGCTTCTCGGGGGGCTCGGCGGCGCGGATGGGCTTGACGGTGGCGGCGTTCTCGTCGGCCTTGAGGCGGGCGACGCGGGAGCGTTCGCGGATCTCGGCGGTCTTCTCGACCTCGATGGCGCGGGAGCGTTCGAGCTGCTGGAGGGCCATCTCGGCGCCGATGACCTCGGTGTCGAGGGCGACGAGGCGGGCGCGGAGGCTGGAGGCTTCCTCGACGACGGGCTGGCGCTGGCGCTCGAGGAACTGGAGCTGGGATTTGCCGGTGTCGAAGGCGCGCTGGGCGGCCTCGACGAACTGGTCGCGGTAGACCTCTTCCTCGCGGGTCTTGAGTTTGACGTCGGGGTGGTTCTCGGTGAGGCGGGTGAGCATGGTGCGCTTGTCCATCGAGGCGGTCTGCCAGCGCTGGAAGGCCTCGGCGATCTCGGAGGAGCGGGGGATGCTCTCGGGGAGGGTGCCGAACTTGGTGGGGTCTTCCTTGATGATGGCGAGGGCGGCCTGGAGCTCCTTGGCCACGGAGATCTGGGACTCAAGCTCGATGGCGCGGGAATCGAGGGCGTTGAGGCGGGATTGGGTCTTCTCGCGCTCGCGGTTGAGGCTCTCGACCTTGCGGCTCTTGCGGAGGTTGAGGAGTTCGTCGTCGAGCTGGGCGAGGACGAGCTCCTCGTTGTTGAGCATGGTGGTGAGCCAGGCGACGGCCTGCTCGGCGTCGGCCTTGTTCTGGTCGCCCATGAAGGATTCGCAGGTGGAGACGTAGGCGTTGGCGAGGTTGGAGGCGAGCTCGGGGTCGCCGGCGGTGACGGTGACCTCGACGAGGCGGGAGCGGGGGATGAGCTCCATCTCAGTGTCCTCGCGGAGGATGCGGATGAGCTCCTGGGTGGTGACGGCGCTGCTGCTGTGCTCGGTGCGGTAAAGGTCGATGACGCGCTTCTGGACAGCGGGGGTGTTGAACTGCTCGCGGCGGGTGTTGAAGACCTCCTGGAGGGGCGAGACGCCGCCGCCGGAGGTGCCGCCCTCGGAATAAAGCTGGCCGGCGACGAGGGAGCGGCCCTGGACGGACATGGCGTAGTAGGCCTTGGCCTCCCACTTGGTGGGGAGCAGCTGGAAGATGACGAAGGCGGCCAGCAGGCCCAGGATGAGGAAGACGAAGATGGTCATCCAGTGGTTGGCGCAGACGCGGATGATGCGGCCCACGCTCATCGCGCTGCCGCCGACGTCCTCCAAGGGGTCGCCGCCATAGCCGCCGGCGTCGCCGTAGACGGGCGCGGCATAGGCCGGCGTGGCGTAGGCCGGGCCGCCGGAGGGCATCTGCTGCGCCGAAAAGCGCTGATAGTAGAGGCTGCGCCCCTTTTGGTTGTGTTCCTCGGACATGGTCTGTCTTCCTTCCGTCATCCGGCCTCTAGCGCGGCCGGGGCATCCATCCGCCCATGCAGGCGCAGACAATCACAAACGCGCACAAGACCGCCGGCGTGTGCAGCGGCGTGCCAAAGAACGAGGCGACGAGCGCGGCGAGCACGCCGACGACCGACCCCGCCAACACAAAGACATAGCGCAGACTGTAACGATGGCGGCGATCCTGCCGGAACTCCGTCCAGCGCATCAGGCACCGACCGATCAGCGCAAACCCGGGCAGGAGCAGCAGAAGCGCCCCCACCATCCCACGCTCGGCCAGCAAGCGCAGGAAATCGCACGGCACCCACGCCCCGCCGGATTTCCAAAGCGACCACCCCAGCGACCCGCTGACGTAGAATCGCGCGTTGTGCGCGAAGCCTTCCGGCCCCGCCCCCAGCATCGGGTTCGCCCCAAAAACCTCCAGCGCCAATCCGGCGCGGAACGGCCACTGCGCGGCAAAGGCCTGCCACGCCGCCGACAGCGATTCGGCCGTGACCCCCTCGCGCGCCAACGCCGCGCCCGGCACCAACGCCAGCCCGACGCCCGCGCCAAAGAGGACGGGCAGCATCAGCACGCTATTCCAAAGCAGACGCCGCCCGCGGCCGCTGGCGCGCGTGGCGAAGGCCGCGAAGGCCAGCCACACCACCCCCAGCACCACCGCCACGCCCACGAAAGCCGGCGTCCCGAAGGCGAAAAGCCCCGCCTCGTTCAGAAAGGCCCCGCCCAGCGCCCAAGCGCAGGTCCGCGTCCGATCCTCCAAGAACTCCTCGCCGGCGATGCCGAGGCAGACGCAGAACATCAGCGTCCACAGCACCGAGACGTCGAAGCGCCCGCCCAGCCACGCGAAGGCCGGCGCCCCGCCCGTGGCCACGGCGATGCCCCCCCCCAACACCGTCAGGAGGCCGGTCAGCAGCCCCAGCCCAACGAGCGCGAAGAGGCGCTGCCCGCGCGGCAGCACCGCGCGGATCGTCACCGCACACGCCAACGCGCAAAGCAGCCCAACCCAAAAGGCCACGCCTTCCGCAGGCTCAACGGAAGACGGCAGGAAGGGGAGTTTGGGCGACGACCACAGCCAGCGGCGCAGTTCCGAGACATAAACCAACGTGCGCGGGCCGTTGAGCAGCCCGACCCCCACGTAAAGCACGGCCAAAAGGCCGGCCCACGTCACCACGTCATCGCGCAAGGCATGCGCCGCGCGCGTCCGCGCCAACCAAAAACTCTCCCCCCGAAGCACCGGCGGCAGGCAAAGCGCCATGAGCAGCAGCGAGGCCGCCGCCCACAACCCGAAGCCCGCCGACAGCGCCGGGGCAAAACAAAGGGTGCTGGCAAGCACCAAAAGGTGAGCGAGCACCCAATATTTGGTCAGCAGAATCCGCAACACGGAAGCGTCACCGGCTGCTCAGACCGTCAGAACGTGAACGTCAAGCCGATGTCCGCGCGGAAATCGTCAGACGAATCGTCGCCGCTCTGACCGTAGTCGTACTGATCGTTCTTCCACGAGATCGACCCGTTGAGGGACATATAGCGGTTGAAACGATAGCTCGAGCCGAGCACCACCTGATAATAGGTGCGGTCGTTGTCCGAGCCGCCGCGCGCGTCGGAGGAGATGTGATCCTCGTAGAAGGCGGCGAGCCGGAGGCTGGAGCTGAACTTGTCGGTCCACTGGGCGTTGAGGCCGGCGGACAGGTTGTGCGACCAGACATAGTAGCAGTCCGCATAACCGGCGTATTCCGCCTCATACCGGGAGTTGAGCGACAGGGAGAGCGCGAAGGTCTTGTTGATCTTGTAGGACAGGCTGGCGGAATAGGAGGGGCCGTATTCCGTGTCGCTGCTGTACCCGTCGGCACCGTCGAAGTCATAGATGCCGAGGCCGACCATCACGCTGTAGGAAAGCTTGCGGGAAAGATCGCCGCTGACGCCAGTCATGATGTAATAGGCGAGCGAGGTGTCCCCGTAGGTCGGGTCGTCCCACTGGCCGGTGACCGACAGGTTCCAGAAGGTGTTCTGGCCGATGGCACGGCCGCCCATCAGGCTAACGTTGTAGGAGTCGGAGGTGTTGTTCCAGTCGTCGTCATAGTCCTGACGGCTCCAGCCGAAGCCGATCGAGGCCTGCCACTTCGCGGACGTGTAGCCCAAGGCGCCATTGACGGTGTAGTTGTCGGATTCGTCGGTCTCGACGCGGAAGGCCATGGGATTGTTGAGATCCCAGCCCTCGCCATAGAACTCATCGTCCTCGGAGTGGACATACGACGCGGAGAGGGAGAGGTTCCAGCGCGAGCCCAGCTCGCGGAGGAGGGCGAAGCTCACGCCATAGGAATCCGTGTCCTGGGCGTCCTCGTCGTCGAAACCGCGCTCAAGGGTATAGAAACCGTTGATGCCGAGGCGCGTGCGGTTGAGCTCATAGTTCAGGGAGAAGCTCGGCTGGACACGCCAGCCGCCGCCGGACTCCTCGTCGTTGACGGTGTCGCGCGCGTTGCTCTCCCAGAAGAGACCCAGGCTCACCTGCGGCAGAAGCGTCCAACCGTTGCCAAACTTGAAGCCGGGCTCCTTGCCGGGGGCGGCGAAAGCCGTGGTGGCCAAGAGACACCCACAAAGGAACGCGGCGAGCTGAAGAGGCTTTTTCATGACTTGCTCTTTCTCCTACAGACGGTTAGATGCGCTGGTTGCCATAGACCGGGCTGGGCGGCAACGGACGCGGGCGCGGGAAGTTCTCGGGGACCTGCTCATGGAGCCCGAGGGCCGGGTCGATCGGCCCGCCCAAACCGGGCAGCGTGACCACGCCGGGCGAGGCGACCTCCCAGTTGTACATGGAGGCGCGCATCGCGTCCATCGTCAGGCCGCTGACGTCGGTGACATAACGGGAGAGGAGGGGCACCTTGACCTCGACGGTCCGCGCGGCCTCGTCGTCCGCCTCGACGGCGGGACGCCCCTGCTCAAGGTAATCGGTCTCGGCCTCCACGCGGTCGGGCGCGGCGGGCTCCGCCGCGGGCGCGGCCACGACGTTGGCGGCGTCCGGGTCGGCGGGCGTGGGCGTGACCTCGTCGACGCCGGTGGCGGCGGCGATGACCTCGCGGTTGCCCTGCTCGGAGGCCGCGACGTAGGTGGCGGCGGCGGTCTGGACGGAGGCGGGGAGCGCGGCGATCAGCTTGGGGCGCGTGCGGTCGGGATCCGCGCTGGCCTTGGCGAAGGTCGCGGCAAGGATGCTCATGCGCACGGCGGGCGAGTCCGTCCCGGAGGCCTCGATGTAGCGCGCCGCGCTGCCGACGACCTTCGCGCAGAAGTCATCGTACTGGGCGTCGGTGAAGCCGTTGACGGCCTGCCCGAAGTTGACCTCGGCGAGCAGGTCGGCCACGCCCTGGAGCTGGGCGATGGGGACGGTGTTGAAGATCTCGGCGATGACGGCGACGCCCTGGGCCTTGCCGGCGCCGGAGATGAGCGCGCGGGAGGCGGAGGTGAGGGCCTGGGTCTTGGCGGCGTCGTCCGAGGGGCTGGCGGCGATGGCCTGGAGCACCTCGCGGGCATAGGCCTGGCGCTGGGCTTCGGGCTGCGCGGCGATGGCGGGGGCGATGGCCTCGGGGGTCAGGTCCGCCTGGGTGAGGGCCGCGCACAGACTGCCGGCCAAAAGGGCCGCGGCCACAAGGGTCAGTTGTTTCATGTCAATCACTCTCTTTCCTTTACGTAGACCAACAAATCACCAATTGCTCTCCGGGACGTCGACGACGTCGCCCGGCATGAGCAGGACGTTGAGCTCGGAGGCGCCGTTCGCGCCGATCTCGTCGAGGTCGATGAGCACCTGCTGCTTCGAGCCGTCCGCCAATTTGCGCGTGAGGCGCACGGCGCCGCGGTTCGCCCACTGCCCGGTGCCGCCGGCCTGCTGGATGGCCTGATACAGCGAAAGGTCGCGCGTCGCGGGGATGCTGATGATGCCCGGCTGCCCGACGCAGCCCGAGACCAGCACCGAGCCATAGGGCGAGGTGCCGCCCTCGCTGGTGGGCACGTAGTCGGCGGAGACCTGCGGGTCGATGTAGAACTCCGCATAACGCTTGATGAGCTCCTTGCGGAACTCCTCGATGGTCATGCCCGCGCAGGGGACGGCGTCGACATAGGGGAGGACGATGTCGCCCTCGGCGGAGACCTCCTTGATCGCCTCCTCCAGCACCGACTGCCCGGAGGCGATGACGGAGATGCGGACCTTGACGCCCGCGCGGAGCTGCGGCACGATGACCCCGGGCTTGAGCTCGGCCACGCTCACGCGGGTCAGCCCATCCGGCGCAAAGAGTCCGCACCCGCAGAGGGCGAGGAGGCAGGCGGTCATCAGCAACGCTCGTAACATTCCGTTCTCCAGTGCGTCCCGACCCAATCTAGGGAGAGACATCGCACACAAAATACCATAAAGGCGCATATCTGCGCAAGCCTTTTCGTCGTGCCCCGGCGGGGCACCCCTTCGGGAAGGAGACGCGAGCGCCGCCCCCGGGGACCGGGGCGCGGCGCTCGCGTGGGCGCGGGGGTCACTCCGCGATGATGGCCAGACGGAGCGTCACCTCGATCTGGGGCATGAGCGCGATGGTGAGGTCGGTGGTGCCGAGGTTCTTGATGGGCTCGGCGAGCTTCACCATGGCGGGGTCGACGGCGACGCCGGCCTCGGTGAGGGCCTTGGCGATGTCGGCGGCGGTGACGGAGCCGTAGAGCTTGCCCTCCTCGTCGCCCTCGACGGCCTTGACGGCGATGGTGAGGGTCTGGCCGCGGAGCTTGCCGGCCTTGTCCATGGCCTCGGCGCGGCGGATCTTGAGGAGCTCCTCGCGCTCCTTGCGGATCTTGTCGAGCTTGCGGAGGGCGTTCTTGGTGACGGGTTCGGCGAGGCCTTTGGGCAGGAGGTAGTTGCGGGCGTAGCCGTCGCGCACGTGCACGGTGTCGCCGATCTTGCCGAGGTGCTCGACGTCGTCCATCAGGATGACTTGCTGGGACATTGCGGTTCCTTTCGCTTAGGCGAGCAGGCCCATGTTGCGGGCGCGGCGGATGCCTTTTTTGATGTGGCGCTGCTGGAGCGCGGTGACGCCGGTGACGCGGGCGGGGATGATCTTGCCGTATTCGGTGACGAAGCGGCTGAGGAGCTCGATGTCATTGATGTCGACGAGCTCGGTGGGCTCGAGGGCGGCCTGACGCTTGCGGGGCAGAACCTCGGCCTTGGGCTTGCGCGTGCCGGGGCGGGTGGGTTTCATGGGCATGGATTCGTTCCTTGCGGTTCAGAGTGTTCTTAGAAGGGGAGGTCTTCGAGGTCGCGCCCCTCGGGGGGGGGCTCGGCGGGCGCCGCCGGCTGGGGCGCCGGGCGCTGCGGGGCGGGGGGCGGCGTGGGCGGGGTGTTGGCCGGGGCCCAGTCGCTGCCCATCGCCGCGCCGTTCTGGTCGCGCCGGCGCTCGGGGGCGTAGAGGAACTGCACGCGGTCGGCGCGGACGCGGAGGCGGCTGCGCTTCTGGCCGGTGGTCTTGTCGTCCCACGTGTCGAGCACCAGGCGGCCCTCGACGAAGATGGGGCGCCCCTTGCTGAGGTATTGGCCGCAGTTCTCGGCGACCTTCCCCCAGACGGTGACGTCGACGAAGGTGACGACCTCGCGGGTTTCCCCGGTGGTGCGGCTGCGGAACTGCTCGCTCACGGCCAGCCCCAGCTCGGCGACGGTGTCGCCGGAGGGGGTCTGGCGCATGTCGGGGTCCCGCGTCAGGTTGCCCATCAGGAAGACTTTGTTGAGGGTCGCGGCCATCGGAAACCTCCCGGGTTGGTCAGGCCTCGGGCTCGGCGGCCTGGGCGGCTTCCGCCGCGGCGGCCTCGGCGCGGGCCTTCTTCTCGGCGGCCTGCTTGGAGAGCTTCATCTCGGCGATCGGGTCGACCGCCAGGATCTGCAGGCGGAAGATCCCCTCGATGAGGGCGTAGCGGGCGCGCAGCTCGTTGACCTTGGCCGGCTCCAGCTCGAAGCGGATGGTCAGGTAGGTGCCGCTCTCCTTCTTCTGCTGGGGGCGGGCGAAGGTCTTCTTGCCGCGGTCCTCGGTGCCGAGCACCTTGCCGCCGATGCGGGCGATCTCGCCCTGCATCCGTTCGATGGTTTTCGCCCACGCCTCCTCGCGGCCGGTGTGGACGAAGATGAAGTTTGCGTCGTACTGCTTCATTTTGCGATGGTTCCTGATAAGGGTTCGGGGTCGGGGCGCGCCGCGTTGAAGCGGTTCTGGGCCTCGGCGAGGCCGCCGTCCAGCCAGCAGAGCGCGGCCTGGGCGGCCTCGCGCGCCTCGGCGTCGGCCTGGGCGGCCTCGGCGGCGGTGTAGCGGTGGAGCACGTGGGCGACGAGCCCGCGGCGCCCGGCGGGGTCACGCCCGGCGCCCATGCGCACCCGGGCGAAGGCCTCGGTGCCCACGTGGGCGATGAGGCTCTTGAGCCCGTTGTGGCCGCCGGCGGAGCCGCCGGGGCGCACGCGGAGCCGGCCGGGGGGCAGGTCGCAGTCGTCGCTCAGCACCAGGAGGTCCGCCGCCGTGCCGCCGTAGTAGCGCAGGAAGGGCCCCACGCTCTCGCCGGAGGCGTTCATGTAGGTCTGCGGCTTGAGCAGCCAGAGCGCCTCGCCGCGGCGCGCCGCCTTCGCGGCCAACGCCTTGAAGCGGCGCTCCTCCCGCCACGGGCCCGCGCCGAGCAGCCCCGCCAGCGCGTCCACGGCCCGGAAGCCGAGGTTGTGCGGGGTGTCGGCGTATTCCGCGCCGGGGTTCCCAAGACCTACGATCAGCTTCATGCTTCCGCCGGCGCGCGCGCCGGCCCCGGTTGCTTACTTCTTGGGCTCGGCCGCGGGGGCGGGGGCGTCCTTCTTGGCGCCGATGACCTCGGGCTCGGCCGCGGGGGCGGCGCCGTCGGCCACGGGCGGGAGCTCGATCTCCTCGTCGGCGGCCACGCAGCTGGCCACCACGGTGTCCTTGTGGGTGGTGACGTGGTACTTGTCGCCCAGGTTCAGCTGGCCGGCCAGGAGCTTGTCGCCGATCTTCATGCCCGAGACGTCGATGTCGAAGGATTCGACGATGTCCGCCGGCAGGCAGTCCACGTGGATGGCGCGGAGATCCTGCTCGAGCACGCCGTTGGCGTTCTTGACCCCGTCCGGGGTGCCGACGAGGTTGATGGCGATCTCCACGCGCACGGCGTGGCCCATGTCCACCTCGCCGAAGTCGGCGTGGATGACCTTGCCGGAGATGACGTCGTGCTGCAGCTCGCGCAGCAGGGCCGAGAGCTTGCTCTGGCCCAGGTCCAGCACCACCAGCAGCTGGTCGCCGTGGTGCCCGCGCATCGCCATCTCGTAATCGTGCGCGTCCAGCTCGATGAGCGTCGAGGCGCCGTCCATGCGCTTGACGACGCCGGGGATCTTGCCCGCGCGGCGCAGACGCCCGGCGGCCTTCGACCCCTGCACGGTGCGCACGGAGGCGGTGAGTGTGATCTGATTCATGGATTGTGTCCTTGGTTCCTGCGAAAAGGCCCGCGCCCACCCCTCACGACAAGCGGAAGAGGGAGGAGACGGACCGGTTGTTGTGGATGCGCGTGATCGCCTCCGCCAGCAGCGGCGCCACCGAGAGCACCTTCACCGAAGGCAGCCCCACGATGGATTCGTCCAACGGGATGGAGTCGGTGCAGATGAGCTCCTCGATGAGCCCGTTGTTCGCCCGCAGGCGGTCGATGCCCACCTGCGTCAGCGGGATGTGGCTGACCACGGCGCGGACGCTCCGGGCCCCGTGCGCCTTCAGCAGCTTCGCCGCCGCGCACAACGTCCCGCAGGTCGTCGTCATGTCATCCACCATGATCACGTCGCAGCCGCCGACGTCGCCGACGACGCTGAACGCATCCACCTCCGCGGCACCCAAACGCTGCTTCGCCACGATCGCCAGGCCCGTGCCCAGCATCTGCGAATAAGCGTAAGCCGTCTTGACCCCGCCGGTATCGGGGGAAACCACAAGCGGCTTATCCAGCTTCATCTCGCGCAGGTATTTCACCATTACCGGCGCGGCGTGAAGGTGATCCACGGGAATGTCGAAAAAGCCTTGGATCTGCTGCGCGTGCAGATCCATCGTGAGCACCCGGTTCGCGCCGGCGGCCACCAACAGGTTCGCCACCAGCTTCGCCGTGATCGGCACGCGGGGCTGATCCTTGCGGTCCTGCCGCGCGTAGCCGAAATAAGGGAGCACCGCCGTGATGCGGTCGGCCGAGCCGCGGCGCGCCGCGTCGATCATGATCAGCAGCTCCATCAGCATCTCGTTGGGCTGCCGGCAGATCGGCTGGACCAGGAAGAGATCCGCCCCGCGCACGTTGTCGCTGTACTTGCAGAACGTCTCCCCGTCCGGGAAATGGCGGATGTCGATCGCCCCAAGCGTCGTGCCCATGCACGCCGCGATCTTCTCGGCCAAAGGCCGGTTCGCGCTTCCGGAGAAGACTTGCAGGTTTTCCATCTCAGCTCCCTTTGCTCTCTGTCAGACGCCGCATGGTTGCCCGACATGGATTCGAACCATGACTATGGGCGTCAAAGGCCCGTGTGCTGCCATTACACCATCGGGCAGCGTCTGCGCGCACGCCCGCCAACACCCGGCCAGCGCCGGATGGGCAAGCGCCCTCTCCCCCTCCTCGCGGGACCCGACCAGCCCGAAAACCGTCGCGCCGCTGCCGCAAAGGGTCACCCCCCCGCAGCCGGCCGCCCGCAACGCCCCAAGCGTCCGCGCGACCCCGGGGAACAGCCCCGCGCACGGCGCCTGCAGGTCGTTCACGACCGCCTCGGCCACCGCCGCCGACCTTCCCGCTCGGAGAAAGAAACACAGATTATCCCACAGCCCGGCCCCCGCTGTCAAGCCCCCCGCCGGCGCCCCGCCCCCGTTCAGCCGGTCCCACTCCCGGTACACCGCCGGCGTCGCGCAATGCGAGCCGTCGTTCGCCAGCACCACCCACAGCGGCGGCGCCCCCTCCATCGGCAGCCGCTCCACCCGCTCCCCCCGCCCCCGCATCCGCACCGTCCCGTCCAGGACGAAGAGCGGCACGTCCGAGCCCAGCTCCGCGCCCAGCGCGCACAGCCGCCCCGCCCCCAACCCCAGCCCCCACAGCGCGTCCATCCCCCGCAGCACCGCCGCCGCGTCGCTGCTCCCCCCGCCCAGCCCCCCGCCCAGCGGGATGCGCTTGCGGATCCGGATCCGCGTCGGCAGCGCCCGCCCCGCCGCCCGCTCCGCCAGGCGCGCCGCCCGCATCGCCAGGTTCGCCTCCGCGTCCGCCGGCAAGGCCCCCACGTCCACCCCCTCCCCCGCCACCTCCAGCGCCATCGCCCCCGCCCGCTCCAGCTCCACCTCGTCCCCCAGCCCCAGGAGCGCCGCCACCGAATCCAGCGCGTGGAACCCATCCCCGCGCCTCCCCAGCACCTTCAGCCCCAGATTCACCTTCGCCGCCGCGAAAACCTTCATCGCGCCTCCTTTCCCCCGTAACATACCACATCCCGCCCCGGCCCCGCCCGCGGCTCCCACTCCACCGTGAAGCGGAAGCGCATCGACCCCTCGCACCACATCTGGAAGTTCGTCCCCCAGAAGTTGTTCAGCAGGCAGAACTGCACCCCGCCCTCGAGCGACGGGAGCCCGACGTCATAGCTCAGCCCCATCTCCCGCCCCACGTTGAGCAGGAACGCCTGATGGGGGCGGATACGCAGCGTCCCGGCGTCGGTGACCAGCTCCACGGCCTCCCCCACCCCGTGCTGACGGCGCGCGCCGCGGGGCGCCACGTCCATCAGGTCGATCCGCTCCCCCGTCTTCCAGGCGAAGAGGCGGCGCAGCCCCGGCACGTCGAAGCGGAGCCAATACGCCTCGGGCAGGCGCACGGCGGGCTTGTCCAGCAGCGTCACGGTGATGTCGGCGCGGCGCGGCTCCCCGGCATACTCCTCCACGCGCACCTGCACCCGCCGCGGCAGCAGCTCCCGCGCCAAGGGCGTGGCGGCGGGGAAGACCAGCTCCCGCACGACGGCCCGCCCCGACGGCGCCCCCTCCGCGCGCGCCCCGGCGGCGTGCGCCGGCAGGATGGCGCTCTCCGCCGGGCTCCGCCCCAGCCCCGGCTTCCCGAAGTCGCACAGCGCCCAGCCGGGCCGCGCGCGGAGATAACGGCCGAAGAAGCGTTCGTAATCCGCCGCGTCCAACGTCTGATAGCACAGGCCGACGGCGCCCACGCCCCCCGGCAGCGCCGCCCGCCACGGCTCCGCCTCCGCCTCCGCGGGCGGGATGGGGCACGCCTCCGCGCGGACGGCCTCCGCCATCGCCGCCTCCGCCTCCGCCCGCAGCGGGGCCGGCAGCAGCGCCACCGCCGCCGCGAGGCGCCCGTCCACCTCCGCCCACGAACGCTCCGCGAAGCGGAAGGGCGCCGTGCCGCGCGCCGCCCGGAACGCCTCCGGCGCGTAGCAATCCCACGCCTTCAGGAAGGTCTTCACGTCCACCCCCCACGTGTGCTCCGCCACCATGCCCAGCGCCACCGCCACGTCCACGCTTGCCTCGGGCGTCAGCGCGCCCGTGGCCACCCAGCGGTCGAAGCACGCCATCACCGCCCGGAAGCGCGCCATCCGCGACGGCGCCGAGGCGAAGCCGTAAATCCACGTGTCGCCGATCTCCGCCGTCACCTCCGGCAACGTCTCCTTCAGCGGCTCCAGCGCCTCCGCCACCGCGTTGAGGGAACAAGCCTCCAACGTGGCGTTCGGGAACCGTCGGCGCAGCTCCGCGAAACGCGCCTTCACCTGCGCCACCGTGTGGGGGCCGTGGTTGTCGCCCGTGAAGTTCAGCGACAGCGCGGTCCTCCCGTCCGGCAGGATCTCCGTCGCGCCGTAATCCCCCTGGTACATCAGGATGAGGCTCTCGCCCGTGGCCGCCCGCCACCGGCAAAGCCGCGGCACCTCCGGCACCGCGCTGGCCGGGTTGACCCCGACGTGCAGGAAGGTCACCCCCGCCGCGCACAACGGCGCCACGATGCCCCGCGTGTGCCCCGGCACATCCGTCATCTTGGCGGCCACCGTCCGCCGCCCATACCGCCTGTCCAGCCGCTGGGACAGGCCCAACATCGCCGAGAAGAGCGGCCGCGAAAGCGCCTCGCTCTCCACCGTGTACGGCACCGCCGTCCACGCGACCGTCCCCCGCCGCAGATGCCCCTCCAGACGCGCCCTCGCCTCCGGCCCCGCCGTCCGCAGATAACGGTCGATGAGCCACGCCCCCGTCGTCCAGACATACCGCGCCTCGCCCCCCTCCGCCTCCAGCGCCTCGATCACATCCATCGCCTTGGGCAGGAACTCCCCCACATAACGCGCCGTCACCGCGGAACTCAAATCCGTGAACCCCACGTCCAGATGCGTCTTGAAGACCACCAGCACCCGCTCCACCGCCGCCTCCTCCGGCGACGGCGCGCCGAACGCCGCCCCGCAGGCCAACGCCACCGACGCCGCCCAGCACCTCATCCAACCGCATCGAGACCTCTGTCGCATCGCGCCGCGCTCCTTTCCGGATACTTCCATCGCCTAAAACATACCACACGCCACCGCCGCCCGCCCCGCCGCCCACGCGCCCCCCTCTCCCTGCATACGCCGAACGGCACCCACCCCCGCCCGCGACACGCCGTCCCTCACCCCGAGACACGCCGTCCCTCACCCCGAGACACGCCGTGATCCAAGAAACGACCCCCGCAATCTCGTTCCCCCACCCCCGCCGAAAAAGCCCCCCGGACCGCCCCTCCACCCACGCCCCCGCGCGCCCCAAAAGCGGCCTTCGAGCGGTCCCCGGGCAACACGAGAACCTCTCCCCAAGAAAAAATCACTTTCCCCGTAAAATTTCCCCTCTTGGCGTCAAATGCCCAATGAAGTCCTTCCTCGGCAAGCGTGCCGGGGGAGAAGGCTTCGTGGAGCATGGAGTCATGGTTTGCGGGTCGTTTTCGGATATTTTGCGGGAGGCGTGGGCGATTCGCGCACGTTGCCAACGGGATCCGGCCTACGCGGATTGCGAATTCTTCTTTCGCGGGGAATATCAGAGTCACCACCCGAGCGGGGACAAAAGCCTGCCCTCGTTGCCGGGGAACGCCATCGCGAGCATTTTCCGCCCATGGAACCAAACGCTGCTCAAGAACGAGCACATCATGCTGAACGAGGCCGTCCGGTGGTATCCGGACTTCGTCTCGCCGGATTTGCCGACGTTGGAGTTGCTCTCGCGTATGCAACACTACTTCCTGCCGACCCGCCTGCTCGACGTTTCGCTGGATTTGCGCCTTTCCACGGCAATAGCGGTGAATCCCGGCAACGCCGACAAGGCGGACGCGAAGGACGTCCCGGGGTTCCTCTATGTCTACGCCATTCGGAGGGACCGGATCAAGTATACCGATTCCGACACCGCCGCCGCAATCGCCGCGATGGCGCGCCGGAGGCCGGAGGAAATCGTGTTCGATGGCGACCTCGGCTTCCTGCTGCACGCCGTCCGCGCGAAGCGGCCCGGCTTCGCGATCATGGAGGGCACGCGCGACCAATTGGTCGCCGACCTGCAGCACCTGTGGTGCATCAAGCCCCTGCAGACCACCGAGCACGTCCGCGCGCAATCGGGCTGCTTCATCCTCTTCGGCAACAAGGAGGGGAAGGCGGCGTTGGAGCCGACCTATTCGCGCGAGGACTTCGACGACCCGCGGGCGCCTTCGTATGGCATCGAGCAGGTGGGAACCATCTTCATCGACGGCCCGAGCAAGGGCCACATCCGGGACGAGCTGGAGATGATCGGGATGGCGGAGTATCAGTACTACCCCGAGTTCACCACGTTCGCCACGGCCTTCCAACGTCAGCTCAACACGAAAGGAAAACAGCATGGGTAAGTATTACTGCGAAGGCACGATCAAGACGATCGCGTTGTCGGTCGCCCCACGCGGTGAAATGACGATCACCATCGAGCCCACCCCCTCCTTCAAGGTCACACGCTCCGAGAGCGAATCATACAGTTGTTTAGTTTCGGAGAACGCGAGAAATACGAATTCAGAAATCGCCCTCAAAGCCTATCGGGGGCCGGTTAAGATTGTGATTGGTATTGTCACTTTGCTGGAGTTGCTCCACCTGAAGGACAACAAAAGCAAGCTTGGCTTTAAGGTCAACCTTGATGCCCCCACCAAACCCAAGTGCGCCGCGTTAATCGTTTTGTAAATTCGCCCCAAAGGAAGCTGTCGCCATGCACCATTTTGTCTTATCGTTTGTTGTCGCGTCGTTTGGCTCCTTTCGCTTCGCGCAAGAGATGGATCAAGGCCATTGGGTCGAAAAAATGGAGATAAAGGACGCATACATCTCCAAAGACCCCGCCGTCCTACGCCCGATTACGAAAGGTGGCAATTCCTTCGCGCAATTCAACCTTGGCCTGATGTATCACGAAGGCTGTGGCGTGGAGCAGTCGGGCTCCGAGGCCGCAAAGTGGTACCACAAGGCGGCAGAGCAGGAGCACGAGAAGGCCAAATCGGCACTGGAAGCATTGCATACCGTAACACTGTGAACAGCGATTATCGAAAGGGATTTTTCATGAAACTATTTGTATGGTTAGCCGCGAAGTGGTACCGCAAGGCCGCCGAGCAAGGGGACGCAGGCGCGCAATGCCTCCTTGGAATAAGTTATGACGAAGGCCGAGGCGTGGAACAGTCCGACACCGAGGCCGCAAAGTGGTGGCGTAAGGCCGCCAGGCAGGGGCACAAGGAGGCCAAATCGATGCTGGAAGCATTGCAGAAGTAACGTTGTGAACAGAAACAAGAGAAAGGACTTTCCCATGAAACGATTTACGTGGCTAGTGGGTCTTTGCGGATTAGCAGCCGCATAGGCCCGGCATCACTCTTGGCGGAGAACTTCGCACTTGAATGCGAGGAGGCACGATTTGGGGCACGCCCGAGACCGGCCTCGTCGTTGAAATCCCCCGACCATGCGGCATTGCGGGCGCGCCCCATGCCGTCTGCGGGCAATTGCGCGGGGCGGGGGAATGTGTTATCCTTCACACACGTTGCGCCCGCGGAAGGGCGCGGACGAAAAAGGAAGCGACGTATGCCGAACACCGTGTTGATTGGGTCGCAATGGGGCGACGAGGGCAAGGGCAAGATCATCGACGTGCTGACCGCGCAGGCCGACCTGATCGTGCGCTATCAGGGCGGCTCGAACGCCGGCCACACGGTCATCGCCGAGGGCGAGAAGCGCGTCCTGCGCCTGGTGCCCTCGGGCATCCTCCACGCGGGCAAGGTCTGCGTCATCGGCAACGGCGTGGTGATGAACCCGCTCGACCTCATCGAGGAGATCGAGATGCTGCGCGGGACGGGCGTCGAATGCCGCGGCCGCCTCTTCGTCTCCACCCGCGCCCACATGGTGATGCTCTACCACCGCGCGCTCGACAAGGCCGACGAGGCGGCCCGCCCCGCGGGCAAGAAGATCGGCACCACGGGCCGCGGGATCGGCCCGGCCTACGCCGCCAAGGTCTCCCGCTCCGGGCTCCGCTGCGGCGACATGCTGCTGCCGGAGTTCCCCGACCTCGTCCGCGAGCAGGTGGCCGAGACGAACCTCCGCCTCGACGCCCTCGGCGCCGCGCCCCTCGACGCCGAGGAGATGGCCCGCACGTACATCGAGGCGGCCGAGCGTCTGCGCCCCTACATCGTCGACACCATCCCCCTCATCCACCGGGCCGACCGCGAGGGCAAGTCCATCCTCCTCGAGGGCGCCCAGGGGACGATGCTGGACATCGACTTCGGCACGTATCCCTTCGTCACCTCCTCCAACCCCACCTCCGGCGGCGCCTGCGTCGGCTCGGGCCTCAGCCCGCGGCGCATCGACCGCGTGGTCGGCGTGGTCAAGGCCTACACCACCCGCGTCGGCGAGGGGCCCTTCCCCACCGAGGATTTCGGCGAGGTGGGGCGCACGCTGGCCGAGCGCGGGCATGAGTTCGGCGCCGTCACGGGGCGGCCCCGCCGCTGCGGCTGGTTCGACGCCGTCGTCGCCCGCTACGCGCAGATGGTCAACGGCGTCGACTTCTGGGCCCTCACCAAGCTCGACGTGATGGACACCCTCCCCGAGATCAAAATCTGCGTGGCCTACGAGCTTGACGGCCGGCGCATCGAGGAGATGCCCGCCTCCGCCGCCCAGCTCGCCCGCTGCAAGCCCATCTACGAGACCATGCCCGGCTGGCTCGAGGAGACCAGCGCCATCACCGACATGGCCCGCCTGCCCCTCAAGGCCAAGGCCTACGTCGAGCGGCTCATCCAGCTCTGCGGCGGCCGCCTCGGCATCCTTTCCATCGGGCCCGCCCGGGAATCCACCCTCCGCGTGGGCATCTGATGGGCCTCCGCCACCTGGCCATCATCATGGACGGCAACGGCCGCTGGGCGCAGGCCCGCGGCCTTCCCCGCACCGAGGGGCACCGCGCCGGCGGCGAGACCGTCCGGCGCGTCCTTGGCTACTGCCGCGACGCGGGGATCCGCTACCTCACGCTCTACGCCTTCTCCGTCGAGAACTGGAAGCGGCCCGCGGCCGAGGTGGGGGCCCTCATGCGCCTGCTCGTCGCCCACCTCGCCGGCGAGGAGCCCCTCCTGCACGAGCATCGGGTGCGCCTGCGCGTCATGGGCCGCCGCGAGGATCTCCCCCCCGAGGTCGACGCCGCCCTCGCCCGCGTCGAGCGCGCCACCGAGGCCTACGAGCGCCAGCTCATCGTCTGCCTCAGCTACGGCGGGCGTACCGAGATCGCCCACGCCGCCCGCGCGCTCGCCCGCCTCGCCGCCCAAGGCGAGATCGACCCCGAGTCCATCGACGAGGCCGCCGTCGCCCGCCACCTCTACCTCCCCGACGTCCCCGACCCCGACCTCATCATCCGCACCAGCGGCGAGCTCCGCCTCAGCAACTTCCTCCTGTGGCAGGCCAGCTACGCCGAGCTCTACGTCACCCCCACCCTTTGGCCCGACTTCTCCGAGGCCGATTTCCGGGCCGCCCTCGACGCCTTCGCCCGCCGCTCCCGCCGTTACGGCGGGATCTGAGGCGCCCTCCCGGCACAACCCCTGCCCACCGCGCGACGCATGGAGCGCGCGGCGCGCGAGAGGCGCCCCCGCGGCAGCCGGGTTTGTGCTATCCTCATGGCGAAAGGATTCCACCCATGCGCCTGACCCTCCTGGCCCTCGCCGCCCTGCTCGCCGCCGCCGCGCCCGCCGGCGAACCCGTCACCCAGCCCTACGCCCCCACCGGCCCCATCTACCGCGACGGCTGGATCGACTTCAACAAGAACGGCCGCAAGGACGTCTACGAGGATCCGGGGGCCGACGTCGAGGCGCGCGTGGAGGATCTGCTCGGGCAGATGACCCTGGAGGAGAAGACCTGCCAGATGGTCACGCTCTACGGCTACGGCCGCGTCCTCGCCGACGACCTGCCCACGCCCGCGTGGAAACAGAAGCTCTGGAAGGACGGCATCGGCGCCATCGACGAGCACCTCAACGGCTTCGTCCAGTGGGGCCGCCCCGTCAGCGACAACCCCAACGTCTGGCCCGCCAGCCGCCACGCCTGGGCGCTCAACGAGGTCCAGCGCTTCTTCGTCGAGGAGACGCGCCTGGGCATCCCCGCGGACCTCACCAACGAGGGTATCCGCGGCGTCGAGGCCTACCGCGCCACCTGCTTCCCCACCCAGCTCGGCCTCGGCCACACGTGGGACCGCGAGCTCCTCCGCCAAGTGGGCCGCGTCACCGCCCGCGAGGCCCGCGCCCTCGGCTACACCAACATCTACGCCCCCATCCTCGACGTCGCCCGCGACCAACGCTGGGGCCGCTGCGAGGAAGTCTACGGCGAAGACCCCTTCCTCGTCGCCGAACTCGGCGTCCAAATGGCCAAAGGCCTCCAAGAGGAAGGCCTCGTCGCCGCCACCGCCAAGCACTACCTGGCCTACTCCAACAACAAAGGCGCCCGCGAGAACTGGAGCCGCGTCGACCCCCAGATGCCCCCGCGCGAGCTCGAGAACCTCCATGCCTACCCCTTCGCGCGCGTCATCCGCGAGGCCGGGCTCCTCGGCGTCATGAGCACCTACAGCGACTACGACGGCGAGCCCCTCCAATCCTCCCGCTACTGGCTCACCGACCGCCTCCGCGGCGACTTCGGCTTCCGCGGCTACGTCGTCTCCGACAGCGACGCCGTCGAATACCTCCACGGCAAGCACCGCACCGCCCAGGACATGAAGGACTCCGTCCGCCAAGCCGTCGAGGCCGGCCTCAACGTCCGCTGCAACTTCAGCCAGCCCGACACCTACGTCCGCCCCCTCCGCGAGCTCGTCCGCGAAGGCACCCTCCCCATGAGCCTCATCGACGCGCGCGTGCGCGACGTCCTGCGCGTCAAGTTCCTCGTCGGCCTCTTCGACCGCCCCTACAACCGCGACCCCGCCTCCGCCGACCGCATCGTCGAGGCCCCCGCGCACACCGCCCTCGCCCTCCGCGCCGCCCGCGAATCCCTCGTCCTCCTCAAGAACGACGCCGCCACCCTCCCCCTCGACCCCAAGAAGATCCGCACCCTCGCCGTCTGCGGCCCCAACGCCGACGAGACCAACCACATCCACACCCACTACGGCCCCCTCGCCACCCCCGCCGTCACCATCCTCGGCGGCCTGCGCGCCTACGCCGACAAACACGGCTTCCGCCTCCTCTACGCCAAGGGCTGCGACGTCGTCGACCCCCACTTCCCCGACTCCGAGCTCGTCGACTACCCCATCACCCCCGCCGAGCAGGCCGCCATCGACGCCGCCGTCGCCAACGCCCGCCAGGCCGACGCCGTCATCGCCGTCATGGGCGGCAACCAGGCCACCTGCGGCGAGAACAAGAGCCGCACCTCCCTCGACCTCCCCGGCCGGCAGGAAGCCCTCCTCAAGGCCCTCCACGCCACCGGCAAGCCCGTCATCCTCGTCCTCGTCAACGGCCGCCCCCTCTCCGTCAACTGGGCCGCGCGCAACCTCCCCGCCATCCTCGAGGCCTGGTACCCCGGCGCCCAAGGCGGCACCGCCGTCGCCGAGGCCCTCTTCGGCGACCTCAACCCCGGCGGCCGCCTCACCGTCACCTTCCCCAAGAGCGTCGGGCAGATCCCCCTCAACTTCCCCTCCAAGCCCGCCGCCAACGCCCCCGGCACCATCGCCGTCAACGGCCCCCTCTGGGGCTTCGGCCACGGCCTCTCCTACACCACCTTCCGCTACGGCCCCCTCACCCTCAGCGCCACGCGCCTCCCCAACGGCCAGACCCCCACCGCCACCGTCACCGTCACCAACGTCGGCGACCGCGCCGGCGACGAGGTCGTCCAGCTCTACGTCCGCGACGAACGCGCCTCCGTCACCACCTACGACTGGCTCCTCGCCGCCTTCGAGCGCGTCCGCCTCGCCCCCGGCGAGACCCGCACCCTCACCCTCCCCATCCCCCGCGACCGCCTGGCCCTCATCGACGCCGCCTGGCGCCGCACCGTCGAGCCCGGCCGCTTCACCCTCCGCCTCGGCCCCCCCAACGGCAAACCCATCGCCCAAGCCGCCTTCGAGATCGTCGGCGAGGACCCCGCCCCCGTCGCGATCCCCCGCCCCGCGCCCGCCAACCCCATCCCCGCCCACTCCACCCGCCCCGCCCCCCAAACCGCCCCCGCCCCCCAGGCCGAGGAAGGCGCCGCCGTCGCCGCCGCCCTCGACCGCGACCCCGCCACCGTCTGGGCCGCCCGCCCCGGCGACACCCTCACCCTCCCCCTCGACCCGCAGAACCCGCCCCGCACCCTCACCCTCCGCGCCGCCGGCCCCGCCCGCCTCACCCTCCAGCTCTCCTTCGGCGGCGGCCAATTCCTCGACCAACGCACCCTCTCCGCCGACGCGCCGACCACCCACACCCTCCCGCTCCAAGCGCAAGGCGCCTCCGCCCTCCGCCTCCGCGCGGACGCCCCCTCCGACATCGCCGAGGTCACCCTCGACTAAGCCCGCCGCCCAAAACAAAAAAGGGGGCGCCCCTTCGAGCGCCCCCCTTTTTTTGCCTCCCACCCCACTCACGCCTCCTCTTCCGCGGCCGCATTTTCCTCCACCTTGCCCACCGGCATGCCCAATTCCCCCTCCGCCTCACGCAACAACCTCAGAAGCGTTAGGCCACGCCACTGTGATTTTCCTTTTAACTTGATGTCAGGGTTGCACTTCTGCTCGGATCGGGTGGCCTAGGAAAAAGGGTCCCTTGATCTCAGCCACCCATACTATAGCAAACGGCATTGGGGCTGGCGAGAGAGAGGGAAGGCGACCCGCCCGAACGCCCTTTGACGTTCCGCCTAAGCGCTTGGAACGGAGTGGCTTTTGGCGAAGCGCAGACGCCCTTTCGGGGACGCTCCCGCGCGCCGTCTCCCCGCCGGTCACATGGTCGCTTCCGGCTGTCTGTTGCCGACCCTTTTCCCTAGGCCACCACGAAACGGAAGAGGCAAGGCGATGGTCAAACCTTTTGTCAAATGGGTCGGCGGCAAACGGCAGCTGCTGCCCGAGATCATGCGGCGCGTGCCCAGGCGGGCGCTGGCCTCCGGCGAATGGGCCTACGCGGAGCCCTTCGTCGGGGGCGGCGCGGTGCTTTTGGCCGTGCTGGAGGCCTTCCCCGCCATCCCGCAGGCGGCGGCCAACGACCTGAACCCGCGCCTCGTCGCCGCCTGGCGCGCCGTCCAAAGCCAGCCCGAGGCGCTCATCGCCGCCCTCCAGGCCCTCGCCGACGCCTATCTGCCGCTCGCCGAACCGGCGCGGCGGGCCTTTTACCTCGCGCAGCGCGCCCGTCTCAACGCCGAGGCGCCCGCGGGCGTGGGGCAGTGCGCCCGCCTGCTCTTTCTCAACCGCACCGGGTTCAACGGCCTTTACCGCGAGAACGCCCGCGGCGCGTTCAACGTCCCCTTCGGCCGCGCCGCCAACCCGCTGATCTGCGACGCCCCCACGATCCGGGCCGACGCCGCGTTGCTGCGCCGCGCGCGCGTGACCTTCCTCTGCGGCGACTTCGCCGCCGTGCCCGATGCCCTCCCCGAGGGGCGCCGCGCCTTCTTTTACCTCGACCCGCCCTACCGCCCCCTCAGCCAGACCTCCAGCTTCAACGCCTATGTGAGGACCCCGTTCGACGACGGGGCCCAGCGCCGCCTGGCCGAGTTCTGCCGCGCCCTTGACCGTGCGGGGCACCGCTTCCTGCTCAGCAACTCCGCGCCCGGCGACGGCTTCTTCGAGCGCCTCTACGCCGGCTTCCGCATCGAGCGCGTCCTGGCCCGCCGCGCCGTCAACGCCAACCCCGCCAAGCGCGGCCCCCTCCATGAGCTCCTCGTCAGCAACTACGCCCCGGAGGACGCGCCATGATCACGGGCGGCGTCGGCGGCGCCAACACGCGCACGGGGCTCCTTTTCGAGGGGCGGACGGATCTGGCCACCTTCCTTGCCGCCCAGCCGGGCTATCGCGTGGCGGGCGTGGACGTCTTCTATCGCGACGAGTTGGTGGCGCACGTCTTCAAGAAACACGCCTTTTACCGTTATCTCGCCGCCAAGGGCGTGGACTGGCGCAGGCACCTTTCCAAGCAGCTCTTCCCGGACAACTGCATCTATGTCATCGTCAACAACACCCTGTTCATCATCGAATGCAAATATCAGCGCGTGGCCGGTTCCGTCGATGAGAAGCTGCAAACCTGCGATTACAAGCGCAAGCGCTACAAACGCCTCCTCGCCGAGCTCAATTACGAGGTGGAATACGTCTATATCCTCAACGATTGGTTCAGGCAGGATTGCTACCGCGACACCCTGGACTACATCATCGCCGTCGGCTGCCACTACTATTTCAACTACATCCCGCTCCAGAGGCTCGGGCTTCCCGTCCCGTGAGGCACCCCATGCCCGCCGCGCTTTCCCCCTTCTACCGCTCGCCCGGACGCGACTTCACGCTCGTGCTCGGCGATTGCCTGGAGGCCCTCGCGGCCTTCGATTTCCGCTTTGACCTCGTCTTCGCCGACCCGCCCTACTTCCTTTCCGACGGCGGCGTCTCCGTCCAATCCGGCCGCCGCGTCTGCGTGGACAAGGGCGCGTGGGATCGGCCGCCCGGGCGCGACGCCGAGCGGGCCTTCACCCTGGCCTGGCTCCGCGCCGTGCGCGGCAAGCTCACCCCGCAGGGGACGCTTTGGGTCTGCGGCACCTACCACAACAGCTTCCTGGTGGCCGACTGCCTCGAGGCCCTCGGCTTCCGCCTCCTCAACGCCGTCACCTGGGTCAAGACCAATCCCCCGCCCAACCTCTCCTGCCGCATGCTCACCCATGCCTCCGAGGTCATCCTCTGGGCCCGCAGGCACCCCCGCGTCCCCCATCGCTACAACTACGCCCTGCTCCGCGCCATCGCCGGCGGCCGGCAGATGCGCGACGTCTGGCCCCTCCCCGCCCTCCGCCCCTGGGAAAAGGTCGGCGGCGTCAAACATCCCACGCAGAAGCCCCTCTCCCTGCTCGTGCGCATCCTCCTTGCCGCCACGGCCCCGCACGATTGGGTGCTCGACCCTTTCTGCGGCAGCGGCACCGCCGGCGTCGCCGCCAATCTCCTCGGGCGCCGCTTCCTCGGCGTCGATCGCTGCGCCGACTACCTCCGCCTGGCCCAAGCCCGCCGCGAGGCGCTTGACGCGCCGGGCGCCCCCGAGGCCCTCCGCGCCCGCCTCGACGGTTTCCGCTCCCCCGGCCAGCTCGAGGCGCTGCTCGCGCAGGAACGCGCCGCGCTGAGCTTGGCGGAGGACGCGCACGGCGAACCGCTCTGACCCGAGGGCGGGCTGCGCTTCGCAGGACGCAGGGACGGGCGCCCGCGGGCGGGGGCTTGCGCGGCGGCGCGCGTTGGGGTATGCTAAGGATATGAGAACGACGTTGCTTGCACTGACCTGTCTTTTGGGCGCCGGGCTTTCCGCCGCGGGCGCGGACGCCGCGCTGAAGGACAATCCCTACCCTTATCCCTTCGAGGCGATGCCGGGCATCTACCACGAGGGCTGGATCGACCTGAACAAGAACGGCGAGCTGGACCCCTACGAGGACCCCAAGGCCGACATCGAGGCGCGCGTGGACGACCTGCTGGGCCGGATGACCCAGGCCGAGAAGGTCATGCAGCTCTGCACGCTCTATGGTTACCGGGCGGTGCTCAAGGATCGCTTCCCCACCCAGGCGTGGAAGACCGAGCGCGTCTGGAAGGACGGCGTGGCGAACATCGACGAGCAGGGCGCGGGGTGGCGCCACCGCGGCGACAAGACCGTCAGCGACACCCCGGCGCGTAACGCCCATTACGTCAACAACACCCAGCGCTTCTTCGTCGAGCAGACCCGCCTGGGCATCCCCGCGGACTTCACCAACGAGGGCATCAACGGCATCTCCGCCCGCCACGCCACCAGCTTCCCCATGCCCCACGCCCAGGGCATGACCTGGGATCCCGACCTGATCCGCGAGCAGGGGCGCGTCACCGGCCGCGAGGCCACGGCCCTAGGCTACACCAACGTCTACGCGCCCATCCTCGACGTCGCCCGCGACCAGCGCTGGGGCCGCTGGGAGGGCACGCTGGCGGAGGATCCCTTCCTCGTCGCCGAGCTGGGCAAGGCCCTCTGCCTCGGCATCCAGGAGGGCGGCGCCGTCTCCACCCCCAAGCATTACGTGGGCTACGGGGAGAACAAGGGCGCGCGCGGCTACGATTCGCGCACCGACCCGCACGTCACCGCGCAGACCTTCGAGGCCATCCACTTCTACCCCTTCCGCCGCGTCTTCACCGAGGCCCGGCCGCTGGGCGTGATGTGCGCGTACAACGACGTCAACGGGATGCCCGTCGCCGCCAGCGCCCACCTCCTCAAGGAACGCCTGCGCGGGGAGCTCGGCTTCCGCGGCTACGTCGTCTCCGACAGCCACGCCGTCGAGCGCCTGGCCACGCTCCACCGCATGGCCGCCGACCTGAAGGAGGCCCACACCCTGCGTATCCGCGCCGGACTCAACGTCTGGACCACCTTCGACCCGCCCGACAAGGTCGCCGGCTGGATCAACGCCTCCCTCGACGACGGCTCGCTGGAGATGGACGAGGTGGACGCGATGGTGCGCGACGTCCTGCGCGTCAAGTTCGCCCGCGGCCTCTTCGACAACCCCTACGTGGCCGACCCCGCCGCCGCCGACCGCCTCGTCGGCTCCGCCGAGGCCGACCGCGTCGCCCTCCAGGTCGCCCGCGAGGCGCTCGTGCTCCTCAAGAACGAGGGCGGGCTGCTGCCCCTCGACCCCGCCGCGCTCAAGACCGTCGCCGTCATCGGCCCCAACGCCGGCGACGCCTGCTACCGCCCCGACCGCTACGGCCCCACCGACTACGCCTTCGTCTCCGTCCGCGACGGCCTCGCGCGCGCCCTGCCCGGCGCCAAGATCCTCTACGCCAAAGGCTGCGACCACGTGAACCCCGGCTGGCCCGACAGCGAGCTCGTCCCCGTCCCGCCCACCAAGAAGGAGCTCGACGAGCAGGCCAAGGCCGTCGCCGCCGCCAAGGCCGCGGACGTCGCCATCGTCGTCCTCGGCGACAACGGCCGCACCTCCGGCGAAAGCCACACCCGCACCTCGCTCAACCTCCCCGGCCGCCAGGAGGCCCTGCTCCAGGCCGTCCAGGCCACCGGCACCCCCACCGTCCTCGTCCTCATGCACGGCCGGCCGCCGAGCGTCAACTGGGCCGCGCGCAACACCCCCGCCATCCTCGCCTGCGGGCTGCTCTGCCGCCACGGCGGCACCGCCGTGGCCGAGGCCCTCCTGGGGCGCTACAACCCCGGCGGCAAGACCAACGGCACCTGGCTCAAATCCGCCGGGCAGATCCCCTTCAACTTCCCCGCCAAGCCCAAGTCCAACTACGAGCCCGAGCTCAAGAACGGCTCCTACAACCCCGGCGCCCTCTGGCCCTTCGGCTTCGGCCTCTCCTACACCACCTTCGAGGTCGGCCGCCCCGCCGTCACCCCCCTCACCGAGCCCGGCGAGCCCACGCTCTGGGATCGGCTCCTCTTCCGCGAGGCCGCCCCGCGCCCCGCGGGCTGGCGCGTCTCCTTCCCCGTCACCAACACCGGCAAGGTCGCCGGCGACGAGGTCGTCCAGCTCTACGTCGCCTACGCCAAGACGCCCATCTACTGGTTCGACCAGATGCTCCGCGGCTTCCGGCGCGTCCACCTCGCCCCCGGCGAGACCAAGACCGTCACCCTCGACGTCCCCCTCGACCACCTCAAGATCGTCCTCGAAGACCAATCCTGGGTCCTCCCCGACGAGCCCTTTGAGATCCGCCTCGGCACCTCCTCCGTCCACC
>CALXSF010000009.1 GCA_944391055.1 uncultured Kiritimatiellota bacterium | reverse complement strand
CTCTCCCACCCCCGATCGCGGCGTCTCTCGGGTCGGGGTACGGCGCGATCCAAGAAACGAGGCCCGCAATCTCGTTTGGGGCGCTCGCTTCGTCACTACCCCAAACACGCCGTCAGCGTTCCGCGCCCACGTCATCGGCCTCGTCGGCTTGAATGGCATAGGCAGAACCGTCCGCCGCGACGAAGGTGGGCGGAAGGTTGGGAAGATTGACGAAATAATCGTCATCCGGGAACAGTTTGCCCTGAAAGCGGCCGGGCAACCAGGCGCGAGTCTGGGGCGGCCGCCAACCGATTGATGGCGTTGGGGTAGCCGTGGGGTTCGTCACCGACGGCAAAGACTCGGCGGGCATACTTACGATTCTCAATCCGGGAAGGCGGGTGTTTCGCCATCCACCCCCATCCCACTGTGTGTCCGGCAAGCTGAAGAATGCCGTCGGGTTGCGATAAAGCGTGTGATAAAGCCACGGGGGAAGGAGCGTCATTGGCGCCTGCCCGCCGCATAGGAGACGAAAACGGACCCTTACTACACACCTTGCAAAGCACATTACTCATTACTCATTCATGAATCTCCCTCGTTCTCACTGTGCGTAATTTGGGGATTTCGTCGTAAGGAGTGTATAGGGTTTTCCGTCCGCGGCGACAATGGTGACGATGTCGTTGGGGATAAAGAGGCGGAAATCTTCCGGCGGGAACATCACGCCGAAACGGCCGGGCACAAGGCGGCGCCAACCTTGCGGCCGGTTGGGGGATGATCCGAGGCAAGCCCTTGCCTCCGCGAGTTGCTTTGCCGTGGGTGCCGCGCCGCGGATCACCGCCAAGCGCGGCGCGCGTGCCGCGACAAAGACATCGGGCGCGACCTCCCGCGCCTCGGCGAAGAAGGCCTTGGGGTCGCGGTAGAGCGTTTCGTAAAGCCAAGGCGACAGCACGATGGGGTCGTGCGCCTTCCCGAACTCTCGGCGGCAAAGCATCCAGTGGAAGTGGTTGAAGGTGCCGTGGCAGACCGAATAGTGGAACGGCCCCGTGGGCAGCGACGCGAACGCGGTCACGCCCTGCGGATCCTTCCGGTAACGTTGCGTCATCCTCAAGACGTTGAGCCCCAGCACCACCTGATACGCCGTGACGCACGCCAGCCAAAGCAGCGCCACCATCACAAAAAGCCGACGTGCCTTCTCGCCGAACCACCCGAACGCGGCGCGTTCGCGCAGCGTCAGCACCAGCGCCGCCAACAACAACGGCATCGACAATCGGATGCACCCATTGCCACAGACCAGGCAGAAGAGCCCCGCCGACGCCCCCAGATAACACCACCATTCCGGCGCGCGCACCACCATCGCCCGCCAAGCCCGACGATTGGCCCACGCCACCCATGCCACGGCCACGAGGAGCGCTATCGGCCAGACGCACAGCGCCAATCCCGCCCATCCACGCGCCGCCTCCACGACAAGGCCGCCGACCCCGACGCCAAGCGTCTCCCCCGCGCGCGCTCCCGCCGCCGGCCCAAGACAGAGCGCCGCGGCCCCCGCCGCCATCAACACCCAAGCGATTGCCTGCTTCGCGGACACCGCCAGCCGCCGTTCCGCCACGCTTCGTATGAGCACGCCTCCTGCCAGAGCCGCCACCATCGGCAACGCGAACGTTTCCTGGCTCCACCCATAGAAGAAGGCGATGGGTGTCAGCCACCAGTGGTTCAGTCGTCGCCACAAGGCCATCATGCAGACCGTCGCCGCCGCCGTCCAAAGGTAATTCACCGCGAAGGCCGCGTTCATCGAGCAGGTCTCCGCGTACCACAGAAACCACCACACCACCATCGCCCCGAGCAACCATTTCGCCGCCGGGCGCGCCCGCACCCGCCCCTCCCGCAACACCAGCCACGTCAGAAAGAACCACATTGCCGTGTTGCAGAGGTCAAACAACCAATACAAACGAAAACCCGCGAAGAGCGCCACCACGCCATGGACAAAGACGCGCCCGTTCGTGCCATGCTGGTAATCCGCCCATTGTTGGCGCACGATGTCCATGAATGACGCCACGCGCGGGCATTCGCCCGACAGTGGCGTGCTTTGGCCGGCGAAGGCGTAGGAAAGCTCATCATGCATCGGCAAGCAAAAGAGGTTGCACAACAGGACGCAGGCCATCATGACCGCCAACCCCAGCAGCGGCCAACGATTGCGAATGACAATGTGGGAGAGGCGATTCATCACTTTTCCTCCTTGACGAAATAGAGCGGGCGGCGCTTGGTCTCCAGATAGGTTTTGGCGAGGTAGGCACCGAGGACGCCCACGAAGAAGAGTTGGAGCCCGCCGAAGAAGATGACGAGGCACGCCAGCGAGGGCCACCCGACCACCGGGTCGCCGAAAAGCAAGGCCCGCCCCACCACAAAGAGCAGCGCCGCGAAGGCCAGCGCGCAGCAGAGCACCCCCAGCAGCGACGCCAGCTGCAGCGGCGCGGTGGAGAAGGCCATGATGCCCTCCAGGCTGTACAGGAAAAGCTTGCGGAAGGACCACTTCGTCTCCCCCGCCACCCGTGCCACGTTCGGGAAGGCCAGCCACTTGGTGCGGAACCCCACCCACTGGTAGATGCCCTTGGTGAAGCGGTTGACCTCCGGCAGCGACAGGATGGCCTCGACCACCTGGCGCGTCATCATCCGGTAATCCCGCGCGCCATCCACCAACGCCACGTCCGAGCAATGGCGCATCAGCCAATAGAACCGCCGCGCGAACCACGAGCGCACCGGCGGCTCGCCCGCGCGCGACGTCCGCCGCGTGGCCACGCAGTCATACCCCTCCTCGCGGATCGCGCGCAACATCTCCGGCAACAGCGCGGGCGGGTCCTGCAAATCCGCGTCCATCGTCACCACCGCCTCCCCCGACGCCTTGCGCAGGCCCGCCAGCAGCGCCGCCTCCTTGCCGAAGTTGCGCGAGAAGGCCACGTAACGCACGCGCCCGTCCCCCTCCGCCAGGCGCCGCACCACCCCCAGCGTCCCATCCGTGGAGCCGTCGTCCACGAAGACGAACTCCAGGCGCGTCCCCTCCCCGACGCCCGAGGCATCTACCGCGCGCACGAACGCCTCCACGCATGGCGCCTCGTTGAAGCACGGCACCACGATCGACAATCCGACACATTCTCTGCCCATAAAAAGCACGCTTCCTTTCACGTACTCCAAACGAGGCCCTAGGATGTGCCCTGAACGATCACGTGCAAAGAAAGCGCGCCATTACGGCGCACCCTGCAGAACACGTTGCTCGTTCATGAAATTTCCTAGGTTCCGTTTGGAGCAACCTGTTGCGCAAAGCGCAAAAGATGCGATGGCTCGCCCCATCGCGTGCCTTTAAGATACCACCTTATGGTGGGCAAAGGCAAGCGCCTTCCGTCGTTTGGGCTGAGGGAGGGGATAAGGCGGGGTTTGGGGGCGCGGCGTTTGCTATACTGTGGGCATGAGCGAGAAGAGCGAGGAGCAGGCGGCGCCGTTCGTGCATCTGCACGTCCACACGAGTTATTCGCTGCTGGACGGGGCGTGCCAGGTGCCGGCGTTGGTGCGGCGTGTGAAGGCGTTGGGGATGGGGGCGTGCGCGATCACGGACCATGGGGTGCTGTATGGATTGAAGGCGTTCTATGACGCGTGCCGGAAGGAGGGGGTCAAGCCAATCCTGGGGTGCGAGGCGTATGTGGCGCGGCTGGGGCGGCGGGATCGGACGGAGCGGAGCGGGAACCATCTGATCTTGCTGGCGAAGAACCTGACGGGCTACCATAATCTGCTGAGGCTGATCTCGTTGGCGCACATCGAGGGGTTTTATGGGCGGCCGAGGATCGACCGGGAGCTGTTGGAGCGGTATCACGAGGGGCTGATCTGCTCGTCGGCGTGCGTGGCGGGGATCGTGCCGCAGTTGTTGGCGGAAGGGCGGCTGGAGGAGGCGGAGGCGGAGGCGCGGTGGTATCAGGGGCTTTTCGGGGAGGATTATTATCTGGAGGTGATGCTGCATCGTTCGGAGGTGCGGGGGTTCGGGGAGGAGGAACGGCGGGAGCTTTATGAGCGGCAGCTGACGGTGATCCGGGAGAGCCTGGCGTTGGGGCGGAGGCTGGGGATCAAGGTCATCGCGACGAACGACGTCCATTTCCTAAACAGGGAGGATGGCGAGGCGCATGACGTGCTGCTGTGCGTGAGCACGGGGAAGAAGCTGACGGATGAGCGGCGCCTGCGTTACACGCAGCAGGAGTGGCTGAAGAGTTACGACGAGATGCGCGCGGCGTTGCCGGAGGAGTGCCTGGAGGCCATCCACGCGACGGCGGAGGTGGCGGCGAAGGTGGAGGCGTACGAGCTGAACTCGGCCCCCATCATGCCGAAGTTCCCGATCCCCGAGGCGTTCGGGACGGAGGAGGCCTACGCAGGGCGGTTCCCGGAGGAGGCGTTGCGCGGGGAGTTCGAGCGGTATGACCGGTTCGACGGCTATGACAAGGTGCTGCGCATCAAGCTGGAGAGCGATTACCTGGCGCACCTGACGTGGGAGGGGGCGGCGCGGCGTTGGCCGGGGGAGGCGCTGACGGGGGAGATCCGGGAGCGGATCGCCTTCGAGCTCAACACCATCAAGCAGATGGGGTTCCCGGGGTACTTCCTCATCGTGCAGGATTACATCGCCGCGGCGCGGGGGATGGGCGTGCTGGTGGGGCCGGGGCGCGGGAGCGCGGCGGGCAGCGCGGTGGCGTATTGCCTGGGGATCACCGACATCGACCCCATCCGTTACGACCTGCTCTTCGAGCGCTTCCTGAACCCCGACCGCATCTCCATGCCGGATATCGACGTGGACTTCGACGACAACGGCCGGGGGAAGGTGTTGGAGTGGGTGACGGAGAAGTACGGCGCCGACCATGTGGGGCACATCGCCACCTTCGGCATCATGGCGCCCAAGAGCGCCATCAAGGACGTCTGCCGCGTGCTGGATTATCCGCTCGCCGACGCGAACGCGCTGGCGGCGTTGGTGCCCGAGGCCCCGAAGATCACCTTCGCCAAGGCGCTGAAGGCGAACCCCAAGCTGGCCGAGACGCTCGACGGCGACGACCCGCTGCGGCGGCGCATCCTCGAGCTGGCCATGCGCCTTGAGGGCACCACGCGCAACATCGGCGTCCACGCCTGCGGCATCATCATCAGCCGCGACCCGCTGATGGAGACCATCCCGATCGCGCCCACCGCGGGCGAGAGCCTGATGACCACGCAGTACGACGGGCACTTCGTCGAGCCCATCGGGTTGCTGAAGATGGACTTCCTCGGGCTCAAGACCCTCTCCGTCCTCAAGGCCTGCCTGGAATCCATCAAGGAGTCCCACGGGCTGGACGTGGACATGGACGCCATCCCCATCGACGACGCGGAGACCTTCGCCCTCTTCTCCCGCGGCGAGACCGACGGCCTCTTCCAGTTCGAATCCGACGGCATGAAGGCCCACCTCCGCTCCCTGCGCCCCAACCGCTTCGAGGACCTGGTGGCCATGAACGCCCTCTACCGCCCCGGGCCGATGGAGTACATCCCCTCCTTCATCCGCCGCAAGCACGGCGAGGAGAAGGTGGCCTACGACCATCCGCTCATGGAGCAGTACCTCAAGGACACCTACGGCGTCACCGTCTACCAAGAGCAGGTCATGCTCCTGTCGCGCCTCCTGGCCGGCTTCACCCGCGGCGAATCCGACACCCTGCGCAAGGCCATGGGCAAGAAGCAGCTGGAGACGATGGAGAAGCTGCGCGTCAAGTTCCTCGAGGGCTGCCTCAAAAACCCCGCCTACCTCGAGGCCTGCCAGGGCGAGGAGGACGCCCGCAAGCGCGCCGAGAAGATCTGGGGCGACTGGACGGCCTTCGCCTCCTACGCCTTCAACAAGTCCCACTCCGTCTGCTACGCCTACATCGCCTACCAGACCGGCTACCTCAAGGCGCACTACCCGGCCGACTTCATGTGCGCCCAGATCTCCTCGGAAATCGGCAACTTCGACAAGATGCCCGCCCTCGTCGCCGCCGCCGCCGACATGGGCCTGCGGGTGCTCCCCCCCGACGTCAACCGCTCCCGCTGCCACTTCTCCCCGGAAGGCAAGGACGCCGTCCGCTTCGGCCTCGGCGCCATCCGCAACGTCGGCGAGGCCGCCGGCGACCTCATCGTCTCCGAACGCGCCGCCAACGGCCCCTACAAAGGGCTCGTCGACTTCTGCAAACGCCTCTGCGGCGCCGCCGCCAAGGCCGCCAACGACGGCAAGCTCCTCGTCTCCAAGCGCACCGTCGAGGCGCTCGTCCGCAGCGGCGCGCTGGCCGGGCTCGACGCCAACCAGGGCCGCCTCCTCGCCGGCATCGACTTCGCCCTCTCCCGCGTCGCCGAGGCCGACCGCGACGGCGCCTCCGGCCAAGGCTCCCTCTTCGACCTCATGGGCGGCGGCGCCGGGGCCGACGCCTTCGGCGAGGACCTCCCCGACGCGCCCGACCGCCCCGAGAAGGAGCGGCTTCAGGACGAGCGCGACCTCCTGGGCGTCTACCTCACCGGCCACCCCGTCGACCGCTACCGCACGCTCGTGCGCTCCTTCCGCACCGTCTCCGCCGAGGCCTTCCCCCGCGTCAAGCGCAACCGCGACGCCGTCCGCGTCGCCGGCATCCTCGCCAACGTCCGCGTCGCCCTCTCCAAGACCACCAAGCGCCCCTGGGCCGAGCTGACCGTCGAGGACGGCACCGGCACCGTCAAGGCCCTCGCCTTCAACGACGCCTACGAGCGCAACAAGGACGCCCTCGTCGCTGACGCGCCCGTCCTCGTCTGCGGCGAGGCCAAGTTCGAGGAAGGCCGCGACCCCGTCATCTTCGCCGCCGAGATCCACCCCCTCGCCGAGGCCCCCGCGCTCTTCGCCAAAAGCCTGCGCATCCACTGCCGCGTCGACAACGACAAGCCCTCCGCCGAGCGCATGGACCGCCTGCGCGACCTGCTGGCCGCCCACCCCGGCGGCTTCCCCCTCTCCCTCGCGCTCGACCTCCCCGGCGGCCGCAAGGCGCTCCTCGAGCCCGACTCCGCCTGGGCCGTCGACCCCACCCCCGACTGCCTGGCCGCCATCGAGGCCATCTGGGGGCGCAACGCCGTCGCCTACGACCTCCGCTCCGACGCCATCTACGCCGACCCCAAACGCAACCGCCGCCGCTACGGCGCCTGAAACCCCAAGGACCCCCATGCGCCACGCCCTTCTCCTCTCCGCGCTCTTCCTCCTCACCCTGCTCGCCGGCCTGCTCCTGGGCGTCTCCGCCCCCGTCTACGCCAATTGGACCGGCGGCTTCCCCCTCTGGCCCGCCGTGCTCGGCCCCGCCCTCGCCGGGCTGGCCGCCGCCTGGTGCGCGGCGCGCTGGCTGCCGGCCCTCGCCGGGCCCAAGGCCGCGGGCGCGCTGGCCATCCTCGCGGCCCTCGCGGCCTTCGCCACCTTCGGCGACAGCGTCCGCCTGGTCCACGACTGGACGCTGCTCTCGCTGCGCCTGGGCCTGGGCTACGAGGACTGGCGGGACTTCGTCCTCGGCCAGGGCCTCCGCTGGTTCGGCCCCCTCGCCGCGCTCGTCCCCTTCCTCTGGGGCTGCGGCCGCGCGCTGGCCCCCCGCGCGCGCCTCACCGTCTTCGTGGGGCTCTGCGTCGGCGTCATCCTCGCGCGCATCCTCGGCGGCCGCCTGCCCACCGTGACGCTCTGGGACGTCTGCCTCGCGGGCCTGCTCCTCGCCTCGCCCCTGCTCCTCGCCGCCGCCTGCGCCCGCCGCCGGACGCGATGGCCCGCCGCCGCGCTCGCCCTGCCGTTGCTGGCGGGGTGGTACTTCCTCTCCCAGCGCACGCCGCTCGAACCCCTGCGCGAGGTCAACCCCTTCGCCCCCATCGCCGCCCGCGACAGCGTCTACACCGGCCAAGGCGCCGAGGGCGTCACCCTCCGCGACGGGCGGCTCCTGCGCACCGCCGGCGTCGACGAGGCCGCGCTCGCCGCCTCCCAGCTCATCCCGACCCTCCTCCGGCCCGACCCCAACGCCCGCATCGCCGCGCGGCCCGCCGTCGGCGCGCCCCTGCTCCCCAACTACGAGACCGGCCGGCTCAAGGGGCTTTACGACGCCCTCTGGGTCGAGCTCCCCCCCGCCTGGGTGCCGCAGGAGCGCGACTACTTCGGCGGCGCCGCGCTCGCCACCGCGCTGGGCAGCCTCAACGAGGGCGGGCTGCTCGTCTATGACCTCGACGCCCGCGCCCTCGAAGCCCGCATGGTGATGGCCCGCGTCGGCGCGCTCCGCCAGCGCCTTCCCTTCGTGCAGCTGTGGATGACCGGGCTCAACCGCTGGCAGCTCGTCGCCTCCCGCAAGCCCATCGCCGCCGACCTCGGCGAGATCACCGCCCTGCTCGACCGCCCCGACGTCGCGGGCCTGCTCCTGCGCGCCAACCTCGGCGCGCCCATCACCCTGCTGCCCTGCTGCGTGGCCGCCGACGCCAAGACCCTCGAGGCCGCCCTCGCCGAGCCGATCCCCCCGAAAGTCCCCCGCCGCTCCGCCGCCTACGCCCGCCGGTTGCTCTTCGACGGCCTCGGCGGCCAGCGCCTCGTCCCCCAATTCGCCCCCCTCTACGACGCCGAGATGGCGTGGGTGACGCTCCCCAAGGCGGCGGAGGGCGAGCTGCGCGACGTCCTCGCCGCCCTGCGCCAGGCCCGTCGCCTCATCCTCAAGGGCGACTACCACGAGGCCTCCAAGGCCAACCCCTCCGACCCCGTCCTCCTCGGTCTGGCCGACCGCGAGCGCGCCGCCGCCCTCGCCTTCGAGCGCCTGGCCGACCACGAGAACGCCCTGCGCGCCTACGCCTCCGCCTTCGCCCTGGCCACGCCCCGGCCCGCCGACGTCCTCGCCGCCGCCGCCGTGGCCCGCGCCACCGGCAAGCCCGGCCGCGCCGAGCCCTACCTGCGCCTCGCCGAAAGCCTCGCCCCCGAGGATCCCGCCGTCCTCGCCGCCCTCGCCGCCTTCCGGCTCGAGGACAAGGCGCCCGCCCAGGCCGAGCGCCTCGCGGCGCGCGCCCTCCGCGCCGTCGGCGACGGCTCGCCGGAGACGGCCCTGCGCCTCCGTTTTCTGCTCGCCACCGCCATCGCCCGCCAGGCGGGGCGCGAGGCCGAGGGGCTCGCCCTCGCCCGCCGCGTCGCCGCCCAGGCGAAGACCCCCGCGGACAAGGACACCTACATCCCCGCCTACGGGCAGCTCCTCATCGACGCCGGCCACGCGCTCCAGGGCGTCGCCGTCAAGCGCCACTACCAGGCCTACCACGAGCTGCTCCCGGAAGCCGGGCGGGAGGCCGCGCCATGAGCCGCCGCGTCCTCATCCTCGGCGCCGGCGGCCTTGGCCGCGAGGTCTTCTGGTGGGCCAAGGAGGCCGGGCTGCTGCCCCTCGGCTTCATCGACGACAACCCCGCCGCCCTCGGCGACCGTCCCGGCTACGCGCCCATCCTCGGCGGCGTGGAGGGCGCCCCCCTCGACGCGCCCGTCCTCTGCGCCATCGGGCAGAACCCCCTCCGCCGCGTCTGCGTCGAGCGCCTGCGCGCCCGCGGCGCCACCTTCGCCTCCCTCATCCACCCCATGGCCCGGGTCTGCCAGGCCGAGCTTGGGCCCGGCGCGATCCTCGCCCCCTTCGCCTACGTCGGGGCGGACGCCAAGGCGGGGGCGTTCCTCTTCATGCAGACCGGCGCCGTCCTCGGCCACGACGTCCGCGCCGGCGACTTCCTGCGCCTGGACACCACCGCCTTCGTCGGCGGCTACGCCACCCTCGGCCACGGCGTCACCCTCCACACCGGCGCGAAGGTCATGCCCGGCAAGCGCGTGGGCGACGGCTGTACCCTCGGCGCCGGCTCCGTCCTCCTCTCCAACCTCCACGCCGCCGCCACCGCCTTCGGCGTCCCCGCCCAAAAACTCTGAGGGCGCCCCGCCCGCGGCGCCGTGCGTTCGGCGGGACGCAGACGGAAAACGCCCGGCCTGACCGCCCCGCGCGCCGGGAAAACCTGCTATCGTGTTCTTGGAAAGGACACGGTTATGCAACGAGGCGTTTGGATGGCTGTTTGCTTGATGGGTGCGCTCGTGGGGGCGGGGAGCGTCCGCGCCGAGGGGGAGATCTATCGCGACACGGCGTATTCCTTCGGCGAGCGGGCGGTGGATTTGGTCTCGCGGATGACGCTTTCGGAGAAGGCCCAGCAGTTGCTGTGCGGGCGGGCGCCGAGGGCCCCGGGGATCGAGCGGCTGGGCGTGCGGCAGTATGAGTGGTGGAGCGAGGCGCTGCACGGCGTGGCCCGGGACGGCACGGCCACGAGCTTCCCGACGGGCCTGGGGCTGGGGGCGACGTGGGACCCGGCGCTGGTCGAGCAGGTGGGCCGGGTGACGTCGGACGAGGCGCGCGACAAGTTCAACGACGGCGAGTCCCCGCACGGCCTCGCCTATTGGTCGCCCACCATCAACCTCTCCCGCGACCCGCGCTGGGGGCGGGCGGAGGAGGCCTACGGCGAGGACCCGTATCACACGGGGCGCATCGCGTGCGGCTTCATCCACGGGATGCAGGGCGAGCACGAGCCGAACGGCGGGGGCGCGTACCTCAAGACCTTCGCCACCCCGAAGCATTTCCTGGCGAACAACAGCGAGCACAACCGCCTCTACGGCTCGTCCAACCTCACGGAGGCGGCGCTGCGGGAATACTACACGTATGCCTTCAAGATGGCGGTCGAGGAGGGGAAGGCGCAGTCGGTCATGACCTCCTACAACGCCGTCAACGGCGTGCCCATGTCGGTGAACGCGCCGATTTTGGACGGGATCCTCCGCAGGACGTGGGGCTTTGGCGGCTACGTCACGACGGACTGCGACACGATCCAGTACATCCTCCATCGGCACACGTGGCGGCCCAAGGGCTGGCAGGGGCCGTGGACGCTGGAGGGCGCGGTGGCGGCCTCCGTCCGCGCGGGCGTGGACGCGAACTGCGGGCGGTCGGTGAGCTGCGGCATCCTTGGGGCGATTAAGCAAGGGCTGCTGACGGAGGACGACCTGGACCGTGCGTTGGTGCGGCTCTTCACGGCGCGGATGCGCTCCGGGGAGTTCGACCCGGACGGCGGCCCCTTCGGCAAGATCAACGGCTGCACCCACAGCGCCGAGGCCCAGGCCCTCGCGCAGAAGGCGGCGGAGGCGGCGGTGGTGCTCCTGAAGAACGACGGCGGCTTCCTGCCCCTCACCAAGACCCTTGGCGAGAAGCGCAACCCGCGGCTGGTGTTGGTCGGCCAGCGGGCGGACAAGCTGACGCTGGGCGACTATTCCACGCACGAGCCCAAGCACACCTCCACGATTCTCGAGGGCGTGCGCGCCGCCTTCCTGCGCCATTACCCGCAAGGCATCTTCACCTACATCCGCGGCGGGGGCGGCGAGGCCGGCGACCGGCGCTTCCTGATGAACGTGCGGCCGCCGGCGCTGCTGCGCGCGGATGGCGGCGTCGTCGCCCAGCTGGATTGGCGGAAGGCTTCCGCGCTGCACGGCTGCAAGGTCGAGGAGGCGGGCAATCTGGGCTACATGGAGCCGGGTGCGAACCCGTGGGTGCGGTTCGACGCGCTCGACCTCTCCGAGGTGAAGGCCCTCCAAGTGCCGATGGCAGGGCCCGGCAACGCCTTCCCCACCACGATGGAGATCCGCCAGGGGGCGCCGGACGGGATCTTGATGGCCACGGTGACGCAGGACGAAGCGACGGGCGATTGGCACACACGCTACCAAACAAGCCTCACCCCGCTCATCGAGGGCGGCTATGATTGCCCGCAGCGCGACGTCTATTTTGTCTTCAAGTCCGCCGCGCGCAAGGCGGGTGCCCTCTGCCCGATGTCGGAGGCCGTGATCCGCGAGGCCGACGCCGTGGTGGTCTTTGCCGACACCATGCCCGGCGAGGGCGGGTTCCGCGAAAACAGCGACGGGAAGGATCTCGACCTGCCGCGGGGGCAGAGCGACCTGATCCGCCAGGTCGTCGCGCTCAACCCCAAGACGGCGGTCTATCTGCAAACCGTGTCTCAGGCGAACGTGGAGCCCTTCCGGGAGGACGTCAAGGCTCTGCTGTGGTCGACCTACAACGGCCAGGCGCAGGGGAACGCGGCGGGGCGCCTGCTCTTCGGCGAGGCGTCGCCGAGCGCGCGCCTGCCCTTCACGTGGTATGCCGACGTGGCGCAGCTCGCGCCGATCACGGACTACACGCTGACGGCGTCGCCCGCCGGCGAGGGCGCGAAGGCGGCTTCGCGTGGGCGCACCTACCTCTATTTCACGGGCGACGTCGTCTATCCCTTCGGCCATGGCCTCACCTACGCCTCGTTCGCCTACGAAGACCTGCGCCTCTCGGCAGACCGCCTCACGCCGAACGACACGCTCACCGCGACCTTCACGCTCACCAACACCGGCGCCGTCGCCGCCTCCGAGGTGCCGCAGCTCTACGTGGTCTCGCCGGACGCGGGCAAAGGCGAACGTCCCTTCAAGCGCCTGCGCGCCTTCCAAAAGATCACGCTGGCGCCGGGGGAGTCGCGGCGCGTGAGCCTGAGCGTCCCGCTGCGCGAGCTTTGGTTCTGGGACGCCGCGGCCAAGCGGCAGCGCTACGAACCCGGACGCTGGCTCGTCCAGGTTGGCCCCGACGCCGCCACGGCGGCCCTCAGCCAAGCGTTCGCCCTCGAGGGCGACCTCGAGAGGCAGCCCCACGCGCTCATCGCGATCCCGAGCGGGCACTTCCTGAGCGCCGCCAAGCCGGAAAAGCACATCACCGTCTCCGCCTCGCTAAGCTACACCGACCAGACCGTGCGGCGCGATGTGCCGTTCCGCTACGCCTCCTCCGACCCCGCCGTCGCCTCCGTGGATCCCGCCACGGGCGTCGTCACGGCCCATCGCCCGGGGGTCGCCACCATCACCACGGCCTGCGAGGGGCTCTCCGCCGCCTTCCCGGTCTGCGTGCGCCCATGACCGGTGTTTGACGGAAAGGGCCGAAATGCGCTATACTTGCACGGTTTTTTGGTTCCAAATAAGGACAGGCATCCCGCTATGTATACCGCTTCCGACCTGAAGAAGGGCCTCAAGATTATGTTCGAGGGGCAGCCCTGGATCATCACGGACTTCGATTTCTCCAAGCCCGGCAAGGGCCAAGCCATCTACAACTGCCGCCTGCGCAACATGCTCAACGGCTCGGGCAAGACCTGCTCGTTCCGCTCCAACGACCGCTTCGAGAAGCCTGACCTCGCCCAGACCCCGCTCGTCTATTCCTACGAGGACAACGGCACCTACGTCTTCAACGACGCCGACTACAACGAGATCCGCGTCTCCAAGGACGTGCTGGGCGACAAGACCTACTTCCTCACCGACGGCCTTGAGGTGGACGCCCTCCTGTACCAGGACGCGGTCATCGACATCGAGCTGCCCTCCTTCATCGAGCGCAAGGTCATCAAGTGCGACCCCGGCGTCCGCGGCAACACCGCCGCCGGCAAGGTCACCAAGCCCGGCACCGTCGAAGGCGGCTACCAACTCCCCGTCCCCCTCTTCATCAACGAGGGCGACCTCATCCGCATCGACACGCGCACGGGCGAATACGCCGACCGCGTGAAGGCCTGACGGAGGAGCCGCGCCATGGCCAAGAAGGAGCTCCCCACCCTCAAGGACGTCTCGCGCATCCCCGAGGAGCTGATTCCGGTGGTGAACTGGTGGCAGGATCACGGCCCCCGCACCCTCGCCTGGGTCGGCGCCGTCGTCGTCGTGTGCGCCGCCGTCTACTTTTGGCGCGCCAACGAGGCCAGCGCCGACGCCAACGCCGTCGTCGCCCTCGCCAACGCCACGCAGACGGAGGACTTTGAGGCTGTGGCCGCCCTCGACGCCGAAGCCTCCCCCCTCGCCCGGCTCGACCTCGCCCACGGCCTCTACGCCTCCGGCGACTACGAGAACGCCCTCGGCGTCTACGAGGCCTCCCTCGCCGAGCTCGACGACCCCGCCATCCGCGACATCGCCGCCGTCGGGCGCGTCTGCGCCCTCGAGGCCCTCGGCCGCCTCGACGAGGCCCTCGCCGCCGCGGCCGAGCTCGAGGCCGCCTTCGCCAAGGCCGCCCCCACCCACTACCTGACCTCCGAGCTCATCCTCGCCAAGGCCCGCATCCTCTGCCAGCAGGGCGACAAGGCCGCCGCCCAAGAGGCCCTCAAGCCCCTGCTCGGCGCCCCCGAAGGCTCCCCCTTGGCCAAATACAAGCCCCAGGCCGAGCGCACCGCGCAGATCATCGCCGCCTACGAGAAGAAGACCCTCTTCGACCAGGCCGCCGAGGCCGCGCCCGCCGTCCCCGCGGCTCCGGCCAAGGAGCCGGCGGCCAAGCCTGCCGAGGCCCCCGCGCCGGCCAAGTGAGGCCCGCGGGATGCGAAAAAAGGCCCCCGACCGATCAGGTCGGGGGCCTTTTTCGTTCCCTCGGGCGAGGGCCTCAGCGCAGACACCACGCCTCGGGCGAAAGACGGCGGAGGGTCAGCGCGCCGTTCGTCTGCGCCGTCCCGCCGGAGGGCAAGGCCAGCAGCGCGCCCAATTGGCGGCGGGTGGGGGCGACGGGCAGCCAGGCACGCAGGGCGCGGCGTGCCAAGACGGGGTGCGTGCCGGGGCGCAGGCGCAGGACGCGCTCGGTGCGCTCGGCCACCGCGGCCTCGGCCAAGGCGGCGAGGAAGGCGTCCTCCTCGGCCAGGAGGTCGGCGGAGGCGTTCGCGCCCTTGGTGAACTGCGGCAGGCACTCGGCGATGAGGCGGCGGATGGCGTTGCGGGGGATGGCGAGGTCGGCGTTCGAGGGATCCTCCACCCACGGCTGGGCATGGGCGCGGAGCCAGGCGACCTGGTCGGCGTGCGTCTCGTCGATGAGCGGGCGGCAGAGGCGCAGGTCGGGCGCGCCGGGGAGCGTGCCCCCCCACCCGAAGCTGGCGAGCCCCGCCGCGCCGCTGCCCCGGGCTAGGCGCAGCACAAGGTTCTCGGCGCGGTCGCCGGCGTGGTGGGCCAAGAGCACGCCGACGGCGCCGGCGGCCCGGGCGGCCTCGGCCAGGAAGGCCAGGCGCGCGCGCCGGGCGCGGGTCTCCTTGGAGCCGCCGCCGGCCTCGGGCGCGGCGTTCCGGCCCACGCGCAGCGGCACGCCGAGGCGGGCGCAAAGGGCGCGGCAGAAGGCCTCGGCCTCGTCGCCGTTCTCGTCGGCGAAGCCATGGTTGAAATGCAGAGCCACGGGGCGGCAGCCAGCCTCGACGCAGCGGCACAGCAGCGCCACCGAGTCGGCCCCGCCGCTCAGCCCCAGCGCCCAACGCGCCCCACGCAGATCCTCCGGCCATCGCATGGCGCCATGATAGCATGATTGGCCGCCGCTTGCGCGGGAGATGGGGGAGGGACTATAATAGCGGCGTTTGATTGCTTGAACCCTCAGCGGAGGAATGGACATGAAGAAGCTCGAAGGCCTCATCGCCGCGCCGCACACCCCCTTCAACGCGGACGGCAGCGTGAACCTGGATCTCATCCCCAGGCAGGTTGAGACGTTGCTGAAGCAAAAAGTCATCGGCGCCTACGTCTGCGGCACCACCGGCGAGGGCATCTGCTGCTCGGTGGCGGAGCGCAAGCAGGTCATGAAGGCGTGGGTGGAGGCCGCCCAGGGCAAACTCTTCCTCATCGCCCACGTCGGCGCGCTCTCGGTGACGGACGCGCGCGAGCTGGCGGCCTACGCGCAGGAGATCGGGGTCAGCGCCACCTCCATCGTCCCGCCCAACTTCTTCCGCCCCGGCAGCATCGACGCGCTGATCGACGACATCAACGCCGTCCTCGTCGCCGCGCCCGACCTCCCCTTCTACTATTATCACACCGGCATGAGCGGCGTGGGCTTCGACATGGAGCAATTCCTGCTCAAGGCCGACGGCCGCATCCCGCAGCTGGCCGGCATCAAGTTCAACTATCCCGACCTCTACATGTTCCAGCGCTGCCAGCGCGCCTGCGGCGGCAAGTACGACATCACCTGGGGCATCGACGAATGGTTCGCCGGCGCCCTCGCCTGCGGCGCCAAATCGGCCATCGGCTCCACCTACAACTACGCCGCGCCGCTCTACTACGGCATCTGGGAGGCCTACCGCCAGGGCGACCAGGCCGCCATCGACCGCGGCATGGCCAAGGTCTGCCGCATCGTCGACCTCCTCGTCAAATACGGCGGCGTCGCCGCCGGCAAGGCCATGATGGCCATCCACGGCCTGGACATGCCCACCGTCCGCCCCCCCCTCACCAACCTCACCCCCGACCAGCGCAAGGAATGCGCCGACGCCGTCGCCGCCATCCTCGCCGAGTGAAGGAGCCCGCCATGCTCAGCACCGAACGCCTCCAACAGCTCGAGGCCGTTTACCACGACGGCCTCCTCTGCGACACCGTCCCCTTCTGGATGGAGCACGGCCTCGACAAGGAATACGGCGGCATCATGACCGGCGTCGACCGCCAGGGCCGCCGCATCGACGACGACAAGGGCGTCTGGCAGCAAGGGCGCTTCGCGTGGATGCTCGGCTTCCTCTGCAACCACGTCGAGCGCCGCCCCGAGTGGGAGGCCGCCGCCAAGGGCACCCTCGAGTTCCTCCGCAAGTATTGCTACGACCCCGCCGACGGGCGCATGTACTTCCACATGACCCGTCGCGGCGACCCCATCCGCAAGCGCCGCTACGCCTTCTCCGAATCCTTCGCCTGCATCGCCTACGGCGAATACGCCCGCCTCACCGGCTCCGACGAATACGCCGAGCTCGCCCGCAAGACCTACAAGCTCTACGGCGACCACGTCGACACGCCCCCCAAGTTCACCGGCGTGCGCCCCGCCCGCGGCCTCGGCCACCCCATGATCGACATCTCCACCTGCCAGCGCCTCCGCGACAGCATCGGCTACGAGGAGGCCGAGGCGCGCATCGACCGGGCCATCGCAGACATCGTCCGCTACCACCTCAAGCCCGACATCCGCTGCGTCATGGAGACCGTCTCCCCGGAAGGCCAGATCATCGACCACATCGACGAGCGCACCCTCAACCCCGGCCACGCCATCGAAGGCGCCTGGTTCATCATGAAGGAAGGCAAGCGCCGCGGCCGCACCGACTACATCCGCATCGGCCTGGACATGCTCGACTGGTCCTGGGAGCGCGGCTGGGACAAGGAATACGGCGGGCTCCTCTACTACCGCGACGTCTACGGCCACCCCGTCAGCGAATACTGGCAGGACATGAAGTTCTGGTGGCCCCACAACGAAGTCTGCATCGCCACCCTCCTCGCCTACCAGCTCACCGGCGCCGAGCGCTACGCCAAGATGCACACCCTCGCGCACGACTGGACCCACGCCCACTTCCCCGACAAGGAATACGGCGACTGGTTCGGCTACCTCGCCCGCGACGGCCGCGTCTGCTCCGACATCAAGGGCAACCTCTTCAAAGGCTGCTTCCACGTCCCCCGCATGCAATACGAATGCTGGCAGCTCTGCCGCGAACTCCTCAAGGACGGGCCCCTGAACCTCGTCGCGCGGGACTGACCCCCCGGGGCGGGGCCCCCGGCCCCGCCCCGGCGCCGACGCGCCGCCGCCCGGAGCCGCCCCCGTGAACGACCTCATCGCCCACTTCATCGACCCCGCCCTCTTCTGGGAGCTCTTCTGGTACCTCGTCTCCGGCGTGTGCTCCACCGCCGTCAGTTTTGTGGGCTACTCCCTCTGCTTCCGGAAATGGGGCCTCGGCAACGTCTGGAGCAAAATCCTCTCCTGGACGGCGGCGGCCACCACCGCCTTCGTCCTCATGCGCCTCCTCGCCTTCCCCGGCACCGAGACCGGCTGGCTTGAATCCGCCTGGGCCTTCTACGTCACCCGCGTCGCCACCGCCGCCCTCACCGTCCTGCTCATGTGGGCCGTCATCGACCGCGCCCTCCGCTGGGACCTCCGCGACAAGGCCCGCGTCAAGACCGAATACGGCTGGTGGCCCGAGGCCATCAACCTCATCGTCACCCTCCTCGAGATCGCCCTCAACTACTTCGTCGCCAAGTTCCTCGTCTTCTGAGCGCCGGCGCGTCAGGGCGCGCCCCGCCCACGCCGCGCAACTTTCCACGCTTTTCGCTTGCGGGACAGAGGGGGGATTTGGCATACTATGGCATTCATTCACGGCAGTGAATGGTTTGCGAAACACAGTTGGCGTTGCGTCGGGTAGCGGGCGCAAGGCCTCGGAGATTAAGAATGGTCAAGATCAGATTGCGTAAGACCGGGTGCAACCGCGTGGCGACCTTCCGCGTGGTGGCCTGCGATTCGCGCAGCCCGCGCGACGGGAAGTTCCTGGAGATCCTGGGGTGGTACGACCCCCGGAAGACGAGCGAGAAGTGCGGCCTGAACCTGGAGCGCATCGCCTACTGGACGAGCCAGGGCGCGCAGCTCTCGGAGACGGTGGCCTCGCTGGTCAAGCAGGCGCGCAAGGCCGCGGCCGCCGCCCAGGCGTAAGGCCAAGCCGGGAGTGCCGCGCGGTGGCCCTGCGCATCGACGTGCTGACGGTGTTCCCGGGGATGCTCGAAGGCTTCTTCGGCGAAAGCATCATGCGGCGCGCGGCGGCGATGGGCGCGGCGGAGTTCCACGCGGTGGATCTGCGCGACTTCGCGCACGACGCGCGGGGCACGTTGGACGACAAACCCTATGGCGGGGGCGCCGGGATGCTGATGAAGCCCGAGCCGCTCTTCGAGGCGGTGGAAAGCCTCCGCCGGCCGGGGACGCGCGTGGTCGCCATGTCGCCGCAGGGCGCGCCGTTCCGTCAGGAGACGGCCCGCCGGCTGGCGGGGGAGCGGCACCTCATCTTCGTCTGCGGCCACTACGAGGGCATCGACGAACGGGCCTTGGCGCTGCTGGCTGATGAGCAGCTGAGCATCGGCGACTACGTGCTGACGAACGGCGCGTTGCCGGCGGCGGTGGTGGCGGACGCGGTGGTGCGGCTGCTGCCCGGCGTGCTGGGCGGCGGCGAGGAGGCGACGGCGAGGGAATCTTTCGCGGCGGGCCTCCTGGAGCAGGCGCAGTACACGCGCCCGCCGACCTGGCGGGGCCAAGGCGTGCCCGAGGTGCTCCTGAACGGCGACCACGCCCAGATGGAGCGTTGGCGCAGGGCGCAGATGCTTGACCGGACGGCCCGGCAGCGCCCGGATTTGAGAACCCAATTGCATTGAAGGAACAGGACAATGATCGCTAAAGCGCTTGAAAAAGTGAACGCCATGACGGCGGAAAAGAACCCGAAGAAGTGCCCCGAGCTGCAGGTGGGCGACATCGTGCGCGTCTCCGTGCGCATCAAGGAAGGCGACAAGGAGCGCGTCCAGGTCTTCGCCGGCGACGTGATCGCCCGCGACGGGCGCGGCATCACGGAGACCTTCACGGTGCGCCGCATCTCCTTCGGCGTGGGCGTGGAGAAGGTCTTCCCCTTCGCCTCCCCCTCCATCGAGAAGATCGAGGTGACGGGCCACGCGAAGGTCCGCCGCGCGAAGCTCTATTACCTGCGCTCCCGCACGGGCAAGGCCGCCCGCCTGCGCGCGCTCTGAGGCCGCGAAGGCCGATGGGACGACGGGGTCGAGGGGGCGCGCGCCCCTTTGGCTCCCGTCGTTTTGCGTCATGCCGCGCGCGCTGGAACTGCTGTTGGTGGCGCTGACGGCGCCCTTGTGGGGGGCGGCGATGGGGCTCGTGGCCTTGGCGTTGCTGCCGGGGGGGCGCCCCCTGCTCTTCCGTCAGACGCGGCCGGGGCTGGGGGGGCGCCCCTTCACGATCCTGAAGTTCCGGACGATGCGGCCGGGGGATGGGCCGGACGAGGAGCGGATCACGCGCGTGGGACGCTTCCTGCGGGCCTCGAGCCTGGATGAGCTGCCGGAGCTGATCAACGTGCTGCGCGGGGAGATGGCGCTGGTGGGGCCGCGGCCGCTGCTGATGGCCTACCTGGCGGAATACACGCCCGAGGAGGCGCACCGCCACGACGTGCGCCCGGGCATCACCGGATGGGCGCAGGTGCATGGGCGAAACGCCCTCTCGCGCGCCGAGAAGGTGCGCTATGATTTGGAATACGTGGCGCGGCGCTCGACGGCGTTTGACTTCCGCATCCTTTTTTTGACACTCTTCCATTTGCGCGGGAACTGACCCGCAAAGCGAAAGGAACCGAGACATGAGATGTGTGGCTGTGCTGTTGGCCGTGTCGGCCGCGTGCGCGCTCTCCGCGCAGGAGGCGCTTTTCCGTCCCCAACAGACGACCGTCGGCCAGGAGCCGGTGAGCCTGGGGACGACCTCCGCCGGGCTGCTGACCGTGCGGGCGGAGCTGGAGGGGAAGCCGTGCGTCCTGCTGGTGGACACGGGCGCCAGCCACTCCACCTGGGACAGGGATTGGGTGCGGCGCAACCTCCCGGAGACCCCGCTTCGGCCGATCGCGGTGGAGGGGGAGACAAACGTGCGCGAGGCGCTCGCGGTCTTCCCGGTGACGCGGCTGAAGGTGGGCGGCTCGGAGTTCGGGCGCTTCCTCGGCGTGGCCGTGCCGTTGGCGCACCTGTCGCGTTCGGTGGGGGCGGAGGTGGCCGGCATCCTGGGCATGAACGTGATGGGGCAGGCGCCCTTCCGCCTCTCGGTCAAGGACGCGCGGCTGGAGTGGCGCGCCGGGCAGAACCCGCCCCCCGGCGCGGTGCGCCTGCCGGTGGGCCAGGATCAAGGCGACAACTGCTTTTACCTCAAGGCCCAATCCGGGACAGGCGGCAAGCCCTTCGCCGTGCTCTTGGATTCGGGCGCGAACGTGACGGTGATGCCGCAGGGGCAGTGGCCGGAGGAAGGCGGCGCGGCGGATTTGTCGGCGACGGACGTGAACGCGGCGGATCAGGCGCGGGCCTTCCGGAAAGGGCGGCGGGGCGAGTTGCTGCTGGGGGATTTCCGCGCGACGATAACGCCGGTCGTGCAGAGCGGGGGGCCCGCGCTCCTGGGGGCGGACACGCTGAAAGGGTTCGATCTGTTCCTTGACGGCAAAGCCCGCCAGGCATGGGCGGCGCCGCACCCGAAGGCCCCCGAGGGGACGCCGTGACGCGGGCGGGGTTCGCGCTGGCGGCCCCCTTCTTCCTCTGGCTGGGGGGGATCGCGCTGACGCTCCTGCCGTTGGGGTTTTATGCGCCGGCCTACATTTACGCGGGGAAGTCGGCGCTCTGCGCGGCGGTCGTGCTAATGCTCCGTCCGTGGCGGTTCGCGAACTGTTCGGGGCGGTGGGGCGACGTGCTGTGGGGCGCGCTGGTCGGCGTGGCGGTCTATGCGCTGTGGGCGCTGCCGGAGAGCACGCCGTGGCCGGCGGTGACGGAGTGGTATCGCCGCTGGCTGGTGATGATGCCGGGGACGCTGCCGAACTACGACGCGTCGCTGTGCTACGCCTGGTCGCACAGCCCCGCGCTGGCGATCGCCAAGCTGCTCGGCTCGGCCTTCGTCATCGCGCCCATCGAGGAGTTCTTCTTCCGCGGCCTGCTCATGCGGTGGCTGACGCAGCGCGATTGGCAGGGGCTTCCGATCGCGGGCGTCTCGCGCCACGCCTTCTGGGCCACCGCGCTGGTCTTCGCCTTCGAGCACGACCGCTTCGTTGGGGGGCTGCTGGCGGGCGTGGCCTACGGCGGGCTCGCCGTCCGCACGAACAGCCTGTGCGCGCCCATCGCGGCGCACGTCGTCACCAACCTCATCCTTGGCCTTCACGTGCTTGGCCTGGGCGCCTACGGTTTTTGGTGAGGCGCCGCGGACGGCCCCTGCCGCCGCCCCCGCGCTTTGCTAGACTATGGGCATGAAGCGAATCGTTCTCATTGCGACATTGGCCCTGTCCGCCGCGGCGGGGATGGCGGCGGAGGATCGGCTGGCCCTGGCGGAGGGATTGGCGCGGCGCGGCATGCATGCCCAGGCCCTCGCCGAATACGAGGCCTTCCTCAAGGAAAACCAAGAGGGCGACGCGGCGGACGACGCCCGCTTCGGCCTGGCCGCCTGCTATGAGAAGGTCGGCCGCGACGCGGAGGCGCGCGCGCTCTACCAAGCCTTGGCCGGCCGCCTCTCCGGGGAACGGCAGGCGGTCGCGCGGCTGCGCCTGGGGCTTTCCTTCCTCTATGCCGCCGACGCGCCGGGGGAGGCGCGCCCGCTGTTGGAGATGGCCGCCACCGGGCAGGCCGCCGAGGAGGCGCGCCAGGTGGCGCTCCTCAACCTGGGGGTCTGCTACGCGCGGCTGGGCCAAGGGAAGGCCGCCGACAGCCTCTTCGCCCGCGTCGCCGCCGGCAAAGGCCCCTACGCGGCGCAGGCCAAGGCCGCCCAAGCCGGACGCCTTTTGGAGCAGGGGCAGGCCGCCGAGGCGTGGGCGCGCTACCGCGAGGCCATCGCCGACGCGCCCGAACAGGCCGCCCCGGCCTTCCACGCCGCCTTCAAGGCCCAGGCCTGGCCCGAGGCCGCCGCGTTCGCCAAGGCCGCGGGGGCGGATCGGCTCGGGGCCACGGGCCTCCTCCCCGCCGCCTACGCCGCGCTCCGGGCGAAGCGCCCCGACGAGGCGAAGGCGTGGCTGGAGGCCGCCAAAAAGGCCTCGCCCGCGCCGACGCCCGACCGTCTGGCCGTCGAGGGCGCCGTGGCCGAGGCCTTGGGCGACGTGCCGGGCGCGCTCGCCGCCCACGAACGCCTGCTCGCCGAGTTCCCCAAGTCCGCCCAAGCGCCCGCCGCCGCCCAGGCGATGCTCATCCTGCGCGCCAAGGCCAACGACCCCGCCGCCTTCCTCAAAGCCCACGACCGCGTCGCCGCCCTGCTCACGCCCGAGGCCCGGGGCGCGCTCGCCCCGCTTCTCCTTGACGCGGCCATCCGCGCGGACGACGCCGCCCAGGCGCGCGCCGCCGCCGCTTGGCTGATGGAGAACGCCGACGCCGCCCAGGCCGCCGACGCGGGCTACCGCCTCGGCTGGCTGGAGCACCGCTCGGGCAACGCCGCGCAGGCCGGCGAGACCTGGCTCCGCACCGCCGAGCGCTGGCCCGCCGCCCCCTGCGCCGGGCAGGCCGCCTATGCCGCCGCCACCGCCTTCGCCGCCGCCAAGCAGCCCGACCGCGCCGAACGCGCCCTAGCCCTCGCCCTCGCCTCCGGGGACGCCGCGGCCGCCGCCGACGCGCTCATGCTCAAGGCCCGCCAAGCCTTGGCGGAGAACGACGCCGCGGGCGCGGCCGCCGCGCTGGACGAATACCTCGCGCGCTTCCCCAAAGGGCGCTCCGCCGCCGAGGCCGCCTACCTCCGCGGGCTCGTCTTCTTCAACGCGCAGGACTTCGCCGCCGCCGAGGCCGCGCTGGGCAAGGCGCTCGCCCCCGCCGAGGGGGAGGGCGGCCCCACGCCGCTCGACCACGCCCGCCGCACGGACGCCGCCCTGCGGCGCGCCCAGGCGCTCCATGCGCTCGGGCGGGGCGACGAGGCGGCGGCGCTGCTCCAACCCTTGGTCTCGCTGAAGGACGCGCAGGGGCTGCCCCCCGCCTACCTCGGGTGGTTGGCGGAGTTTCGCCTCGGCCGCAAGGAGTGGGCCGAGGCCGAGGCCGTCGCGCGCGTCCTGGCCCATCGCGAGGGCGCCGCCGCTGACCGCGCGTTGGGGAATCTGCTGTTGGGGCGCGCCGCCGAGGCGCAGGGGCAGAAGGCCACGGCCATCGCCGCCTACGAGGCCGCGCTGGGGGACGACGACGCGTCGCCGACGGCCTACGACGCGCCGGCGGCCGTCGGGCTGGGGCGCCTCCGCGCCGACGCGGGCGCGCACGACCATGCCCGCGCGGCCTTCCTCACGGCCATCGCGCGCGCCGACGACTCGACGGAGGGCCGCCTGGCCCGCGCCCAGGCCTACGCCGGGCTGGCCGCCGCCTGCGACGCGCTCGGCCTGCGCGACGAGGCGCTCCGGGCCTCCATGAGCCTGATCATCTTCTACGACGACAAGACGTTGGTGCCGGCCGCCTTCCGCGCCGCCATCGCCAACCTCCGCGCGCAGGGCCGCGCCGACGAGGCCGAGACCCTCCGGCGCGAGTTCGCCCAGCGTTACCCGGACGAGGCCCGCCAGACGGCGGAGTGAGGAGCAGACATGGAAAACGCCAAGACCCCCGACGCCCCCAAGACCTTCGAGGAGGCCTCCGCGCGGCTGGACGAGCTGGTCCGGCGCATGGAGGCCGGCCAGATGCCGCTTGACGACATGATCGCCGCCTTTGAGGAGGGCCGCCGGCTGGTGGCCTTCTGCAACGCCAAGCTCTCCGAGGTGCAGCGCCGCGTGGAGGTCATCAAGGCCCGGGAGGACGACGGCACCCTCGTCCGCGAGCCCTTCCAATGACGCGCCGCGCCTTCCTCCGGGCCCTGGCCGCCGCGGGGTGCGCCGCCGCCCTGCCGCTCCGCGCCGCCGAGGCCCCGCGCCCCAACATCGTGCTCATCCTGGCCGACGACCTGGGCTTCTCGGACATCGGCTGCTACGGCGGCGAGATCCCCACGCCCCACCTCGACGCGCTCGCCGCCGGCGGGATGCGCTTCTCGCACTTCCGCAACGCCGCCCGGTGCTGCCCCGCCCGCGCCAGCCTCCTCACCGGCCTCTGGCCCCACCAGACGGGCGTCGGCCACATGGCCAGCAACGCCCGCTGGAGCGCGCGTTACTTCATCAACGGCTGGTACGCCGGCGACCTCCGCCCCGAGACGCGCACGCTGGCCGAGGCCCTCCGCGCCGCCGGCTACGCCACCTGCGCCGTCGGCAAATGGCACGTCACGCGCCACGTCGACCCCGCCGCGCCCGACTTCTCCAAGGCCAACTGGCCCTGCCACCGCGGCTTCGACCGCTTCTACGGCAAACTCCAAGGCTCCGACAGCTACTTCCGCACCGAGAGCCTCGTCCGCGACGACGCCTTCATCCCCGGCGGCAAAGCCTGCGACCCGGGCTACTACTTCACGCGCGCCTGCGCCGACGAGGCCGTCGCCTTCCTGCGCGCCCGCCCCAAGGACCGCCCCTGCTTCCTCTACTTCGCCCCCACCGCCCCCCACCTCCCCCTCCAAGCCCCCGAGCCCGCCATCGCCCGCCAGAAAGGCCGCTACGACGCCGGCTACGAGGCCATCGCCCGCGCCCGCCTCGACAAGCAGAAACGCCTCGGCCTCATCCCCCCCGACACCCCGCCCCCGCCCCTCCCGGCCGCCTGGGCCGACGTCCGCCGCAAACCCTTCGAGGCCCGCTGCATGGAGGTCTACGCCGCGCAGGTGGCCGAGCTCGACGACGCCGTCGGCCGCATCGTCGCCGCCCTCCGCGACGAAGGCATCCTCGACGACACCCTCCTCCTCTTCCTCTCCGACAACGGCGCCTGCGCCGAGCCCACCGCCCGCACCCCTCCCCCGCCCCTCCCCGGCGGCCCCGACACGCGCTGCGGCTACGGCAAAGCCTGGGCCGCCGTCTCCAACACCCCCTTCCGCGAATACAAGCACTGGGTCCACGAAGGCGGCGTCGCCACCCCCTTCATCGCCCACTGGCCCGCCGCCGTCCGCCCCGCCGCCGACTGGTGCCGCGCCCCCTGCCACCTGGTGGACGTCATGGCCACCCTCCCCGACCTCACGGGCCGCCCCCTCCCCCCGGACTTCCCGCCCCCCGAGGGCGTCTCCCTCCTGCCCCTGCTCCAAGGCCGCCCCCTCCCCGCCCGCGCCCACCCGCTGATCTTCGAGCACGAAGGCAACCGCGCCCTCGTCGAAGGCAACTGGAAACTCGTCGCCAAAGGCCCCTCCGGCCCCTGGGAGCTCTACGACCTCGCCGCCGACCGCAACGAGCTCCGCGACCTCGCCGCCGCCCATCCCGAGCGCGTCCGCCGCATGGCCGCCCGCTGGCGCGCGGAAGCCAAGCGCACCCACATCCTCCCCTCCCCCTTCCTGCGCTAACCCGCCCCACGGCTGACCCGTCGGCCTCCCTTGGCGGCGCCGTGAGGCCCCCGCCCCTTGAGCACCCATTGAGACACATTTTTGCCGTTTATGCCATTCCCCCGTTGACGCAAACGGAGGATGATGGTATTCTGTAAGTAGACCTTTAGGGAGTTGGCGCTCCCTTGTCCGTTGGCGGCGGCGGCCCGCCGCGGATCCCGGGCAGGAAGGTGTCCGCCGCCATTGAAAGGAACAAACACATGAAAAAGTGCGCAGCGCTCGCGTCTGTGGCCCTCTGTGCGTTGGTGGCGATGACCGGTTGCCAATCGATCAACACCAGCGACGCCGGCAACATGACCGTCAACCCCCAGACCTCCGGCCCCGTCGACCGCTATCGCCCGCTCTATAAGGTGGACGAGGCCAAGACCGTCACCGGCAACGCGAAGATCCACTGCCTCTTCGGCCTCTTCACGTGGGGCGGCAAGGGCACCGCCGACTACGCGGACTTCTCCAACCAGGACGACTCCTTCCTCGCGAAGCTCCTCCCCAACCCCAAGGCCACCGGCGCGAAGTCCGCCTTCTACGACGCCTGCGTCGCCAACAAGTGCGACTCCCTCGTCGCCTCCCGCTACACCATCAAGACCACTGACTACATCGTCTACACCCAGTATGACATCACCGTCAAGGGTTATCCCGCCGTCCAGACGGGCATCGAGACGATCAAGCCCGTCCCCTACTACATCGACTTCTCGACCGGCAAGGTCGTGATCCTCGAAAAGTTCGTGGACATGATCAACGTGGGCTACGAGCCGTGCGGCGTCAACGACCCCAGCCCCGGCGTCAAAGGCTGGTTCATCTTCTGAGCCACCCCGGGCGCGCCCGCGCCTGACCCGTGGGGCGGTGCCCGGCGAAAGCCGGCCCGCCCCTTTCCTTTCACCCCCCAAACGGAGCCCCCCATGCGGCGTTTCCTCCTCCTGCTCTCCGCGGCCCTGCCGCTCCTCTCCCACGCCGACGAAGCCGCCCCCTCCCTGAAAGGCACCTGGCGCGCCTACGTCACCACCCAAGGCGTCGTCACGGGGCGGACGGACACGCGCTACGTCTTCGGCGACCTCGGCTGGGCCATCCGCGACGCCACCGGCACGCGCCCGCAGGATTGGTACCGCGCGGAAGACGGCAAGCTCCTCCTCCGCCCCGCGGCCGACGCCTTCCCCGCCGGCTTCGACGCCGCCGACGCGGCCCTCACCGCCACCCTCGAAAAAGGCGCCGACGCCTTCGTCTTCTCCATGCCCGGCACAAACCGCCACGCCCTCCGCTTCGAACGCGAGGCCACCCGCCCCGCCCTCTCCGCCGAGGCCGTGGCGGGCCGCTACCGACTGGAGCAGCGCCGCCTCGGCTCCGACGAGCGCCGCGACGCGCCCTTCACCGTCAACCTCGCCGACGACGGCACCTACCGCCTGGAAAGCCTCCCCCCCCTCACCACCCCCTACGCCACCGGCCGCTACGAGGTGCGCGACGACACGCTGACGCTCATCCCCGCCGCCCCCTCCGGCGGCTTCTGGGACAAACCCACCTTCTTCCCCTACCACGGCACGCTCGTCTACGAAAGCCGCACCGTCGCCGCCCGCCTCATCCCCCTCCCCAAGCCCGACGCTCCCAAACCCTGACCGCCGCGCACCCCCAAAAAACACGGAAAGCCCCCGACCCCGGGGGCTTTTCGTTTGTCCGGCGGTTGCGTCTTCACGCCGTGCGGCGGGTCAGCCAACGGCGGAACGGCGCGTCGTAGAATCGGGCGGAGCACCAGGCCAAGGCGATCGCCGCGGCCACCGTCAGCGCCGCCAAGGGCCAGGACTGGGACAGGCTGTGCCAGCCCGCGTTGGCCACGATGGCCGTGTAGGTGAGCACCAGCGGGAAGTGGGTGATGTAAAGCGGATAGGAAAGCTCCCCCAGCCAACGGCAGAACGGCGCCTCCGCGGGGCGCGTCTCGCCGGAGCCCAGCCACACGATGAGCGGGAAAAGCACCAGCACGCCGAAAAGCTCGTAGAGGCCGTTCAGCCAAAACGCCGCCTCGCCCCCCAGCCGCGGCACGGCGAAAAAGGCCGCCAGCAGCGCCGCCAACACCCAAAACGGCGCCCGCACCCGGCACGGCCGCGCCACCCGCGCCAGCAGCAACCCCAACCCAAAGGAAAGGAAAAGCCGCAGCAGCGCCACCCCCACATGCCCCCACGTGAGCATCCACCCCCGCAGCAAATCCCCCGAAGGCCCGAGCAGCAGCCAGGCCGCCGCCCCGCACGCCATCGCCCCCACGAAGGCCGCCAGCGCGCGCGTGGGCAGCCACCGCAGCACCAGCGCGTAGGCCACGTTGCCGACGTATTCGTAGAAGAGCGACCACGAGACGGCGTTGAGCGGGAACATCTCGCCCCACCCGCGGATGTCCAGCGCCTTCGGCACCGGCAGCAGCAGGCACCCCAGCAGCGCCACCAGCGCCCACCGCCAGACCGGCGTCTCGGGGATGCCGCCCCACCCCACCGCCGGCGCGCCGTGCGCGTAGAACACCGACGCGCCCAGCAGCCCGCCGAGGACCACCATCGGCTGCAGCCGGATCAGCCGGCGCTTGGCGAAGGCCAGGAACGGCAGCTCCCGCCTCCGGTCGTCATAGGCATAGGCCAGCACGAAACCCGAGAGCAGGAAGAAGAAATCCACCGCCAGATACGTGTGGTTCAGCAACGTGTCCCGCGACGTTCCCCCCGCCAAGGCCATGTGCGTCTCCATGATGTGGAAGACCACCACCATCACCGCCGCCACCCCGCGCAGGGCGTCGAGCGTCAGATAATGCGGCTTCGAGGGCAAAGGCTGCTTCGCGTGCGTCTTCATGCCCCCTATGCTACACGAACGCGCCCGCGCGCGCCACGGCAAACCGCCCCCCGCGCCCCCCTGCGTGTGCCCGCACGCACCCCGCCCGACGCCGCCCGCCCCGCGCCCCGACGCCGCGCGGGGATGCTAAAATGGCCCCAAACGCCCCGAGGAGCCGCCATGACGAACGCCCAAACGCCCACGCCCGAACCCCGGCCCACCCCCGCGCCCGCGGGGCGCGAGCCGATGTTGGACTGGGTGCGCGGCTTCTCCATGTTCTTCATCTGCGGCGGCGAGGCCGTCGTCCTGGCGCTCTGCGCCTGTTTCCCCGGCCCGGTGGCCGACGCGGTGCGCACCCAGCTGCGCCACGTGGAGTGGGCAGGCTTCCGCTTCGAGGATCTGATCTTCCCCACCTTCCTGCTCATCTCCGGCGCGGCCTTCACCTTCGCGTGGCGGCGGCAGGAGGCGCGCGGCCTCTCCGCCCCCCGGCGCTGGGGGTGGCTGCTGCTGCGCACCCTGGCGCTCGTGGCCCTGGGCGTGGCCTACAACGGCGGGCTGGCGCAGGCGTCGCTCGCCGACGTGCGCTTCCCCAGCGTCCTCGCGCGCATCGGGCTGGGCGTCCTCCTCGCGGCCATCCCCTACGCGCTCCTGCCCCCGCGCCGCCGCTGGCTCTTCCTCCCCGCCGGGCTCGCGGCCTACGCGCTGCTCTTCGCCCTCTGCGGCGGCGAGGCCCCCTACGCCCGGCCCAGCTGGGCCGGCGCCGTCGACCAGGCCCTCCTGCCCGGGCGCGTCGGGAGCCCCGACCCTGAGGGCGTCGTCTCCACCCTCGGCGCCCTCCACACCGCCTACCTCGGCATGCTGATGGGCGACTTCCTGCGCACGGGCCTCCGCCGCAAACCCCTTTGGCTCGCCCTCGCCGGCCTGGCGCTCCTCGCCGCCTCCGCCGCCGCCCTGCCCTGGATCCCCGTGGTCAAGCGCCTCTGGACGGCCAGCTACGTCTGCCTCGCCGGCGGCTGGACGCTCCTGCTCTGCGCCGCCTTCCTTGCCGTGGGCGCCCTGCCCGCCGCCCGGCGCGCCCTCGCGTGGCTCGCCTTCCTCGGCGCCAACGCCCTGTGGTTCTACCTGCTCCCGCGCTTCTTCGACTTCCGCGCCGCGGCGGACCTCCTCGTCGGCGGCCCCCTCCGCGCCGCCTTCGGCGGCACCCCCTGGCACGGGTTCCTCCTGGTCCTCGCGGCCTTCCTCGCCCTCTTCCTCGCCGTCCGCCTCATCCGCCGCCCACGCTAACGGAAACGCAACGAAACCCTGACCGAACCCTCATGCGCCGCGCCTACAATAGGGGGCCATGAAAGGAAGGGTTCGTCCATGTTGGAACTGAGGCACCTGCGGAAGGCCTTCGGCGGGAGGCCCATCCTCAACGACCTCTCGCTGGAGATCGCCACGGGCGAGATCGTCTCCGTGCTGGGCCCCTCGGGCAGCGGCAAGACGACCCTGCTCAACCTGATCCTGGGCCTGGTGCCGCCCGACGGCGGGCGGATCCTCTATGACGGCGAGGACGTGACGGCGACGCCGCCGGAGCGGCGCGGCTTCAACATCGTCTTCCAGGACTACGCGCTCTTCCCCAACCTCAACGCGCGCCAGAACATCGAATACGGCCTGCGCAACCGCCCCGGCGCCTCGACGCCCGAGGAGGTGCGCGCGTTGGTGGCGCTCTTGGGGCTGGAGGAGCACCTGGGCAAGCGCGTGGATCAGCTTTCCGGCGGGCAGCGCCAGCGCGTGGCCTTGGCCCGGACGCTGGTGCTCAAGCCGCGCGTGCTGCTGCTCGACGAGCCGCTGAGCGCGCTCGACGGCGTGATCAAGGAGTCCATCAAGGCCCGCATCCGCCAAATCGCGCGCACCTTCCGCCTCACCACCGTCATCGTCACGCACGACCCCGAGGAGGCGCTCACCCTCTCCGACCGCGTCCTCATCCTGGGGGACGGCGGCGTGGCGCAATACGACCGCCCCTCGGCGATCGTCGGCGCGCCGGCCAACGACTTCGTGCGCGCCTTCATCCTGCGCCAGCTCGAGATCCGGCGCGCCAACCTCCTCTCCCTCTTCGGGGCGGGGGCGCGATGAGCGCGCGCGGGCCTTGGGCGGCCTTCTGGCTGGTCGCGGGGGCGGCGGCGCTCTTTTTGGCGTTGCCGGTGGGGGCGGTGGCGGCGCGCTCGCTGATGGGCGCGGCGGGCCAGGGGACTGGGCTGGGCGCGTGGGCGGCCGCCTTCCGCGGCGGCGCGCTGCCCGAGGCGCTGCTCAACAGCGTGCTGGCGGCGGGGCTGGCGGCGGCCATCGCCACCCCGGCGGGCTTCCTGCTGGCCTACGCCGCGCGCTGCTCGCGCCTGCCGCGCTGGTTCCGCGCGGCGGTCTCGGCGCTGACGACGCTCCCGATGCTCCTGCCGACGATCACCTATGGCTTCGCCATCGTCTACGCCCTCGGCCGCCAGGGGCTGGTCACGCGCCTGCTGGGGTGGCAGCCCTTCGACATCTACGGCCTCGGGGGGCTGACGCTGGGCTACGTCGTCTACGTCCTCCCCATCGCCTTCCTGCTCATCCGCAACGCGCTCGGCTACGTGGACCGCCGCTACGGCGCCGTCGCCCGGCTGATGGGCGACAGCCCGTGGCGCGCCTTCCGCACCACCCTGCTGCGCCCCCTCGCCGGGCCGCTGGCGGCGGCCTTCGTGCAGAGTTTCTTCCTGGCCTTCACGGATTTCGGCGTGCCGGCCTCCGTGGGCGGCGCCTACAAGACCGTCGCCGGGCTGCTCTACGAGCGGATGCTCGGCAGCCTCCCCGACTTCGGCGTGGGCGCGGCCATCGCCGTCTGCATGCTCCTGCCCTCCGTCCTCGGCTTTCTGCTGCTGCGCCGCCTGGAGCGCGCCGAGGTGCGCTACGACAGGCCGGCGGACGACCTGCCGCCGCCCCCCTGCCCGGCGCGCGACGCGCTGTGCGCCGCGGCGGGGCTCCTCGCCGCCCTGTTCACGCTCACCCTCTTCTGCACGGTGGCGCTGGTCCCCTTCGTCGAGGCCTGGCCCTACGCGCTGACGCCGACCCTTCGGCACGTGGCCGACGTCTTCGCCGACCCGGGCCTGCGCCTGGTCTGCGCCAACTCCCTGGCCGCGGCCCTCGGCACCGCCGCGCTCTGCACCCTCCTGGCCTACGCCGCCGCCCTCGTCACCGTGCGCGGCGCGCTCCCCCGCCCCGCCAAGACCCTGATCGGCGCGGCGGCGACGGTCTCGGGCTGCGTGCCGGGCATGGTGCTGGGCATCGCCTTCCTGCTGGTCTTCTCCGGCACGCCGCTCAGCCACACCCTCGCGCTGGTCATCCTCTGCAACACCTTCCACTTCCTCAGCGCGCCCTACCTGATGATGAAGGGCGCGCTCGAGAAGCTCAACGCCCGCTGGGAGGCCACCGGGATGCTGATGGGCGACACGTGGCTGCGCACCGTCCTGCGCGTGGTCACCCCCAACGCGCGCGACGCCCTCGTGGCCGTCTTCGCCTATTGCTTCGTCAACGCCATGGTCACGGTCAGCGCCGTCATCTTCGTGGCCGGCGCGCGCACCGCCGTCATCACCTCCAAGATCAAGGAGCTCCAGCACTTCGCCCGCTTCGACGACATCTTCGTCCTCTCCCTTCTCATCCTGCTCGTCAACCTCCTGGCCACCGCGCTCTGCCGCGTGGCCACCCGCCGCGCCGCGCGCCGCTCCCTGCCATGAGAAACCGTCCCCGCACCCGCCTCCTCCCCGCCCTCGCCGCCCTCGCCCTGCTCGCCGCCGGCTGCGGCGGCTCGGACGGGCGCGTCGTCATCGCCTCGAACGCCGACGCCGAGGTCGTCGCCGCGCTCCGCCAGGCCCTCGACGAGGGCGGCTTCCGCGGGCGCTACCTCATCCAGACCCTCGGCACCGCCGAGCTCAGCGGCAAACTCCTGGCCGAGGGCAAGGCCATCGAGTCTGACATCGTCACCATGAGCACCTACGCCCTCGAGAGCGCCCAGGCCGTCCACCCCATGTTCGCCGCGCTCGACTTCGGCGGGCCCCGCCCCCTCGCCGGCGACGACGCGCGCTTCCGCCCCCTCACCGCGCAGGAGGGCGCCATCATCGCCAACCTCCGGATGCTGGAGGAGCACGCGCTCCCCCGCCCAAAGAGCCTGAAGGACCTGGCCGACCCCGTCTACGCAGGTTTCGTCTCGGTCACCGACCTGCGCAGCTCCTCCACCGCCTGGCTGCTCATGCAGGCCCTCGTCGCCGCCTACGGCGAGGCGGGCGCCACCGACGTCCTCGCCGGCATCTACCGCAACGCCGGCCCCCACGTCGAGAGCGCCGGCGCCGCGCCCCTGCGCAAGGTCCGCGCCGGCGAGGTCGCCCTCGGCTTCGGCCTCCGCCACCAGGCGCTCGCCGACAAGGCCCGCGGCATGCCCATCGACGTCATCGACCCCGCCGAGGGCACCTACGCCCTCACCGAGTCCCTCGCGGTCGTGGACAAGGGCCCCGCCGCCAACGCCCGGGCCCTCCCCGTCGCCCGCTGCCTCCTCCGCGCCCGCCCCGCCCTCCTCAAGACCTATCCCACGCCCCTCTACCACGGCGAGGCGGCCGAGGCCGCCGGGCGCCCGGCCCTCCCCCGCGTCTTCCCCCAGCCCCTCACCACCGTCCTCCTCGCCCATCACCAGACCCTTGCCGACGAGGCGCGCGCACGCGCCCGCCGCTGAACCCGCCGAAAACGGAAAGGCCCCCCATGCTCCGCCCCTACAAACTCCTCACGCCCGGCCCCCTCACCACCACCGACGCCGTCAAGCGCGAGATGCTCTTCGACCACTGCACGTGGGACGACGACTACAAGCGCATCACCCAGCGCATCCGCAAACGCCTCCTCGCCCTCGCCCACGCCCCCGAGACCACCCACACCGCCGTCCTCCTCCAAGGCAGCGGCACCTTCGGCGTCGAGGCCGTCCTCACCTCCGTCGTCGGCCCCGACGACAAGCTCCTCATCCTCGCCAACGGCGCCTACGGCGAGCGCATGGGCGACATCGCCCGCCACGCCGCCCTCCCCCACACCCTCCTCTCCTTCCCCCTCGACCGCTCGCCCGACCCCACGCGCGTCGCCCAGGCCCTCCGCGACGACCCCGCCCTCACCACCGTCGCCCTCGTCCACAGCGAGACCACCACCGGCATCCTCAACGACCTGCCCACCCTCGCGCGCCTCGCCAAGGACGCCGGCAAGACCCTCGTCGTCGACGCCATGAGCTCCTTCGCCGGCGTCGACATCGACGTCCCCGCCCTCGGCATCGACTTCCTCGTCTCCTCCGCCAACAAATGCGTGCAGGGCGTCCCCGGCTTCTGCTTCATCATCTGCGACCGCCGCCGCCTCGAGGCCTCCAAAGGCAAGGCCCGCTCCCTCTCCCTCGACCTCTACGACCAGTGGAAGGGGATGGACCGCGACGGCAAGTGGCGCTTCACCTCCCCCACCCACGCCGTCCTCGCCTTCGCCAAGGCCCTCGACGAGCTCGACGACGAGGGCGGCATCCCCGCCCGCGCCGCCCGCTACCGCGCCAACAACCGCCTGCTCATCAAGAAACTCGCCGACCTCGGCTTCCGCCCCTACCTTGACCCCGCCGTCCAAGGCCCCATCATCACCACCTTCTTCTACCCCGAGGGCCACACCTTCGCCTTCCGGGAGATGTACGACTACGTCAAGGCCCGCGGCTACGCCATCTACCCCGGCAAACTCCTCGACGCCGACACCTTCCGCCTCGGCAACATCGGCGAGATCTACGAGGCCGACATCCTCAACGTCGCCTCCATCCTCTCCGACTTTCTCACGGACCATCCTTCCGAGAACTAAGCGCGGGCCCAAAGAGGCCCCGTCCCCGGCCGCCCGATCCGGGCGGCCTTTTCGCGCCCCGGGCGGCGGCGGCGTTCTGCTATAATAAGGCCATGTTCTACTTCCTCAGCGAGTTCCTGAAAGACGTCTGGGGGCCCTTCCGCCTCCTGCAATCGCACATGGTCATGATGGGGGGCGGCGCGGCGCTCGCGGCGCTGGCGGTGTGGCTCTTCCTGCCGCGCACGGCCAAATGGCTCCCGCGCGACCGCGGCAAGGCCGTGCGCACGGCCGAGGGCCGCACCGTGGCGGTCTCCGGCGGCGCGGAGGGCGCGGGCAAGCCCACCGGCGCGGGCTTCCCGATGGCGATGCTCATCCTGCCGGCGCTGGGCCTCTTCTTCCCCATCTACGCCTGGGAGTCGCTCTGGGACGCCGGGGTCATCCTCTGCGTCTACCTCTGCATGCTCTCGGGCTGGCTCGACGACCGCGCCGACATCCCCTGGGGCGGCCTGCGCAAAGGGCTCTTCGACGCGGCCGTCTCGCTCCTCTGCGCCTGGCTGCTCTGCCGCGGCCAGCCCGTGCCCACGTGGTGGCCCTTCACCCGCGCCGAGACGCTCATGCCCGCCTGGCTCTACGTGCCGGTGGCCGGCGCGCTCCTCTTCGGCGCCATCAACACCACCAACTGCTCCGACGGCATCGACGGCCTGGCCGGGCTCCTCACCCTCCTCTCCCTCGCGGCCCTGACGATCCTGCTCTACGTCGTCGTCGGCCACGCCACGGTGGCCGATTACCTCCTCATCCCCCACAGCAACTCCGCGGCGAAGTGGGCCGTCCTCACCGTCATCTTCGCCGGGGCCATGGCCGCCTACCTCTGGTACAACTGCTACCCCTCCAGCCTGATGATGGGCGACGCGGGCTCGCGGATGTTCGGGATGGTCATCGGCGTGGCCGCGCTGGCCACGGGCAACCTCTGCGTCATCCTCGTCGTCGCCCCGATGCTCCTCATCAACGGCGGGCTGGGGCTGGTCAAGCTCGCCTGCCTGCGCCTGCTGCGCCTGGCCGGGCACCCCGTGGCGCGGCCCCTGCCCGGCGCGCGCCCCACGCCGCTGCAGCGCCTCTTCTTCGCCTTCACCTTCCCGCTGCACGACCACTGCCGCAAAAAGCTGGGCTGGTCCGGGCAGCAGGTCGTCATCCGCTTCCTCCTCCTCCAATCCCTCCTCCTCCCCATCCTCTTCCTCCTCTTCGTCAAGGTCCGCTGACCCATGCGCGCGCTTCTCACCGCCCTCGCCGTCTTCCTCCCCACGCTCGCGCTCGACCAGGCCAGCAAGGTCTGGGTGGAGCGTGCCTTCGCGCTGGGCGAGAGCCACCCCCTCCTCCCCGTCCTCAGCCTCACCTACGTCCGCAACCACGGCGCCGCCTGGGGGCTCTTCCAGGGCGCCCAGCTGTGGCTGGCGGGCTTCGGCGCGCTGGCCGTGCTGGGCTGCCTCCTCTTCTGGCGGCGCCTCTTCGGGCCGCACCGCTGGGCGCCCCCGCTGGGCGGGCTCCTGCTCGCGGGCATCGTCGGCAACCTGATCGACCGCCTCCGCCTGGGCTACGTGGTCGACTTCGTCGACTGCCACTGGGGCGACGCCCACTTCCCCTGCTTCAACGTCGCCGACAGCGCCATCTGCCTCGCCGTCTTCGCCCTCATCCTCCTCCAATGGCGCGCCGACCGCGCCGCGCCCCCCGCCCCATGAGCCGCCTGCTCTGCCTCGCCGGCGCCACCGCCACCGGCAAGACCGCCCTGGCCCACGCCCTCGCCGGGCGCTTGGGCGCGCGCCTCCTCTCCGCCGACGCCATGCTCGTCTACCGCGGCATGGACGTCGGCACCGCCAAGCCCACCCCCGACGAACGCGCCCGCTTCGCCTATCGCGGGCTCGACTGCGTGGACCCCGACCGCGACTTCTCCGCCGGCGCCTGGCTCAACGAGGCCCGCGCCGCCCAGGCCGAGGCCGACGCGGCCGGCGCACCCCTCCTCGCCGTCGGCGGCACGGGGCTCTACTTCGCCGCCCTCCTCCGCGGGCTCGACCCCGCGCCCCCCGCCGACCCCGCCCTCCGCGCCCGCCTCGAGGCCCTCCCCCCCGAGGCCCTCCGCGCGCGCCTCGAGGCCCACGGCGCCCGCGTCGCCGACGCGCGCAACCCCCGCCGCCTCGTCCGCGCCCTCGAGATCCTCGAATCCGGCCGTCCCCTCCCCACCCGCTGGGCCGCCTCCGCGCGCCCCCGCCTCGTCGCCCTCACCCGCCCCAGGCCCGAGCTCCACGCCCGCATCGCCGCGCGCGTCGACGCGATGTACGCCCAGGGCCTCCCCGACGAGGCGCGCGGGCTCCGCCGCCGCTTCCCCCGCTGGTCCCGCACCGCCGCCCAGGCCATCGGCTACGCCGAGGCCCTCGCGCTCCTCGACGGCGCCCTCACCGAGGCCCAGGCCCGCGAGCGCACCATCGTCCGGACCCGCCAGCTCGCCCGCCGTCAGGAGTCCTTCCTCCGCACGCAGTTCGACGTCGCCTGGGTCCAGGCCGCCGAGGGCGAGGGGATCGACGCCCTCGCCGGGCGCGTCCTCGCCGCCTGGGAGGCCCTGCCATGACCCCCGAGCCGACGCCCCCGCCGCCCGCCGCCCCGCGGATGACCGACCTCCCAGCCGACGACCGCCCCCGCGAGCGGCTCCTCCGCCTCGGCGGCGAGGCGATGACCGACGCCGAGCTCGTGGCCATCCTCCTGCGCACCGGCGTCAAGGGCCGCAACGTCGCCGAGATCGCCCAGGCCTTCGTCGAGGGCCTCGACGTCGAGGGCCTCACCGCCCTGCGCAACTACGGCCACGCCGAGCTCCGCGCCTACGTCCGCAAGCACCCCGACCGGCTCCGCGGCATCGGCGACGACAAGATCGCCACCCTCCTCGCCGCCCTGGAGTTCGGCGCCCGCGTCTTCGGCCCCCCGCCCCGCGCGCTCGCGCAGCCCATCCTCACCGCCTCCGACGCCGCGCGCCACTTCTTCGGCGAGCAGACCCGTTGCGTGCGCGAGGGCTTCTGGCTGCTGGCCCTCGACCACCGCCGCGCCCTCATCGGCCGCAAACCCGCGCTTCTCACCTCCGGCCTGCGCAGCCAGACGCTCATCGACGTCCCCACCGTCTTCCAGCGCGCCCTTCTCCTCGGCGCCTCCAGCATCATCGTCGCCCACAACCACCCCTCCGGCGACGTCACCCCCAGCCCGCAGGACATCGAGACCACCCGCGCCCTCATCCGCGCCGGGCAGGTGCTCGGCGTGCCCCTCCGCGACCACGTCATCCTCGGCCGCCCCGACATCCCCCCGCACTACCTCTCCCTCCGCGCCGGCGGCCACTGCGCCTTTCCCTGAGCGCCCGCCCGGCGCGCGCCCCCACCCGCGCAGGGCCAGCAGCAGCCCCGGCAGGACTGCCGCCTCCGCCGCCGCGAAGGCCCACCACACCCCCCAAGGCCCGACCGCCCACCCCAGCGCCCACCCAAAGGCCGCCAGTAGCACGCCGCCGCGCAGGAAGGCGAAGGCGGCCCCCAGCCCCGGCCGCCCCAGCGCCGGCAGCTGCAACGTCGCGATCTGCGCCGCCCCCATCAGCGGCAGGCACAGCAGCGCCGTCGCGAGCGCGCCCGTCGCCGCCGCCGGCAGCGCCGCCACCTCCCCCGCCGGCAGGAAGGCCCGCAAAAAGGCCCCCGGCGCGGCCAACGCCCCCAGCGCCGCCGCCGAGCCCGCGCCCCCCGCGACGCGCAGCGCCAGCGCCACCACCCGCCGGGCGCGCGCCGGGCGCCCCGCCGCCGCGTTCGCCGCCGTCAGCGGATGGGCCGCCTGGGCCACGCCGTTGAAGAGCGCCGTCATCGCCAGCAGATAGTTGGCCACCACGCCGTAGACCACCAGCCCGTCCTCGCCCAGGAAGGCCATCGTCAGCCGGTTGAAGAGCATCACCGAGACGCACCCCGCCAGCTCCTGAAGGCAATCCCCGCCCCCGAAGCCGACCACCTCCGGCGCCAGGCGCCACGACGGCCGCGCCCAGCGCAGCCCCCGGCCCAGCCAGCGGAAGTGCGTCAGCATGATCCCCGCCGAAAGCGCCGCCCCCAACGCCGTCGAAAGCCCCGCCCCCGCCAGCCCCCACCCCAGCGGATACAGGAAGAGCCAGTCGAGCGCGATGTTCGCCAGCCCGCCCGCCAGCACGCCCGCCATCGCGCGGCGCGGCGCGCGGTCGTGCCGCAGCAGCGGCGCCAGCAGCGTCACCGCCACGAAGGCCGGGCACCCCGCCGCGATGAAGACGCCATACTCCACCGCCGCCTCCAGCAGCGCCCCCTCGCCGGCGCCCAGCACGTGCGCCGCCAGCGGCCGCAGGAAGAGCAGCGACAGCGCCGTCGCCGCGACCGCGAAGGCCGCCCCCAGCGCCGCCGCCGTGGCGAAGCGCCGCCGCGCCCCCGCCGCGTCCCCCAGGCTCAGGCGCCGCGTGAAGCAGATCCCCCCGCCGTTGCCCAGCAGCGACCCCACCGCGAAGAAGCCGAACTCCAGCGGCACGATCAGGTTCAGCGCCGCCACACCCTCCGCGCCGAGCCGATACCCCACCATCACCGTGTCCGCGAAAAGATAGACCGCCGTCACCAGCGTGGCGCACACCGTCGGGAACAAATAACGCGCGAACAGACGCCCCACGGGCGCCTCCAACAACTTCCTGTCCATGACGAAACCTCCGAATGCGAAAACCGAACGACGCTTCGCCGCGCCGCGCGACCCGCCTTCTGGCGGATGGCACGGCCGGCGCCGAACGGGCGTCACGCCCGTCGCTCAGCAATGATCGGAGGGGGCGGGATGGCAGTCTCCCATCCCGATGGCCGTCGTCAGCCCCAACGAACGGGGGCAGGAGCGTCGGCAGAAACGGAACTTCGCGTTCATGTCTAACTCCTTTCTCTTGAACGTGCCCCCACTTTACCACAATCCCCGCCGCCGCGGCAAGCGGACGCCAAAAAACAAGGCGCGCCCGCCGGGGAGGCGGGCGCGCCGGGCGTGCCGGGCGGGCGCTTGGCGTCAGTTGCCGGAAGTGCCGCTCTGCATGAACTCGAAGGCGTTGCCATCGCCCTGCTCGAAGTCGCTCAGCTTGCCGGAGCCAAGGCCCTCGAGGAGCGCCTGCGGGTAGACCTCGTCGGCGGCGAACTTCTTGCCGGAGCCGTCCTTGCGGATGACCACGCACCCGTCGCGGCCGAAGGGCTGCTGCGTGCTGAGGAGGGTCTCGACGTCCGTGGCGGTGTCGTTGCCGGCGGCGCCGACGAGCGCGGTGCCGATGATGTTGCGGGTGCAGAAGACCGGCGCGATGGCGGGCGCCTCGCGCACGTTCTTGGCCAGGATCCAGGCGCAGTTGTTGTCGTTGATGGTCTGGCCGGAGGCGGCGGGCACGCCCTGGCCGGCGATCATCGCGGGCTCGATGTCCTTGAGCACCTTCAGGCGGTTGCGCTTCTGGACGTCGGTCTCCTCGACGTAGAGCGCCTCCTGGAAGTAGTCGGCGGTGGAGGAGAAGTTCTGGTACATGTCGGGCCCGGTGAGGTTCTGGCCGTCGGGCTTGAGGTCCTGATTCTCATCGGCGGGCCAGGCGATGCTGGCGTAGCGGCCGGACATGTCGGCGGCGATGATGGCCTGGACGACCTTGCGGCCGTTGCCCATCATGCCCGTCAGGTTGCCCTGCAAAAGGAAGTTCGTCACCGGCCCGAAGAGGGAGGTGGCCAGGATGCCGATGATCACGATCACGACGAGCAGCTCGATCATCGTGAAGCCTTGTTTGCGGTTTGCCTTCATTTCTGTCACTCCTTGCTGTTGCGCTGGAAGACGTCGTGTCCGCCCTTACGCACACCATAAATCCTAACAAAGCCCCGCCCCCGGCGCAAGCCCTTTTTTGCCCTTGCCGCCCCAGGCACGCCTCGGGGACGGGCAAAGCCGCCCCCGCCCGACGGGCGAGCCCCCCAACCCCCGCGCCCGACGCCCAAGGCGGACGCCGCGCCTCGATGCCGATCGCGGCGTCTCTCGGGTCGAGGTACGGCGCGATCCAAGAAACGAGGCCCGCAAACACGTTCCCCGCCCGCGCCCGCGAAGGCGCAGAATGCCAATGGATTTGCGCAGGGCGTGTGGGGGCTTGGGGAGCACGCACAGTCAGATGGCCTTTCGGAGCGTACGGAGATGGCGGATGAAGAGGCGGTGCCGGTGGCACGCGATGGAGACTTTCTCCCAAACACAGTAAGCGGTGGGAGTGGATGGAGACGCGGAGGAGAGCCTCAGCGTGCCTTCGTGGAGGAAGTCGGGCCTATGGCCTTTCGCCTTCGGCCCAGGAGCGTTGCGGTCGGTGAGAATAGTCTTGGTTTCGTGGCCGTTGGTACGGCGGTCACGGCGGCTTGGGGCTCGTCGGAAGGAAATGGGGTCTAAAGCGGTGGTGCGCCGCCCTCCCCACGATCACGCAATCGTATCGCAGACAATTCAAACCCCGCTTCGCTCAGGAATCACGGTATGCTATAATGAACATAAAGAAGAAGCAAAAGATTGACGAATGAGCAGGCAGGAAAAGTTGTCGCCAACGGTTTCGGAATGCGGTGGCAAAACCGAAGGATGCGTTGTTCTTGTGGGCACCTACAAGGGCGACCAATTGACAAAGTGGCGTGGATGGTACAATTATCCACTCTCGGACAGCGACAAAATCTGCGAGGATGAAGCGGCGGAAATCACAGTGTTGTGGCTTTTCAATGGGCTCAAGGAGCAGAAGACCTACAAGGCCGAGTTCATCGGCATCAAAACGCGGCAAGCGTTGATCGATGACTACGGCTATCCTGCCACCGGAAAGGCTCATGGAGAGAGGTATCTTCTCTTCAAGACAGAACATATGTATTGTCATGAGGGTGAGTTTGACAAAGCGGTGAGGCGCGTCATTATTCGTACGGCCGACTTCGCGACCGCGCCCAAGGTGCGCAAGCAACTCAAGACTTACCTTGAATCGCCCGACCGTCAAAACCCCGACCTCGCCAAACATCTGCCGGAAATCATCACCCACCTCCGCCCCGAACAACTCCGGGTCTGTGAATTGGCCTATCAGATGTCGCTCTGTGATTTGCCACAGGGGAAAGAACTCAGGTCTGACATTCCTTTTCCGGCGCCCGACAAGCCAAAGTTCACATTCATCGACCTTTTTGCCGGCATCGGCGGATTTCATCTTGCGATGCACGAGTTGGGTGGGAAATGCGTGTTTGCCTCAGAGTGGGACAGGGCCGCACAGCAGACCTATGAGGCAAATTACGGCATCGCACCCTTCGGAGACATCAAGAAGATAGATGAAAAAGACATACCGCACCACGACGTATTATGCGCGGGTTTCCCGTGCCAGCCATTCTCCAAAGCAGGGAAACAGGCGGGCTTTGAGGATGAGACAAAGGGAACGTTGTTTTTTGATATCGAACGAATATTGAAGTATCACCATACCAAATATATTATTCTCGAAAATGTCAGAAACCTTGTCGCACACGACAACGGCAACACTTGGAAAACAATCCACAGTCATTTGGTTGAGTTAGGGTACAGGCTCACGCCCAAGCCTCTGATTGTAAGCCCCCATTATTTTGGCGTACCGCAATTGCGAGAGCGCGTTGTCGTCCTTGGCATCCATGATCCAGACCACGCGAATTCACCATTGGAAATTACACTTCCAACGCCCAAAAACAAGAGCCAATGCAATCTTGATGCCATACTTGAGCGAGAGAATAACGACCCGGAATATAGATTGTCGGAACAAGAAATTGAGGCAATCAATATTTGGGACGAGTTTTATCACGGCATCAAGGAAAAAGTGATAGGGTTTCCGATTTGGCTTGACTGGTTTACGGCTGCGCCCCCAACAGACCCAAAGGAAATGCCTGAATGGAAGCAGGCCTTTGTTCGCAAGAACAATCAATTGTACAAAAACAACAAGGTATTTATTGACGATTGGTTAAAGCGGCACGATTATCTCTCCCATCTTACGCCGACAATGCGTAAGATGGAGTGGCAGTGTGGCGAATCGGTATCATCGGCGTGGGATGCTTTTATGCAGTTCCGTCCATCTGGACTAAGGATCAAACGCCCGGACTGCGCACCGGCACTGGTTGCGATAGTCCAAGTCCCCGTCATCGGAAAGTATCGACGACGTATGACCGTTAGAGAAGCCGCGCGGTTACAGAGTTTTGATGACCGCTTTATCCCCAATCCCAATATGCATCAAGCATACAAGCAGTTTGGGAATGCCGTAAATGTGACGGTGATTAAAGAGTGCGCAAAGAGGCTGTTCGATCATGAATGAGAAAAGCGAACAGATCGACTCTCGGCTTAATATAGAAAAGGATTATGACCAGCCACTTGCCCCAGCCCAATTGGCCTCGGTCATTGTCTCAGCATTACCCATCGGGGTCGCGAAACAAGCAACAGTAGAGATGGAAGGGAAGAATTACCCGTTTATTGATTGTTCTTTTTCGGCTAAAAAACATGCAATACTTTCGGCGGCAGTTACATTCCTTGGAGGCCATGGGAATCATCCAACCTTTAAGAAGCGTATTCAATTGAAATCTTGGTATAAACCCGTTTGTCATAAACTGACAAAGTTGGGTTATTATGTACATTTTCTAGGTGTGTATCATTATGAAGGCAATGTCGTCTTTGTTGACTTTGCCACTAAGACATATATGCAACGCAAGATGCACAATTCCTCAGCGTTTGTTTATGTCAACGATTTATTTCGCGCGATGAAAGATGGTGTTGCCACGAGAATAGACTTACATGGCAATCATATCACGACCATTAGACGCAATGTGTTTGCAGCGTATCTTGAGGGGAACAAATCTGTTCTTTCTGATTCAGCACTCTTCAATATATTTAAAGATTTCAACGGCGAGATGCCTTTTTCCAATTGGATTCACGGCGAATCTGCAATCAAAGAAATGCAGCAAAACAAATGGTCAAAGTGGCGTGAGACGGAATGGCCAGGTTGGTACCTCGAATTCAAGTTTGCGACATTCCTTGCACAACATAAAACTAGCGCAATCGTTTACCAAGGAAACGAAGGCAAAAAGAAAGGAAGCCTTGATTTCGATTTAGTATTCCCGATTCATAAGTTCTATGGTGATTTGAAAGCAAGTGACATCGCAAAAAATGCATCGCCCGGTAACGATAAGGAAAATCTACTAACGGCAATCGATCGATGCGACCGTTTTTGGTACGTGATTTATGAGCATAATACAATCAAAGACAAAGACTGCGGCAACGAAGTGACGAGATTTAGATATGAGTTTCTTTTACGTCACACTGGTTCTGCGAAATCTCCATTGAGTTATGCGTCACGAATGAAAAATAGTGTCAGATTCCGCAGGATGATGATTTTGGAACTCAATCGTGCCAATTGCGGAGATTTATTGTCAACGTTCCATCAAGGGCATCAACCTAATGGAGAGGCGAGAGCAGAGAAATTCCTAATCAACAAGCGTAATGTGGAAAATTATCAAGTGTTCCACTATGAATCCGAATAAATCAGCGTTAAATCCGCCGCATTTAGAATGTCAATGGATTTGCGTAGGCGCGTGAGAGAAATTGGGAAACACGCATGGTCAGAAGACCTCTCGGAGGGTGCGGGGTATGGTGAATAATGAGGCGATGCCGGTGGCGCGCGATGGGGCCTTTCCCCTAGGCGCAGTGAGTGGCGAGCGTGGATGTGGACGCGGAGGAGGACCTCAAGCGTGTCTCATGGAGAAATTCGGGACCTTTGTCAGTGAGCATGGTCTTAGGTTTATGACCGTTGCACGATGGCTTGGGCGATTGTCGAAATGAAGGCAAAATCGATAGGGCGCGGTCTTTCTTGCAACTGCGCAATCACATCGTGGAGATTTTTTGGGGAAAACGAAAAAAGGGGGTTGCGCGGCGGGAGGGCGATTTGGTATAGTATGTGCGCTTTCTTCATCCGGGGAGGTAGCTCAATTGGTTAGAGCTCCGGACTGTCGATCCGGAGGTCGCGGGTTCGAGCCCCGTCCTTCCCGCCATTCCCTCTGGGAAAAGGAAAGCCCTCTTTTTCGGGGAGGTAGCTCAATTGGTTAGAGCTCCGGACTGTCGATCCGGAGGTCGCGGGTTCGAGCCCCGTCCTTCCCGCCATTTTCAGTGTGCGTTCACACTCCTTTCGTGTTGTTGCGGCCGTGCGGGTTTTCGCCCGTGCGGCTCTTTTTCGGCCTTTTCGCACATGGCCGCGTAAGAGGCGCGCCCCGGCGGCAAATGGGGGTGGATGTGGGAGCGGCAGGCGGGAGGGCGCGGCCGGCCCCGGCTCACCTTCCCCGGGGCGCCGCCTCCCATGGAGGGAGACCCGCCTGCCGCCCCACGCCCACCCTTCCGCCCCTTTCGCCGTCTTGTGCTATACTGTTGCCATGCGTCGCGGCGGATGGTTCGGAATCCTGGTGGGCGCGGCGTCGCTGGCCGTGCTCCCGGGGTGTCTGTCGCTGGGCGAGCGGCTGGAGGAGCAGGCGGCGCGGGTGGCCGCGGGCGACTACGCCGCCGCCTATGCGGACGCCGCCGAGGATGCCGGGGAGTCCGGCGCGGACGGCCCCTTCTGGGCCGCCGAGGCCGGCGCCCTCGCCCTCATGGCCGGGGATCCCGCCGGCGCGGTGGACAACCTCGACGCCGCCGACAACGGTTTCAATGCCGTGGCGCGCCGCCGCTTCGGCGCGGGCGCGGCCGACCAGGCCGCCGCCGTGGCGGTGAACGACTGCGTGATGCCCTACGCGCCGGAGGGGCTCGACCGTGTCTTCGCCAACCTTTACAAGGCCCTCGCCTATGGCGCGCTCGGGGAGCCCGGCGCCATGCGCGTGGAGCTCAACCGCGCCCGCCGCCGCCAGCAGGAGTGGTTCTTCCGCTGCGCCGACGACATCGCCGACGCCTCGGACGCGGCCGGGCTCTCCGCGCGCGAGGCCGAGGCCGCGCGGAAGGCCGCCGGCGGCCCCGAGCCCAAGCGCCTCGCCGCGGCCGTCGCCGAGGCCGCGGCGGAGGAATCGGCCCGCGCCGCGCGCCTGTTCGGCGGGCTCCGGGGCTTCGGCAACGCCTACGCGGCCCACGTGGCGGGGGTCGTGCGCTGGTGCGCCGGGGATGCCTCGCTCAACGATCTGGCCATGGCCGCCGCCCTCGCCCCCGGCAACGCGGCCGCCCAGGCCGACGCCGCGGCGGCGCGCGCGGGGGCCGCGCCCGAGGGGCGGGTGTGGGTCTACGTGGAGGATGGGCTGGCGCCCCGGCGCGTGGCCCGCCCCTTCACCCTGCCCTACCCTTCGTTGGCCGGGCACGGGCGCGGCTTCGGCACGCTCAGCTTCGACGTCCCGCGTTTGGAGAACCGCCCCGCCGCCGCCCGCGCCTACGCGGTGAACGGCGTGGCGCTCCAGCCGTTGGCGGACGTGGAGGCCTTGGCGCATGACCAATTCGACCGCGCGTGGCCGGGCATCGTCACCCGCCAGGTGGCCCGGACGGTGGTGCGCGTGGCGGCGCAGGAGGGCGGCCAGGCGGCCATCCGCCACAGCACCGACAACGCCTTGGCGCCCCTGCTCTTCGGGTTGGCGATGGCCGCCGCCGACGTCGCGACCAACGCCGCGGACGTGCGGTGCGCCGACCTCCTGCCCAAGACGGTCTGGATGGCCGCCTTGCCCCGCCCGAAGGATGGGCGGCTGACGCTTTCGCCCGCCGGGGGGCGCGCGCTCTCGCTGACGCTCGCGCCGAAAGGCAACACGCTCGTCTGGGTGCGCCGGCCCACCGCGGCCGGGCCCGCCGCCGTGATGGTGCTTGACCTTGACAGAAAGGAATGAACCCATGAGACACATCCCCCTCCTCGCGGCCGCCGCCGCGCTCGCCTTGGCCGGCTGCGCCGGCCCTTACGCCGACCACGTCTCCGGCCCGGGCGCCGACGCCGTGAAGGTCATGGACGTGCGGACCGTCCGCGAGCCCAACAGCCTCTCCGCCCAGGTCACCCTCGCCAACGAGGACAGCGACCCCCTGCGCCTGCGGTATCGCTTCACGTGGCTCGACGCCCGCGGGCTGGCCGTCGGCGAGGGCACCCCCGCCTCCGACCTCCGCCTCCTCTCGTTGGCCCCCTACGAGATCCGTTATCTCCGCGCGACCGCGCCCAGCGGCGACTGCGAGGACTTCCGGCTCTACCTGCAGGAGTTCGAGTGAGGCCTTCGGGCGGCTTCCTGCTGGCGGCGCTGCTCTGCGCCGGCTGTGCCTCCACCGAGCTGGTGGACACGGCCAACGACGCGGAGACGACCGTCTCTTATGACTGGCGCGATCTGGAGGGCGCGGCGGCCGCGATGGCGCAGAGCCTCTTGGCCAGCCCCCGCCTGCCCGGGGACGCCCGGCGCCCCGCCGTCGTCGCCCTCGGCCCCATCACCAACGACACCTGCCAGCACCTCGCCCCCGCCCTCCTCACCGGCCGCCTTGCCGAGGCCCTCCTCGCCGACGGCCGCTTCGAGGTCTCCGCCCTCTTCGGGGACGCCCGCGACGAAACCGTGGCCGACGCCCGCCTCGTCCGCGGCGACGCCGAGTTCGACCAGGCCACCGTCCAGCGGAAGGGCCGGCTCAAGGCCCCCGACCTCTCCCTCACCGGGAAACTCACCCAGCGCAACGTCCGCCGCGACAACGGCGGCACGCGCGTCGAATACTTCCTCACCCTCAAGGCCACCCGCCTGGCCGACGGCGTCACCCTCTGGCAGGATTCCCTCCAGACCGTCAAGGCCGTCGGCCCCGGGATGCCCGTCTGGTAACCGAAAGGAACGCCCCCATGCGCACCCTCCCCCTCCTGCTCGCCGCCCTTCTGCTCGCCGCCGGCTGCGCCAACCGCACCGTCCTCGTCGACACCCACAACGACACCGAGATCCTCGCCGGGCTCGACTACAAGGATTTCGAGGCCGCCGCCGCCGAGACCACCCAGGCCATCCTGGCCTCCGCCAAGGTCCGCGCCCTCACGCCCCCCGGCAAGATCTACGTCGTGGCCATCGGCAACGTCTCCGACGAGACCAACCTGGGCATCGACACCGACCTCCTCACCGCCCGCGTCTCCGAGGCGCTCCTCGCCGACGAGCGCTTCGCCCTCTCCGCCGTCTTCGCCGACAAGGCCTCCAACCGCGACGAGACCATCTCCGACGCCCGCGCCGTCCGCGGCAACGACGAGTTCGACCAAGCCACCATCCAGAAGAAGGGCCAGCTCAAGGCCCCCGACTTCTCCCTCACCGGCAAGATCATCGCCCGCGACCTCCGCCGCGACAACGGCGGCACCCAGCACGAATACTACTTCCAGCTGCGCCTCAACGACCTGGCCGCCGGCACCGCCGTCATGGTCAAGGAGACGCGCATCGTCAAGCGCACCGAATGACGGAGAGCCCCATGACGCGTGACCTCATCATCCTCGGCAGCGGCCCCGCCGGCTGCGCCGCCGCCCTCTACGCCGCCCGCGCCGGCTTCGCCCCGCTCGTCCTCGAAGGCCCCCAGCCCGGGGGCCAGCTGACCCAGACCACCGAGGTGGAGAACTACCCCGGCTTCCCCGCCCCCATCAACGGCTATGACCTCGTCGTCGCCATGCGCCGCCAGGCCGAACGCTTCGGCGCCGCCTTCGAGGTCGACGAGGTCACCGCCGCCGACCTCGCCGGCCCCATCAAGCGCTTGGACACCCTCGTCGCCGGCGCCCTCGAGGCCCGCGCCCTCATCATCGCCACCGGCGCCTCCGCCCGCTGGCTCGGGCTCCCCAACGAACGCGCCCTCATGGGCCACGGCGTCAGCGCCTGCGCCACCTGCGACGGCGCCTTCTTCCGCGGCAAGGAGGTCGCCGTCGTCGGCGGCGGCGACGTCGCCTGCGAGGACGCCCTCTTCCTCTCCCGCCTCTGCGCCAAGGTCTGGCTCATCCACCGCCGCGACGCCCTCCGCGCCAGCAAGGTCATGGCCGAGCGCGTCCTCGCCGCCCCCAACGTCGTCCCCGTCTGGGACACCGTGGTCGACGACGTCCTCGACCCCGCCGCGCGCACCGTCACCGCCCTCCGCCTCCGCAACGTCAAGACCGGCGAGACCCGCGAGCTCCCCGTCAGCGGGCTCTTCGTCGCCATCGGCCACACCCCCAACACCGCCTTCCTCAAGGGGGCCCTCGACCTCGACCCCCAAGGTTACATCGTCACCGACGGCGTCCGCACCTCCGCCCCCGGCGTCTTCGCGGCCGGCGACGCCATGGACCCCTTCTACAAACAGGCCGTCATCGCCGCCGGCGCCGGCGCCAAGGCCGCCCTTGAGGCCGAGCGCTACCTCCTGGCCTAGGGCCGCCCCCGCCGCCGGACGGCAAAGCCCGCGCGGATATGCTATCGTATGAGGCCGAAAGGAACCCATGAGATGAAGCCCCTCGCACTCCTGGCGGCCGTGCTGGCCGTTTCCACGCCCACCCTCGCCCAACGCGGCCCCGTCGTCACCGCGCGCGACGACGCGCCCGTCGCCCCCACCGCCGAGGACGCCGCCGCGCGCGGAGCCGCCCCCGCCGCCGAGGAGGACGACGGCCGCTCCGAGGGGCGGTTCTACCTCGGCCTCGGCGCCGGCGCCATGCGCCTGCACAACGCCACCCACCCCAAGCCCGGCAGCAACCTCCGGGGCGTCCAGCCCTACGTCGTCCTCCGCCTGGGCTACGACTTCGCCGACAGCCCCCTCTCCCTCGAAGGTTTCGGCATGATCGGGCGCGGCACCAAGACCGCCAGCGGCGCCCACGGCGGGCGCACCATCCTCGGCCTCGGCGCGGAAGCCCTTTGGCACTTCGACCGCTACGCCCGCTTCGACCCCTTCCTCGCCGGCGGCCTCGCCTATTACGGCGCCACCTCCGCCCCCATCTGGCAGGACGGCAAGGAGGCCCATCTCTTCGCCCAGGCGGGGCTGGGCGCCTTCTGGCACCTCACCGAACGCCTCTCGCTGCGCGGCGACCTGCGCTGGCACGTGGCGCTGGACGATGACTTCCTGCACTTCACCACCGCCGACCTCGGGCTCGTCTGGTTCTGCGGCGGCCCTGGGGACGACGGCGGCGCGGCCGGGCTTGAGCCCCTCGCCCCCGTCGCCGAGATCGAGCCCGGCGCCAAGCGCTACGACGAGGCCTCCGCCCACGCGGCCAAGCTCCGCGACGTCACCCCCGCCGGCTCCGCCGACCAGATGCGCCTTGAGCTGCGCGTCGGCTTCGCCAAGGACACCGCCATCGTCAGCCCCGCCGAGCTGCCCGTCCTCGACGAACTCACCCGCATCGTCCTGGGCGCCCTCGAGGCCAACCCCCAGGCGCGGGTGGAGCTCCACGGCCACGCCGACCGCCAGCACGGCTCCGACCACGCCTACAACCAGGAGCTCTCCGAGGCGCGCGCGCGCAGCGTCATGAACCACCTCGCCCAGAACGGCGTCGCCCCCGGGCGCATGGCCGCCTACGGCCATTCCTACGACCAGCCCCTCGACCCCGTCGACCTGGAGCGCGGCACCCCCTCCAACCGCCGCGTCGAGATCCTCATCCGCGGCGTCGACGCCGCCACCCGCGAGCGCCTCCGCGCCGCCCCGACGCGCTGAGGGCCTCCCCGCCATGGGCACGCTCCAACGGTACATCCTCCGCTCCTTCCTCGTCGCCGCCGGGCTCACGGGCGTGGTGCTCACTTTCGTCCTCTCCGTCGGCTTCCTCTTCCAAGTCTTCCAATTCGTCATGCGCGGGGCCTCCGGCGCGCTCGTGGCGCAGTACCTCCTCGCCTCCCTGCCCGAGGTTCTGGGCTTCACCATCCCGCTCTCCCTCATGGTCGCCTCCCTCCTCGTCTTCGGCCGCCTGAGCACCGACAGCGAGATCGCGGCCATGAAGGCCTGCGGCGTCAGCTTCCTGACCATCATGCGCGGGCCGCTCATCGTCGGGCTCCTCTGCTCCGCCCTCGTCTTCTACCTCCAGAACTACGCCATGCCCCGCGGGCACTACGTCCGCCGCACCCTCGCCAGCCGCCTTGCCCTCGACGCCGGCGTCCAGCTCCTCGAGCCCGGGCGCTTCATCGACGACATCGACAACGTCGCCGTCTTCTGCGACCGCAAGGTCGACCAGGAGGATCCCGACGGCCGCCCCTACACCCTCCTCTACAACCTCCTGGCCATCGACCGCTCCGACGGCTTCCTCCGCGAGATCCACGCCGACCGCGCCGAGGTCCGCACCCAGGGCAGCGACCTCGTCTTCACCCTCCGCGACGCCACCGTCTCCCCCCCCGCCAAGGACGTCCGCGGCACCGCCACCTTCGCCACCTACACCTACCTCTGCAAGGATGTCGTCTCCCGCTCCCGCGAATACCTCAAGAAGCCCAAGGATTTCACCCTCGGCGAGCTCGTCGACGCCGAGCGCGACGCCGCGCGCGCCGACCTCTCCCAGCCCGCCGCCGCCAAATGGCGCAGCCGCCTCCGCTTCCTCATCAGCCACCGCGCCGTCTGGGCCGCCTCCGCCTTCTGCTTTGTGCTGGTGGGCGTGCCCCTCGGCTGCCAGACCCAGCGCAAGGAATCCTCCCGCGGGCTGGCCCTCGGCGTCGGCGTCGGCATCGCCTTCTTCCTCTTCGTCCTGCTCTCCGAATCCCTCGCGGACAAGCCCGCCGCGCTGCCGTGGCTCCTTGTCTGGGCCCCCGTCGTCATCTGCTGCGCCGTCGCCGCGCGCCTCATCCCCAAGCACCAATAAAGGAGCGCCCATGCCTATCCATCCCCTGGCCTACGTCTGCCCCGGCGCGCAAATCGACCCCACCGCCGAGGTCGGCCCCTTCGCCTACGTCGGGCCCGACGTCACCATCGGCCCCCGCGCCGTCATCCACCACCACGCCACCGTCGAGGGCCACACCACCCTCGCCGAGGGCTGCGAGGTCTTCCCCAACGCCTGCGTCGGCACCAAGACCCAAGACCTCAAATGGCGCCCCGGCGTCGTCACCTTCGTCGAGATCGGCCCCCGCACCGTCATCCGCGAATGCGCCACCATCCACTCCGGCACCTTCGAGGGCTCCAAGACCGTCATCGGCGCGGACTGCCTCATCATGGCCTACTGCCACATCGCCCACGGCTGCGTCGTCGGCGACCGCGTCATCATGTCCAACGGCGTCCAGGTCGCCGGCGAATGCCTCATCGAGGAGAACGCCGTCATCGGCGGCACCACCGCCATCCTCCAATTCACCCACATCGGCACCTACGCCATGATCGGCGGCGGCACCCACCTCCGCAAGGACGCCCCCCCCTACATGGTCACCATGGGCGTCGAGAACCTCGTCGTCCGCGGCCTCAACTCCGTCGGCATCCGCCGCCATGGCGACGCCTTCACCCCCGAGGCCGTCTCCGCCCTCAAGGACGCCTACCAGATCCTCTACTCCGAAGGCTCCACCCGCGCCGCCGCCCTCGAGCGCATCGCCCGCGAGCTCCCCCAATGCCCCCAGATCCGCCACCTCCTCCACTTCTACGCCAACGCCTCCAAACACGGCGTCGCCTGACAGGCGCCCCGCGCGACGAAAAGGCCCCGCCGCCCGGCGGGGCCTTTTTTGTTTCCCTTGGCTCCCCGGCGCGGCCGCCGGGGAAACAAAAAGGCCCGCAAGCGCGGGGCTTGCGGGCCTTGAGGATGGAGCCAACTGACGGAATCGGACCGACGACCTGCGCATTACGAATGCGCTGCTCTACCTAGCTGAGCTAAGTTGGCAAAACGTCGCATAGGATACCAAACGCCCCCCGGAAAGGCAATCCCTTTTTCGCGGTTTGTGGTATACTGACGCGCGTTTCTTTTCATAGCGAGGCCTTGTATGCATCCTTACCGCACGCACACCTGCAACGAACTCCGCGCCGGCGACGCCGGCAAGACCGCCCGCCTCTCCGGCTGGGTCTTCCGCAAGCGCGACCACGGCGGCATCCTGTTCATCGACCTGCGCGACCATTACGGCCTGACGCAGGTGGTGGTGCACCCGAGCCGCCCCTTCTTCGGCGAGGTGGAGAAGGTGAAACTCGAGAGCGTCCTCACCTTCACCGGCCAGGTGGTGCTGCGCGAGCCCGCCACCGTGAACCCCGAGCTGCCCACCGGCGAGGTAGAGCTGGTGGCGGACGCGTGCGTCGTCGAATCCCCCTCGGAGACGACGCCGCTCTACATCCCCGACGAGACGGACCCGGCCGAGGATATGCGCCTGACCTACCGTTACCTCGACCTGCGCCGCGAGCGGGTGCACAAGAACATCGTCCTGCGCTCCAAGCTCATCAGCTTCCTGCGCAAGGAGATGGAGGCGCACGGCTTCAACGAGTACCAGACGCCCATCCTCACCTGCTCCAGCCCCGAGGGCGCGCGCGACTACCTGGTGCCCTCGCGCGTCCACCACGGCAAGTTCTACGCCCTGCCGCAGGCCCCGCAGCTCTTCAAGCAGCTGCTGATGGTGGCCGGCTTCGACCGCTACTTCCAGATCGCCCCGTGCTTCCGCGACGAGGATTCGCGCGCCGACCGCTCCCCGGGCGAGTTCTACCAGCTGGACATCGAGATGTCCTACGCCACGCAGGACGACGTCTTCGCGGTGGTGGAGGACGTGCTCTCCAAGGCCTTCGCGGCCTTCGCCCCCAAGGGCTGGCAGATCGACCAGGCCCCCTGGCGGCGCATCCCCTACCGCGAGGCCATGCTCACCTACGGCTCCGACAAGCCCGACCTGCGCAACCCCCTGAAGATCATCGACGTGACCGACCTCTTCGCCGGGAGCGGCTTCGGCGCCTTCGCCAAGGCCATCGCCGGCGGCGCGATCGTCCGCGCCCTCCCCGTGCCGCAGATCAAGACCAAGCCCCGCAGCTTCTTCGACAAGCTCGAGCCGTGGGCCAAGCAGGAGCTCGGCGCCAAGGGCCTGGCCTATCTGGTGTGGGACGCCGACAAGATCAAGGGCCCCATCGCCAAGTTCCTCAAGCCCGAGGAGCTCGACGCCCTGGCCCGGCGCGGCGGCCTCAAGGACGGCGACGCGATCTTCTTCATCTGCGACGCGCCCGACAAGGCCCCCGGCATGATGGGCGCCCTGCGCAAGAAGATGGGCCAAGACCTCGGCCTCATCGAGCAAAACGCCTACCGCTTCTGCTGGATCACCGACTTCCCCTTCTTCGAGAAGGATCCCGAGACGGGGGCCACCATCTTCTCGCACAACCCCTTCTCCATGCCGCAGGGCGGGCTCGAGGCGCTCAACGGCAAAGACCCGCTCGACGTCCTGGCCTATCAGTACGACGTGGTGTGCAACGGCATCGAGCTCTCCTCCGGCGCCGTGCGCAACCACCGGCCCGACATCATGTACCGCGCCTTCGAGATCGCCGGCTACGGCCCCGAGGTCGTCGAGCAGAAGTTCGCCTGCCTCCTCAACGCCTTCAAGTACGGCGCGCCCCCGCACGCCGGCGTCGCCCCGGGCGTCGACCGCATGGTCATGCTCCTGGCCGGCGAGGAGAACATCCGCGAGGTCATCGCCTTCCCCATGAACCAGAAGGCCGAGGACCTGATGATGCACGCGCCCAGCGAGGTCACGGAGAAACAGCTCCGCGAGCTCCACATCACCGTCCGCCCCCGAAACGTGGTGAAGTGAGGCGGCGCGCGCCGGAGTGACACCCGCCCCGGCGCGCGCGGGAATCCGGGGCGACAAAGGAGCGGACGGACATGAAGATTGCCATTTTGCCTTCGTTGCTGGCGGCCGACCAAGGGCGCCTGGGGGACGAGATCGCGCGGGTCGCGGCCTCGGGCGCGGACGCGTTGCACCTGGACGTGATGGACGGCCATTTCGTGCCGAACCTCTCCTTCTCGCCGGAGACGGCCGCGCTGTGCCGGCGGACGCTGCCGGAGGGCTTCGCGCTGAACACGCACCTGATGATGACCAACCCGGAAGCCTACGCCGAACGCTTCGCGGAGAAGGGGAGCACGACGGTGCAGTTCCACCTGGAGCTGCGCGACACGGTGAACGTGCGCGCGCTCGCCGCGGCCCTGAAGGCGCGGAACGTGCGCGTGGGGCTGGCGCTGAACCCGGAGACGCCGGCGGAGGCGGCCTTCCCCTACCTGGACGTGGCGGACGAGGTGCTCTGCATGACCGTCCACCCCGGCTACGGCGGGCAGGCGTTCATCGCGGCGGTGCTGCCGAAGATCGCGGCGCTGCGCGGGCGCGCGCCGGCGCTGGACATCATGGTGGACGGGGGCGTCAACGACGAGACGGCGGTGGCGGCGGCGCGCGCCGGGGCGAACGCCTTCGTGGCGGGCTCCTTCCTCTTCGCGCAGGCCGACATGGCGGCGGCGGTGGCAAGGCTGCGCACGCGCTGCGAGGCCGCCTTCGGCAAGGGCGCGTGAGCGCGTAGGGTGGCGTCCGTCGCCCGCGGAGGGTGGACGGCAATCGGTTTCGGAGGGTCGCGCATGGCCGTTTCGCGTGCGTCGAAGGAGTTGGCCCGCTTCCCGGTGGGCAACCTGCTGTGGAAGTATTCCGTGCCCGCGATCGTGGGTATGCTGGTGATGGCGCTCTACAACGTGGTCGACCGCCTGTACGTGGGCCGGTGCGTGGGGCCCGACGGACTGGCGGGCTTCGCGCTGACCTTCCCGCCGATGATGGTGATGCTGGCCTTCGGCCTGCTGCTGGGGGTGGGGACGGCGACGCGGATCTCCATCGCGATGGGCCAGGGGAAGCGCTCGGTGGCGCAGTGCTACCTGGGGCAGGCGGTCTGCGTCTACCTGCTGCTCTCGTTCCTCGTCTACCCGCTCTGCGCCTTCTTCGTGGAGCCGCTGCTGGAGGCGACGGGGGGGACGGCGGCGACGATCCCGCCGGCGGCGGATTACCTGCGCATCGTCTTCTGGTGCGCGGCCTTCCAATACCTCTCCTTCGGGCTGAACCACACCATCCGGGCCGAGGGCCACCCCACCAAGGCGCTGATGACGATGCTCATCGGGGCGGTGCTGAACGCCGTCCTCGACCCCTTCTTCATCTTCGACGAGGTGCCGCTGGGCTTCTGCACGCTGCCGGGCCTGGGCCTGAAGATCCAGGGCGCGGCCATCGCCACGTGCCTCTCGCAGGCGGTCTCGGCGGCGTGGGTGCTGGCGCACTTCCTGCGGCCCTCGGCGGGGCTGCGGCTGCGGTGGGGGTTCGTCCGGCTCTACAGGCCCCTGCTGTGGGGGGTGGTCGTGGCGGGGCTGCCGCCCTTCGCCCTCAACCTGGTGGGCAGCGCCATCACCGCGCTCTACAACATCCTCTTCAAGGCCCTCGCGCCCACCGAGGCCGTGGCGGGGCGCGAGATCGCGGCCATCGGCATCGTGATGACCGTGCAGATGCTGGTGTGCATGCCCGTGCTGGGCGTGGCGCAGGGGATGCAGCCCATCCTCGGCTTCAACTACGGCGCGCGGAACTACCGCCGGATGCGCCGCACCTTCAACCTGGCGGCGTGGTGGGGCGGCGGCTACATCGCCCTGGCCTCCGCGCTGGTGCTCCTCTTCCGAAGGCCGCTCTTCCTCCTCTTCTGCAAGGAGGAGATGGCCGGCGAGCTGCTGGCCCACGGCCCCTCGGAGATGGCGGTCTTCTTCTGCGGCTTCACCTTCGTGGGCTATGCCATCCTGGTGGGTCAGTATTTCCAAAGCATCGGGCGCGGCGGGGTGGCGCTGGCGATGAGCCTCTCGCGCCAATGCTTCCTGCTGGTGCCGCTGATGCTGCTCCTGCCCAAGGTGATGGACCCGATCCTCGGCGTCTGGTGGGCCGCGCCGATCTCCGACGTCCTCTCCGTGCTCATCGCCCTCGGCTTCCACCTCCACGAACGCCGCCGCCTCAGCCGCCTCATCGCCGCGCAGGAGGCCGGGCGCGCCCTCCGCCCCGCCTGACGAAAGGAACCCCGCCATGCGCCCAGCCCTCCTCGCCGCCGCGCTCGCCCTCGCCGCCGCCCTCCGCGCCGCGACGCTCCCCGTCGACGCCCTGCCCGCCGACTTCCTGCGCGGCGAGCGCCCCGCCGCCTGGGCCAAAGGCGAGATCGCCGTGGTGGAATGCTGGGCGCGCTGGTGCGGCCCCTGCCTCCGCGCCATGCCCCACCTCGAGGCCCTCTGGCGCGAGCTCGGCGACGAGGGCGTGCGCGTCATCGGCGTGAACGTCTGGGACAAAGGCTCCGACGCCGAGATCCTCGACTTCCTCGCCAAGCAGCCCACCCCGCCCACCTACGCCCTCGCCGTCGACCGCGCGGGCGCGCTCCCCAAACGCCTCGGCGTCAAGGGCATCCCCTTCGCCGCCGTCGTCCGCGAGGGCGAGGTCGTCTGGCAGGGCCACCCCGCCGCGCTCACCGCCGAACGCCTCCGTGCCCTCCGCGACGGACGCCTCGAGGCGCCCCCGCCCGACGCCGACCCCATGGCCGAGACCCGCGCCCTCGAGGCCCGGGCCGACGCCGCCGCGGCCAAGGGCGACTGGGCCGCCGCCGCGCGCCTCCAACGCCGCGCCCTCGAGGCCCACCCCCTCGCCAAGGCCCGCGGCGGCACCCTCCCCGACCTCCCCGCGGCGCCGGCGCTCGCCCCCGCCGAGCCCCCCGCCCCCGAGACCCGAACGGACGCCGGCGACGCCGCCCCCTACGCCGCGCTCGTCGGCCCCCTCCCGGCGGACGACCTGCCGACCCTCGTGGCCTACTGGCCCAACCCCTTCTGGGTCGCCAAACTCACCTGGACGACCCTCGCCACCCTCCCCGAGCGCCGCGTCGCCAAGGCCCTCCCCTACCCCCACCGAACCCTCACCCTTGCCCCCGCCAAGGCCAGCGGCCACCTCGGCGCCCTCCTCGCCCCCCTCCCCGAACTCGCGCGCGGCCTCCGCTTCGCCGACGCCGTCCCCGGCGACCTCTTCGGCGCGGACGACCGCCACAACCCGCCCTACGTCGCCTACTTCCGCGGCGGCAGGCTGCTCTGGAAAGGCCCGCTCGAAACCCTCCCCGCCGCCTTCCGCACCCCCAATCCCCCCGCCGACCCCCAAGCCGCCCGCGACGCGGCCGCCCAAGAGGAGGCCCGCGGCCAGGCCGTCCGCGACGCCTTTGCCCGCCTCGTCAAGGCCGAGCGGCCCGACGCGCGCGCGGCGATCCTCGCCGAGATCGACGCCCTCGGCCCCCTCCCGCGCGGCTGGGGCACCCTCCTGGCCCCCCAAGCGCTGGCCGACGCCTACCGCGCCAAGGACGTCCCCGCCGGGCGCGCCTGCGCCCGCCGCCTCCTTGACCGCTTCTGGGACGACCCCGGCGCGCTGGAGATGCTCCGCAAGGCCATCGTGGCCTGGCCCGAGCTCGCCCTCGAAACCCGCGCCGAGCAATGCCGCATCGCCGAACGCCTCGGCGAGCTCAACGACCGCGACGACCCGCTCTACGCCCAGGCCTGGTTCGGCGTCGCCGCCGACGAGGCCAAGGCCTTCGGGGACGAGGCCCTCGCCCGCCGCCTACTCACCCGCGCCCTCCTTGCCTCCCCCACCGCCCTCCGCCTCCGCCAATTCCAAAACCGCCTGCCCGCCCTCCCCGCGCGCTGAGGCCGCGCGGCGTCGGAAAGGCTTTGACCCCCACCCCAAAAAATGCTATCCTGCCCGCAATGACGCAGGAAAGGACTCTGGCAACCAAGCGACGAATCGATCTCGCCGGGCGCGGCGGGGGCGGCATGGGCGCGCGGCGCGTGTTGTGCTGGGCGGCGGCGTGCGTGTTGGCCGCGCAGGCGTGGGCGGGGACGGTCGCCTTCTCGGGGAAGACGGCGGCGGACATCGAGACGACGGGGCCGCTGGCCTTCGCCGCCTTGGAGCGTCAGGACTACGCGGGCGGCGGCTGGGTGCCGTGCGGCTTCATGGCGTCGGGCGCGGCGTGGGCGGACAAAACGTTGATGGCCCCTGACGTGAACGTGCAGACGGCGGGGCGTTGGCGGCTGACGCTGACGGCGCGGGAGCCGACGGCCTTCGGCGCGCTGACCCTGACGGTGCGCATCCACAACAGCACGGGCGCGACGCAGGACGCCGGCACCAAGCGCACGGCCCGTTTCCGCGCAGAGGCGGGCGGGCGTTCGGTGGAGACCGTGACGACGTGCCAAGGCGCGGGCAGCCTCACAGCGCAGGCGAACGCGGCGACGTTGGATTTCGGCGGGCTGGTCGCCTTGGGCGCGGACGAGACATTGACACTAACGTGCGAGCGGGCGGAGGAGGCGCTCGGCTGTTTCTTCGCGTTGGCGGCGATCGCCTTGGAGGCGCCGACGCTCGCGGAGGGCGAAGGGGAGACCCTTTGGCCGGAGGGGCTGGAGGCGCTCGAGGTACGCTTCGCGGGCGGCACGCTGACGGTGCCCGAGGGGGTGACCGCGCGGCGGCTGCGCGCGACGGCGGATTCCACGGGCGGCACGGTGCGCGTGCTGGGGGCGTTGGCGGGGGAGGACTCGGGGGAGCCGTGGGTGCCGGCCTTTTCCCTGCCGCGCGGGGTGCGCGTGGAGGTCGCGCCGCGGGGGTGGCTGCTGATGGACGGGCGTCTCTCGGCGGAGGTCGCGCCGGAGACGGGCGCGCGGCTGGGGGCGGCGACGGAGGGGGGCACGCTGACCTTGGACAATCTGACGGGCGAGGGTTCGCCCATCGCGGTGCAGGGCGTGGTGGAAGTCTACCGGCGGGGCGGGGATCCGGCGGCGGAGGGGGCGGCGTGGGTGCGTTGGGCGCGCCCGGGCTGGCGGTTTTCGGTTCGATGAAGGAAAGGCAGGTCTTTCGATGCGCAGACGGGAGTTTCTGAAGGCGATCGGCGCGTGCGCGGTGTGCGCGGCGCCTGGGGCGGCATGGGCGATCGGGCCCGGCGAGGCGCGCCTGGCGCGGCCCGAGGCGCCGATCCCCGGCCAAGGGGCGCGGCCCAACGTGATCTTGGTGCTGTGCGACGACCTGGGCTGGGGCGACCTGGGCGCCTTTTGGCAGAACGCCCGCGCCGCCGAGGGCAACGTCCACATCGACACGCCCAACCTCGACGACGCGATGCGCCGCGGCGTCATGCTCACCAACGCCTACACCACCGCCCCCGTCTGCGCCCCCGCCCGCGCCTCGATGGTCACCGGCAAGCACCAGGGCCACTGCAACCTGCGCGACAACATGTTCGACCGGCCCGTGGACGCGCACATGACCTTGGCCACCGTGATGAAGCGTGCCGGCTACGCCACCTGGCACATCGGCAAGTGGGGCATCGGCGGCGGCTACGAAAGCAACGGCCTGCCGCGCCGCGCGATGGCCTGCGACGCGGGCTTCGATTATTCCTACGGCTACCCCGCCCACGGCCACGGCCACTCCTTCTACCATTGGCAGGGCGCGGAGGGCGCCTGGCGCGACAGCAGCGCAGGCTCGCCCCTCGTGGAGAACCTCTCCGCGCAGGCCAAGGACGACGCCTTCTACGCCGCCCTCTCCGCCGGCGCCACCGACTGGGAGCGCGACGCCGACGGCGCCTACTGGCGCAGGCTCGTCGCCGACGCCGAGGGCCGCCACTGCTACGACACCGACCTCTTCACCGCCAAGATCAAGCAGCTCATCCTGGCCCATCAGGAGGCCGGGCGCGCGGCGCCCTTCTTCTGCTACGCCTGCTACACCACCTGCCACGGCTCCGGCAACACCCACGGCGACCCCGAGATGGCCTCCACGGCCAACTTCCACGTCCCCGGCAACGCCTACCCCGAGGCCGACGCCTCGGACGCGCGCTGGGGCGGCGGCGTGCGCTGGGAGAAGGACGCGCGCGGCTTCCTCCCCTTCAAGGCCGTCGACGGCACGGGCGCCAACACCTCCAACACCTGGATCCACCCCGACTACCAAGGCTACGACACCCCCTCCAAGCGCCGCTACGCCACCAACATCCGTCGGCTCGACGACGCGCTCGGCGACCTCCTCCGCTTCCTCCGCCTCCGCGGCCTCGACCGGAACACCCTCTTCGTCTTCACCTCCGACAACGGCCCCGCCGGCGAATACCTCTCCCCCGCCGGCATCAACTGGGTGGAGAACGCCTTCGACTCCAACGGCCCCCACCGCGGCATGAAGCGCTGGAGCTACGAAGGCGGCCTGCGCGAGCCCACCTTCGCCCTCTGGCCCGGCGTCATCCCCGCCTCCGGCACGGACGCCCCCCGCCAAAGCGCCTTCCCCTTCCAGTTCCCCGCCTGGATGGCCACCCTCGCCGACGTGGCCGGGCTCCCCCAGCCCGCCCACTGCGACGGCGTCTCCCTCCTGCCCACCCTCACCGGCCAAGGCCGCCAGCTCCCCATGCGCGTCTACGCCGAATACAACGACGGCGGCTCCGGCCAGGGCTTCGGCTTTGAGCAGATGGTGCGCGACGGCGACTACGTCCTCGTCCGCAACAACGGCATCAACGGCACGCGCGCCCTCTACGACCTCGCCGCCGACCCCGGCCAGGAGCGCGACCTCAGTGCCGACCCCGCCCAGGCCGACCGCCTCCGCTGGATGACCGACCTCCTCGTCGCCTGCCGCGTCCCCGTCGCCAAAGTGCCCGACGCCTGCGGCGCGCCCGGCGCCTACGCCAACAGCCACCCCGGCATCGAGGCCGCCGCCATGCCCGCCACGCCCCTCCCCGGCGACCTGCCGCCCCTCGAGGTCCGCCTCTACCGCGCCGGCGCGGAGGCCTGGCCCTGGGTGCCCGACTTCCGCACCCTCGCCCCCGACGGCGGCTTCCTCGCCAAGGACTTCGCCGACCTCCGCGCCCGCCTCCCCCGCACCGGCGCCTACGGCGTGGAGATCCGCGGCTGGCTCGAGATGCCCGCCGAGGGCGAGCGCACCTTCACGGCCCGGGGCGCGGGCGGCTGCCAGCTCTGGCTCCATGAGGCCCACATCCTCGAATACGAGCGGGGCGACTGCGCCCAAGGCCGCGCCATCACCCTCCGCCTCGCCCAAGGCCGCCACCCCTGGCGCCTCTGCCTCACCACCCAAGACGGCCCCGACGGCCTCTGCGCCCTGAGCTGAACCGCGCCGCGCCCCGCCGGGCTGTGGTATACTGACGCGCGTTTTGACCCCAGCACGGAGCCGCCATGCCATCCTTTGCCATCCACACCTACGGTTGCCAGATGAACGTCCGCGAGAGCGAGGCCGCCGCCAAGGCGTTGCTCGACGCCGGGCTCGACCAGGCGCCCGACGAGGACGCCGCCGACGTCGTGCTCGTGAACACCTGCTCGGTGCGCGGCAAGGCCGAGGACAAGGCCCTCGGCAAACTGGGGCTCCTCTGCGCCTCCAAGCGCGCGCGCCCCGGCCGCGTGGTGGGCGTGATGGGCTGCATGGCCCAGCGGCTGGGCGGGGCGCTCTTCCAAAAGCTGCCGGGGCTCGACTTCGCCATCGGCACGCGCTGCGCCGAGCGCGTCGCCCCCGCCGTCGAGGCCGCCCTCCAAGGGCGCACGACCTTGGCGCTGCGCGGCGCGCACGAGCGCCCGGACGCGCCCAGCGGCCACGTGCCCGGCGGCTTCTCGGCCTTCGTCACCATCCTCCTGGGCTGCAACCGCCGCTGCGCCTACTGCATCGTGCCGGAGGTGCGGGGCGACGAGTGGAGCCGCCCCGCGCGCGACGTCCTGGCCGAGGTGCGCGCCCTGGCCGAACAAGGCGTGCGCGAGGTGACGCTCCTGGGCCAATCGATCATGAACTACGGCCTGCGCACGCCGGCCTTCGACGCGGGGGACGCCCCCTCGCCCGGCGGCTACGCGCTGCCCTTCCCGCGCCTGCTCGAGGCCGTGGCCGCCATCCCCGGCATCGCGCGCATCCGCTTCACCAGCGGCCACCCCGCGGGCGTGACCGACGAGCTTGTCCGCCTCTTCCGCGACGAGCCCAAGCTCTGCCGCCACCTCCACCTGCCCGTCCAGAGCGGCTCCGACGCCGTCCTCGCCCGGATGCGCCGCGGTTACACGCGCGAGGGCTACCTCGCGGCCGTCGGGCGCCTCCGCCGGGCCGTCCCCGACCTGGCGCTGACCACCGACGTCATCGTCGGCTTCCCCGGCGAAAGCGAGGCCGATTTCCAGGCCACGCGCACGCTGATGGAGGAGGCACGCTTCGACAACGCCTTCATCTTCAAGTATTCCCCCCGCCCGGGTACCCTCTCGGCCACGTGGGAGGACGACGTGCCCGAGGCCGAGAAGGCCCGCCGCAACCAAATCCTCCTGGGCGACCAGGACGTGCGCGGCGCGCGCCTCAACCAGGCGCTCGTCGGCACCGTCCAGCGCGTCCTCGTCGAAGGCCCCAGCCTGCGCAACAAGGCCAAGTGGTCGGGCCGGGCCTCCAACAACAAGATCGTCGTCTTCGACCCGCCCGCGGGGATCCGCCCCGGCGACTTCGCGGACCTGACCATCACCCGCGCCGCGCCCCAGACCCTCTATGCCGACTGAGCCCGCCGAACGCCTCCAGAACCTCCTGGCCCGGCGCGGCGTGGCCTCCCGGCGCGCGGCGGCCGCGCTCATCCGCGCCGGGCGCGTCACCGTCGGCGGGCGCGTGGTGGCCGAGCCCGGCGCGCGCGTCCCCCCCGACGCCGCGCTCGCCCTCGACGGCCGCCCCGTGGCCGCCGCCGAGGGGCCGCGCCGGACCTTCCTTTACAACAAGCCCGTGGGCGAGGTCTGCTCCGCCGACGGCCAAGGCGCCCGCACCGTCCTCGAGGCCTTCCGCGGGCTGGGGCTGCGCCTGGTGCCCGTGGGGCGGCTGGACAAGGCGAGCGAGGGGCTGCTGCTCGTCTCCAACGACGGTCCCCTCATCCAACGCCTCACCCACCCCCGCTTCGGCCACCGCAAGACCTACGAGGTGGAGGTCGACGCCGAGCCCACGGGGCGCCAGCTGGCGCTCCTCCGCTCCCCGCTCGTCATCGAGGGCTACCGCATCCGCCCCGTGCCGGTGGAGCGGCTGGGGGGGCGCCGCCTCCGCTTCGTCCTCTCCGAGGGGCGCCACCGGCAGATCCGGCAGATGTGCGAGCAGGCCGGGCTCCGCGTCCGCCGCCTCCGGCGCGTCGCGTTCGCGGGGCTCACCCTCGGCGCGCTCCCCCCGGGGCGCTTCCGCCCGCTCTCCCCGGCCGAGGTGGCCGCGCTCGACGCCGGGCGCTGAGCGCGCGCCACGCCCCCGCCTTCGGGCTGGCGAACTTTTCCCTTGCGCGGCGGCGCGGGGTTTGGCATACTATGTGGCACTTTTCCGGAGAGGTGGCCGAGTGGTCGAAGGCGCAAGACTGGAAATCTTGTGTGCTCCTTGTGGGCACCGAGGGTTCGAATCCCTCCCTCTCCGCCAGTGTTTCATGTTTAGTTGTTTCTCCTCGCGCCCCAACCGGGGCGCGTTTTTTGGCAGAATGGGGCCATGAGCGAACTTGCGACGCGGCGTTTCAGGATGGTCTGCGCCTATGACGGCACGGCCTACTTCGGTTGGCAGACCCAGCCGGGGCTGCCGAGCGTGCAGGAGACCATCGAGCGGACGTTGGCGGACATCGTCAAGGCCCCGCGCGTGGAGATCCACGGCAGCGGCCGCACGGATCACGGCGTCCACGCGCGCGGCCAGGTCTTCCATTGCGACCTGGCCACCCGCATGAGCGCGCGCAGCCTGCTGATGGCCCTCAACGCGGGGGGGCGCCTGCCGCCGGACATCCGCGTCCGCGCCTGCGCGGAGGTGGGGCCGGGCTTCCACGCGCGCTTCTCGGCCGTGCGCAAGGAGTATCGCTACTACGTCTGGAACACGCGCCTGATGCCGCCCTGCCGACGCCTCTACCACGCGCACGTGGTGCGCCCGCTGGACTTGGACGCCATGCGCGCGGCGATGGCGCGGTTCGTGGGGGAGCATGATTTCGCGGCCTTCTCGGCCAACCCCAACCGCCCGGTGGCCTCGACCGTGCGCACGATCCACGCCTTCGAGGTCTCGCGGCAGGGCTCACGGGTCGCCTTCCGCGTGCAGGGCAACGGCTTCCTCTACAAGATGGTGCGCAGCATGGTGGGCTTCCTCCTGCGCGTGGGCACGGGGCTGGAGCGGCCCGAGGCGGTCTCGGAGCTGCTCGCGCCGGGCAACCCCCGCACCGCGCGCGTCCCCTCGGCCCCCGCCTGCGGGCTTTTCCTCTGGCAGGTGTGGTATGGCTGAGGAGGAGGAGGGCGAGACCCTGACCCTCACGGTGGAGGGGGGCGCGGAGGAGCGCCGCCTGGACCAATGGCTCGCCCGCCGCCTGCCCGAGCTCACGCGCAGCCGCATCCAGGCCCTCGCCCGGCAGGGCCTCCTCACCGACGCCGAGGGGCGCCCCGTCGGCAAGCTCTCGGCCCCGCCGCGCCCCGGCGCCACCTACCTGCTCACGCTGCCGCCCGCCGAGCCCACCGACCTCGTCCCCGAGCCCATCGCGCTGGACGTCCTTTACGAGGACGCCGAGCTGCTGGCGCTCGACAAGCCCGCCGGGCTCGTCGTCCACCCCGCCTGCGGCCACACCCATGGCACGCTGGTCAACGCCCTGCTCTGGCATTGCCCCGACCTGCGCGGCGTCGGCGGGGAGCGCCGCCCCGGCATCGTCCATCGGCTGGACCGGGACACCTCGGGCGTGATGGTCGTGGCCAAGAGCGACCGCGCCTTCCAGGGCCTCGCGCGCGCCTTCGCCGCGCATGACCTGGAGAAGGACTACGTCGCCATCGTCCACGGCGCGCCCCCGCCCCAAGGCACGCTCGACACCCTCATCGGCCGCAGCCCCGCCAACCGCCAGAAGATGGCCGTCCTCCGCGTCGGCGGCCGCCGGGCCGTTACCCACTGGCGCGTCGAGGCCGCCCTGCCCGACGGCCTTTGCCGCGTGGCCTGCCGCATCGAGACCGGGCGCACCCACCAGATCCGCGTCCACCTCGCCTCCCTCGGCGCGCCCATCGCCGGCGACGCGCTTTACGGCAAGCCCGCGCTCGACCGCCGCCTGCCCGTCCCCCCCGCCCGCCAGTTGCTCCACGCCCGCCGCCTGGCCCTCCGCCACCCCGTCACCGGCGCCCCGCTCCTGTTCGAGGCGCCCTTTCCCCCCGACTTTGCGCCCTACCTCTGAGCGTCCCGCGGCGGCGTGGTATAATTGCCGGCATGGATGCGATGCGGATTGTGCAGGTGCTGCCGTCGCTGGGCGACGGGGGCGTGGAGCGCGGGACGGTGGACAGCAACCGGCTTTACGTCGAGGCCGGGCATGAGAGCTGGGTGATCTCCGCCGGGGGGCCGCGCGCGGCGCGGATCGTGGCCGACGGCGGGCGGCACGTGACGCTGGACGTACGCGGCAAGAACCCCCTCTCGGCCCCGTGGCGGGCGTGGGCGCTGCGGCGGACGCTGCGGGAGATCCGCCCCGACGTCGTCCACTTCCGAAGCCGCGTGCCGGGCTGGCTGACGCTGTGGGCGAACCGGGCGCTCGGGCTGCCGACGGTCTCGACGCTGCACGGGCTGAACCATCCCGGGCTCTACAGCAGCGTGATGGTGCGGGCCGACCGCGTGATCTGCGTCTCGACGGCGGGCCGGGCCTTCGTGCGGGAGCATTACCCGTGGGTGCCGGAAGGCCGCCTAGTGGTCATCCCCCGGGGTGTGGACTTGACGCTCTTCGACCCGGCGCGGCTCGACCGCGCGTGGATGGCGGCCTTCCGCAGGGAGTGGGGGCTGGAGGGGCGCTTCGTGGCGGCGGCCATCGGGCGCGTCTCCCGCCTGAAGGGGGTGGACGTGCTGATCCGGGCGGTGGCCGCGCTCCGCGGGGAATGGCCCGCCCTGACGGCACTGGTGGTGGGCGGGCCGCAGCGGCATCAGGAGGATTATCTGGGGGAGCTGCGGGTGCTCGCGCGGACGTTGGGCGTGGCGGACCGGGTGGTCTTCGCCGGCAGCCAAAGCCATATCCCGGAGATCGCCGCCGCCGCGGACGTGGTGTGCTCGTGCAACGTGAGCAAACCCGAGAGTTTCGGGCGGACGGTGGCCGAGGCGCTCGCGATGGAGACGCCGGTGATCGCCGCCGCGCACGGCGGCGTCCTCGACGTCGTGCGCGACGGGCTGGACGGCTTCTTGGTGCCGCCGGGCGACGTGGAGGCCTTGGCGGGGGCGCTCCGCCGCGTGCGCGGCACGCGCTTCGGCCCCCTGCGCCCGCACATCGCCGAGCGCTTCACGGCCGCGCGCATGGCCAAGGAGACCTTGGCGCTCTACCGCGACCTGCTCGGGCGGCGCGGCGGGGCCGGTCAGTCCTGAAGCGCCTCGGGGTCGGCGCGGACGTCGAGGGGCTTGGCGTGGAGGTGGGCGGAGAGGACTTTCTGGACGATGGGGCCGGCGTCGCGGCCGCCGCCGACGCCGTTGTCGAGCATGGCGCAGACGACGATGGTGGGGGCGTCGGCGGGGGCGAAGGCGACGGACCAGGCGTGCTTGCGGCGCCGGCCGCGGTCGATGTACTCGGCGGTGCCGGTCTTGCCGGCGACGTCCACGCCCTCGACCTGCATGGTCTGCCCGGTGCCGGCGCGGACGGCCATGCGCATCCCCTCGACGACGACGGCGAGGTCGGCGGCGGACCAAGGGAGGCGGCGTTGGAGGTCGCCGCGCGTCTTGCCGAAGGCGACGAGGCGCGGGCGGTAAAGGGCGCCGCCCGAGGCGATGGCGGCGGTGGCGTGGGCGACCTGGAGGGGGGTGGCGGTGAGGAAGCCTTGCCCGATGGAGCATTGGACGGTGTCGGCGATGCCCCATTGCTGGCCGAAGCGGCGGAGCTTCCATTCGGGCGTGGGGAGGTGCCCCCCGGCCTCGCCGGGAAGGTCCAGCCCGGTGCGCGCGCCGAAGCCGGCCTGCTCGGCGACGGCGGCGATGGCGGCGTAGCCGATCTGGTCGCCGATGTGGCAGAAGTAAGGGTTGCAGGAACGCATGAGGGCCTGGCGGAGGTCAAGCTCGCCGTGGCCGTAGCGGTTGGCGCAGCGGAGGCGCTGGCGGTGATCGGTGTAGATGCCGGCGCAGGCGTAAAGGGTGTCGGGGTCGAAGCCAAGGCCCAGGGCGGCGAGGGCGACGAAGGGCTTGAAGACGGAGCCGGGGGCGTACTGGGCCTGGATGGCGCGGTTGATGAGGGGCTTGTCGGGATTGCCCAAGAGGGCCTTCCAAGCGGCGGAAGCGATGCCGGGGATGAAGGCGTTGAGGTCATAGGCGGGCGCCGAGGCGAGGGCCAGGACGTCGCCGTTGCGGGGGTCGAGGGCGACGACGGCGCCGGGGCGGCCGGCGAGGGCCTCCTCGGCGGCGCGCTGGAGGGCAAGGTCAAGGGTGAGGGTGAGGTCGGTGCCGGCGCGGGCGGGGGTGCTGGACCAGCGCTCGCGGGTGTAGCCGCGTGAGTCGACGCGCAGGAGCTCCTCGCCGTTGACGCCGGAGAGCAGGGCGTCGTAGCGGGCCTCCAAGCCGGCGCGCCCGTGGGGGTCGGGCAGGCGGTAGTGCCACGTGCGGCCATCGTCCTCGGGCTGGGTGGAGCCGACGTAGCCGAGCAGGTGGGCGGCGAGGGCGCCGTTGGGGTAGACGCGGCGGGGCATGGGGAGGACGGCGACGCCGGGGAGCAGTTCGCCCCATTCGGAAAGGTAGGCCACCGTACGAAAATCGACGTCCTCCCACGCCAAAAGCGGCATGGGGAGGGAGCGGCGGACGTGCGCGGCCACCTCGGCGCGCGAGACTTGGCGCGGCAGCCCGAGGTGCCCCGCCAGCTGGTCGATCAGGGAGTCGATGGCCAGGATCGTATTGTCCCACGGCCCGGGCTGGCGCAGTTCCTCGCAATAGATGGCCACGGCATAGGCGGGGCGGTTGTCGGCGAGGACGGCGCCGTTCCGGTCCAGAATGCGCCCGCGGAGCCCCGGCACCGCCACGCGGCGGAAACTCTGGAGGGACTGCGCGGCGCCGTAGCGCGGGGAATCGAGCACCTGCACGTGCCAAAGCCGCCAGACCAGCGTCAGCAGTCCCGCCACGAACAGGCCCAGAAGCAGCCACAGGCGCCACAGGCGGACGGCGGAGGGGGCGGGGCCTTCCTCAACCTGCATCCTGAGCCTCCTCCTCGCGCGGCGCCAAGGCGCGGAACTCCCACGCCCGCGCCAAGGCGAAGACCGCGCACCCGCCCAGCGCGCCCAAGGCGGGCGCGGCCGCCAGGCCCGCCACGTCGGGGCGGAGCGGCGCCGCGCCCGAGGGCCCCAGCCACGGCAGCGCCCACAGCCACAGCCACAGCCGCAGCGCGGGCGCGGCCACCATCCCGCCGACCAACCCATGCAGCGGGCGCAGCGGACGCGGCAGGGCCGCGCGCCACCGGCGCCCGGCCCCCCACAGCGCCAAAAAGAAACCGACGCACGCGCCCGGCGGCACCCCCCACGCCCACTCCAGCAGCGCCCCGCCCCAAATGGCCGCCCAGGCCCCCAGCCCCGGCCCGGCGGTGAGCGCCCACCACGCCACCCACGCCGGGGCCACGGCGATCTGCGCGGCGGGCAGGGCCGGGAGGAGCGCCGCGCAACCCCCCACGAGCGCCGGCAGGAAGAGCGTCACCCACGCCGCGGCCCAAAAACGCTCACCGCTCATCGGGCGCCTCCGCCCCGCGCGTCCGGACGAAGACCACCCGGAGCAGCGCCGGGTCCGCGGCCGGCTCCACCAGCACCTCGGCCAAAAGCCCCGAGGCGGCGGGGCGGCGGGCGACCACCTCGCCGATGAGGAGCCCGGGGGGATAGAGCCCGCCGCTGCCCTCGCTCACCACCTTTTGGCGAAGGGGGCGAAGGTCGGCGTCCTTGTCCACGAAGCGCATGACCAGCGGGCGGGGCGCGTAGAGCGGGGAGTCGTCCGCGCCCTCGCCGAAATCCTCCCCCGCGTCCCCCTCCACGACGCCCGTGCCCACGCCGGGGATCTCGGCGGCCACGCGGTTGGTGGGGTCGGAGAGGAGGATGACCTCGCAGGTGTGCGCGGAGACGTCGGGGCCGACGCGCCCGACGAGCCCCTCGGGGGCGACCACGACGTCGCCGGGGGCCACGCCCCGCGCCGCGCCCACGCCGAGGGTGAGGCGCGGCCAGACGCCGAGGCCGCCGCCGTGGCTGAGGACGGGGGCGGCGACGAGGCGGACGGGTTGGGCGCGGGCCCAGCCGAGGGCCTCGCGGAGCGCGGCGTTCTCGGCGGCGAGGCGGTCGGCCTCGGCCAGCATCACGCGCAGGCGCTCGACCTCCTCGGCGGCGGCGAGGCGGGCGGGCCCGTCGCAGAGGCCGCGCCAGGCGGCGGCGAGGCGTTGGGCGAATTGCCCGCCGGCCCAGCCGGCGGCGCGTTGGAAGGGATAGACGGCCTCGGCGCAGAAACGGCGCGCCGCGCCGTTCCACCAGAGGAAGAGCAGCGCGGCGAGCAGGGGGATGAGCCAGCGGAGTGCGCGGCGCATGGGCGGTCAGGTCAGTGGCGGTGGACGATGTGTTCCTTGTAGAAGTCCAGCTCGTCGAGGACGCGCCCGGTGCCGTTGGCGACGCCGGAGAGGGGGTCGTCGGCGACGATGACGGGCAGGCCGGTCTGGGCGGCGATGAGGCGGTCGAGCCCGCGCAGGAGGGAGGAGCCGCCGGAGAGGACGATGCCGCGGTCGACGAGGTCGCTGGCGAGCTCGGGCTTGGCCTCGTTGAGGATGATGCGGATGGCGTCGACGATCTGGGTGACGGGGTCCTTGAGGGCCTCGCGGATCTCCTCGGAGGTGACGCGGAGGGTCTTGGGCAGGCCGGCGACCAGGTCGCGCCCGCGCACCTCCATGCTCATCTCCTCGTCCAGCGGGTAGGCCGAGCCGATGGAGACCTTGATGTCCTCGGCCATGCGCTCGCCGATGAGGAGGTTGTAGACGCGGCGCATGTACTGCACGATGCAGTCGTCCATCGTGTCGCCGCCGACGCGGACGCTCTTGGCCTGGACGATGCCGGCCAGGGAGATGAGGGCGACCTCGCAGGTGCCGCCGCCGATGTCCACGATCAGGTTGCCGGCGGGCTCCTCGACGGGCAGGCCCACGCCGATGGCCGCGGCCATCGGCTCCTCAATGAGGGTGACGTCGCGCGCGCCGGCGTGCTTGGAGGCCTCCTCGACGGCGCGCCACTCCACCTCGGTGATCTCGGAGGGGACGGCCACGACCACGCGTGGCTTGACCAGTTTGTGGCCGCGGGCCTTGGCGATGAAATAGCGGATCATGGCCTCGGTGATGTCGAAGTCCGCGATGACGCCCGACTTCATGGGGCGCACGGCCACGATGTTGCCGGGGGTGCGCCCGAGCATCCGCTTGGCCTCGGCGCCCACCGCCAGGATCTTCTTCGTGCCCTGCTGCATGGCCACGACCGAGGGCTCGCGGATGACCACGCCTTGGCCCTTGATGAAGACCAGCGTGTTCGCCGTGCCCAAGTCGATCCCGATGTCGCAGGACAGCGCGCCCATCAGTTTCTTGAAGATTCCCAGCATAACGACTCCTTAGTGCGTAACCCTCACAGAATAACAAACAAAGCCCGCCGCTGGCAAACCGGGCGCACGGGGCCCGGGCAAACCGGGGCGCGCGCGGCAAAGGCGCTTGCCAAGGGACGGGGGAAAGGTCTATAATACGCGACGTATCGTTGAGAAGGGTTTCGGCTCATAACGAAAGGACAGAGATCATGGACACGATGAGGTTGGTGCGCTTCGGCGCGATGGCCGTGATGGCCGCCTCCACGGTTGGGCTTTCCGCAGGCTGCGCGGGTTCCGCGCGGTGCGACTCGAAACAGGAGATTGTGCAAATGGACAGCAAGGCATTCTACACCGATGGCAAACTCGACCCCGCCAAGTGCAAGGCGGCGTATTTCGAGATGATGACGAAGCTGGGCGCGCCCGTCTATCCGCGCTACAAGACCGAGGACGGCTTCATGTGGACGGTGGATTTCAACCAAGGGGACTTCGCGGCCTTCGGCATGGGCGGCGTCTTCTGGGTGAACGACCGCACGCATCAGTATTTCGGCCACGAGATCTTCCTGTTGCCGGGGCAGTCGATCGCCGAGCATCGCCATCTGCCCACCACCGACGACAAGGGGCCGCTGCAGGCCAAGCATGAGAGCTGGCAGGTGCGTTACGGCTCGGTCTACGGCTTCAGCGAGGTGGGCGAGCCCAACCTCGACAAGTATCCCGAGGCGGAGAAACTGCTGGCGAAGTGCCAGGTGCCGCACCTCAACAGCGTCCACGTCGAGAAATGGGAGGCCGACGGCCAGATCCACGTGTTGCCCAAGGAGGAGACGTGGCACTTCATGATGGGCGGGCCCGAGGGCGCCGTCGTCACGGAATACGGCTGCTTCCACGACAACGCCGGCCTGCGGTTCTCCGTCCCCGGCTCCAGCCTCTGAGACAGCGCGGCGCGGCGGGGTGGCCCGCCGCGCCTTTCGCGAGACGAAAGGAGTGTTCCCCATGAAGTATCTGCACACTGGCATGATCGTCGGCGAGAAGTTGCCCAACATGAGCTTGGTCGCGCCGCTCAAGGTCTGGGTCACCGACGCCTCCCAGGACAAGTACGCCATCGAGTTCCTTTACTTTGAGGTCGATTCCCCGATGGCCGCCGCCATCCAGGAACAGCCGCACGTGGCCTATGAGGTCGAGGACATCGACGCCGCCCTCGCGGACAAGGCCATCCTGTGGCCGAAGACCGACCTGGGCGCGGCCTACATCGCCTTCGTGTACGACAACGACACCGTCGTCGAGTTCTACCAGCCCAAGTGAGGTGCGCCATGCCGATGAAGAAGTTCCTGAACGACCCCGAGAACCTCACCGCCGAGATGCTGGAGGGGCTCGCCCTCGCCTATTCCGACAAGGTCAAGGTGGTCAATGAGCGCATCGTCGTCCGCGCCCAGCCCAAGCCGCAGGACAAGGTGGCCCTCGTCTGCTTCGGCGGCACCGGCCACGAGCCCGCCATGCATGGCTTCGTCGGCGAAGGCATGGCCGACGCCGCCGTCGCGGGCGACGTCTTCGCCGCGCCCGGCGGCCCCAAGGTCTTTGAGGCGCTTGAGCTCCTCAACCGCCCCGCCGGCATCATTCTGCTGACGCTCAACCACAACGGCGACCGCATGTCCGCCCGGAAGGCCCTCCGCCTCGCCGAGAAGGCCGGCATCCCCGTCAAGGAGATCGTCGTGCAGGAGGACATCGCCCCCGGCATCGACGCCGACCCCGAGGATCGCCGCGGCCTCGGCGGCTGCATCCCCTTGATGAAGGTCATGGGCGCCGCCTGCGAGCAAGGCAAGAGCATCGACGAGGTGCTTGAGATCGGCAAGGCCTTCCACAGCCATCTCGCCACCCTCTCCGTCGCCCTCAAGGTCGCCACCCATCCCCAGAACGGCGCCGAGATCGGCTCCCTGGCCGACGACGAGATGGAAATCGGCATGGGGCAGCACGGCGAGGGCGGCGGCGGCATCATGAAGATGCAGAGCGCCGACGCCACCGTCAAGATCATGGTGGACAAACTCGTCGCCGCCACCAAGCTCCAGGCCGGCGACCGCGCCCTGCTCATCATCAACGGCTCCGGCGCCACCACCACCATGGAAATGCTCATCTGCTACCGTGCCGCCGCCAAGGAACTCGCCGGCCGCGGCATCACGCTGGTGAACGGCATCGCCGACGAGCTCCTCACCGTCCAGGAGATGGCCGGCTTCCAGATGATCCTCGCCAAGGTCTGCCCCACCTGCGAGGCGCTTCTCAAGGCCAAGGCCAACACCCCCTATTGGACCAGTATCGGCTGAGCCCGCGCCGGGGCCGCTTGGCGGCCCCGGCCCCCGATTCAGAAGGATCCCACATGACGCTCGAACAATTCAAGGCCGTCTGGAAAAAGGCGCAGACCGCCATCGAGGCCAACGAAAAGCACTTCTCCGAGCTCGACGCCGCCACCGGCGGCGACGGCGACCACGGCACCGCCATCGTCGCCGCGCTCCGCGCCATCAACCACGCCGAGGGCGACGATTTCCCCGCCTTCCTCGCCGACATGGCCGAACGGCTCGAGACCGAGGCCTCCGGCTCCACCTCCTCCCTTTACGGCGCGTGGTGCGAAGGCATGGCCGACGCCGCCCCCAAAGGCGCCACCGCGCTCGACGCCGACCAGCTGGCCGACCTCTTCCAAGGCGGCTATGACGAGGTCTGCGCCATCACCCGCGCCCGGCAGGGCGACAAGACGATGATGGACGCCCTCCAGCCCGCCACCGAGGCGCTCGTCGCCGCCAAGGCGCAAGGCGAGGCCGCCATGTTCGCCGCCGCCGCCAAAGCCGCCCGCGCCGGCTCCGACGCCACCGCCCAGATGCAGGCCAAGTTCGGCCGCGCCAAGAACCTTGGCGAGCGTTCCATCGGCGCCATCGACGCCGGTTCCGCCTCGATGGCCACCATTTTCGAGGCCTTCGCCTAACCCCACCCAGAAAGGATCTTTGCCATGCCCGACATGGACAACTTCAAGGAAGCCAGCGCCTTCGGCGTCGGCACCCCCCAAGAGACCGTCGGTTTCCCCCTCAAAGGCTGCGGCAGCCTCGACTGGGGCATGAAGAGCCGCCTCGCGCGGATCTTCGACCCCAAGGACGGCCGCTCCCTCATGCTCGCCTGCGACCACGGCTTCATCATGGGGCCCACCGGCGGCGTCGAGCGCATCGACCTCTCCATCGTCCCCCTGCTGAGCCACGCCGACTGCCTGATGTGCACCCGCGGCGTGCTGCGCGCGCTCATCCCTGCCACCAGCCGCATCCCCGTCTGCCTCCGCTCCGACGCCGGCACCTCCGTCCTCACCGAACTCAATGACAACGTGGTCATCGACCCCGAGGACGCCATCCGCCTCAACGCCTCCGCCATGGCCGTCATGGTCGCCGTCGGGGACGCCAACTTCGAGGGCAAGACCGTCGCCAACCTCTACCACACCGTCGACATCGGCCAGCGCTATGGCATCCCCGTCATGGGCGTCACCGCGGTCGGCAAGCAGATGACCCGCGACGCGCGCTACTTCCGCCTCGCCACCCGGATCTGTGCCGAGAACGGCGCCAACATCGTCAAGACCTACTACACCGAGGGGTTCGAGACCGTCGTCGCCGCCTGCCCCGTCCCGATCGTCATCGCCGGCGGCAAGAAAATCCCCGAGCGCGACGCCCTTGAGCTCGCCTACAAGGCCATCAACGATGGCGCCGCCGGCGTGGACATGGGGCGCAACGTCTTCCAGTCCGAACACCCCGCCGCCATGATCCAGGCTGTCCGCGCCGTCATCCACGACGGCCTCAAGCCCGACCAGGCCTACCAACTCTACCAAGACCTCTCCAAATGAGGCCCTCCGGCCAATCATGAACGCGGCCCCGCCTTCCCGGCGGGGCCGTTTTTTTTGTCCACGCCGCACGCAACGCATGGGGCGGGGCCACGACGCCGGCGCCTAGAGGCTTTTCCGCAAATAAACCATGTCCACCAGCCGCACCCCGCCTTCGTGGATGGGGTGGTCATAATGATCGACGAAGAAGTTCTTCACCCTGTGCGAGCGGACAAACCCGCAGCGCTCATAAAAGGGGACGGTCTTCGGGCTATCCCCCGTTCCAACCTGCAGCGTCGAATAGCGCCCCTTGTGTTTCATGGCGACAAAGGCGATTAGCGCTTTGCCATAACCCTTCCCCTGATGTTCCGGCACGGTCGCGATGTTCTTGATCTCAAGGACGCCATTCCCCTCATCGGTCACGACGCACACGCATTTGATCCCATTGTCGTCCAACACATACAGCGTCCCCCTGTCGAGGTAGCGGTCGATCATGCTCTCCTGCTCATCGGCCAGCAACAGCAAGGGAAGAAAACGCTTTTTGTCCCCCCTGACCTCTTCGATCGTCATGGCGGCCATCCTTTCCCATCCCGACTCGCCCACCAAAAAAAAAGCGGCCCGGCCTCCTGCGAGGCCCGGGCCCGCTTTTCGCCGGAACGCGCCTGACCTCAGGCCAAGGCGGCGGCGGCTTTGGCGACGAGCGCCTTGAAGCCCTCGGCGTCGGCGATCGCAATCTCGGAGAGCATCTTGCGGTTGACGGTGACGCCAGCCTTGGTGAGCCCCTCGATGAAACGAGAGTAATTGGGCACCTTCGCGTCGGCGATGCCGCGGACGGCGGCGTTGATGCGGGCGATCCAGAGCTGGCGGAAGTCGCGCTTGCGGAGCTTGCGGTGCCAGGTGGCCAGCCGCTGGGCGCGGTCGACGGACTCGGTGGCCAGACGGAATTGCTTGGAGCGGGCGCCATAGAAGCCGCGGGCGAGTTTGAGGCGGCGGCGGCGGCGTTCGCGGGAGGCGGGTGCGTTGGTGGCTCTCATGGTGTGTGTCCTCCTGGGTTAGGCCTGAAGCATCCGGGCGACCATCTTCTGGTTGCCCTCATAGACGGCGGCGGAACCACGGAGGTTGCGCTTGCGGGCCCGGGTCTTGTAGCCATTGAGGTGGCGTTTCCCGGCCTGGGTGCGCATGGCCTTGCCCGTGGCCGACATTTTGAACTTCTTGGTCGCTGCCTTTTTGGTCTTCATCTTAGGCATGATCGTGTCCTTGTTGGGGTTGCCCCGCATTGGCGGCAATCGGCCGAAAGCCGTCCTCTGCGAGAAGGCAGATAAGATAGCACAATCCCCCGGCGAAAGGCAAGCCCGCCGCAGGGCAGGCCCATCAAAACGGGACGGGGCGGAAGGCCGGGGCGCGGGGAGCCCTTCGGGCCGGGCCGGATTGTGCTATCATAGGCGGAAAGAGTTGGACGAAGGGAGCCCGGATTGAGCGCGATTGGCATTGTGGAAGCGAAGGATGTGCGCCTGGAGCCGCCGGAGGGCGGGTGGCGCCTGGCGTGCGGCGAGACGCTGCCGGAGATCTCGGTGCGCTACGAGATGGTGGGCACGCCGGCGCCGGACGGCTCCAACGTGGTCTTCATCTGCCACGCGCTGACGGGCGACGCGCACGTGGTGGGTTTCCGCCCCGGCGAGAACCCTGAGACGGATCGGCCCAGCGGCTGGTGGGAGGGGATGATCGGCCCGGGGCTGGGCATCGACACCGACCGCTTCTGCGTCCTGTGCGCCAACATCCTCGGCGGCTGCTCGGGCACCACGGGGCCGAGCTCCGTCGACCCGCGCACGGGCCGGCCCTACGGCCCCGCCTTCCCCCCGATCACGATGGCCGACATCGTGGACGTCCACCGGGCGTTGGTGCGCCAGCTGGGCTTCCGCCGCCTGGCGGCGGTGGTGGGCGGCAGCTTCGGCGGGATGCAGGCGATGGAGTGGGCCATCCGCTACCCGGAGGACATGGCCAAGTGCGTGCTGGTGGCGACGGCCGACCGGCTGAACACCCAGGCGCTGGCCTTCGACGTGGTGGCGCGCATGGCCATCATCCAGGACCCCAATTGGCGCGGCGGCGACTATTACGACGGCCCGCGCCCGGCGGCCGGCCTGGCCAACGCGCGCCGCCTGGCCCACATCACCTACCTTTCGCAGACGGGGATGGACCGCAAGTTCGGCCGCGCCAAGCAGGCGGAGTGGGTGGAGCAGAAGGGGCAGGATTTCCACCGCCAGATGCGGCACGACTTCAAGACCTATTATCAGATCGAGTCGTACCTGGAGTATCAGGGGCAGAAGTTCGTGCGCCGCTTCGACGCGAACAGCTACCTGCAGATCACCCGCGCGCTCGACGCCTACAACCCCGAGGAGACCTTCGGCTCGCTGGAGGCCGCCGTGCGCCAGATCCAGACCAAACTGCTGATGGTGAGCCTGAGCGGCGACTGGCTCTTCCCGCCCGAGGCCTCCGCCCCCTTCGTGCGCGCCTGCCTGAACGAGCGCAAGGACATCTCCTATTGCCATCTGCGCGCCCCGGCGGGGCACGACGCCTTCCTCACCCACATCGACCAGCTCAAGGTCGTCATCCAGGCCTTCCTCACCGCCACCGACGTGCGCGACCCCACCACGCTCCGGCGCGAGGAGGTGGCCGCCTTCCGCCCCTTCGTCCGCCACGTGCCCGAGGGCGCGCGGGTGCTCGACATCGGCTGCGGCGACGGCACGCTCCTCAAGCAGGTGGCCGTGAGCCAGCGCGCCTGGTGCGTGGGGCTGGAGCGGAACCTCGACAAGGTGGTCGTGGCCCTCCACGCCGGCGTCAACGTCCTCATGCTCGACATCGACCGCCATCTGCAGGCCATCCCCGAGCACATCTTCGACCTCTCGATCATCTCCCACACCATCCAGGTGCTCAACCGCCCCGACGAGATGATGAAGCAGCTCCTGCGCGTCTCCGACTGGGCGTTGCTGGCCTTCCCGAACTTCGGCTACCTCGGGATGCGCTGCCAGCTCTTCTTCCTGGGGCGGATGCCCCGCACCCGGCAGTTCCCCTACGACTGGTACGACACGCCCAACATCCACAACTGCACGCTCAAGGATTTCTACGCCTTCAGCCGCGCCTTCAACCTCAAGGCCACGCTCCTCAGCTGCCGCTCCGCCAGTCTGCTGGGCAAGCTGCTCATCCTCCTGGGGCTTCGGAACCTCGGCGCTGACGCCGTCATCATGCGCCTCACCAACGCCGACACGCAGAAAGGGAACGCCGATGGACGCTGAGACAGAGGCCCTCATCGACGGCCTCGCCGGCCGCCTCGTCTGCCGCAACTGCCCGGCCATGAACACCCGCCGCGGCGTCAACCTCCCCGGCCGCCGCGCCATGGTCGCCACCCTCCGCGCCCTGCTCTCGGCGCTCTTCCCCGGCTGCCTCACCTACGGGCCCATCGACCACGAGGACCTCGGCGCCGTCCGCGCCCGCCTCCGCGCCATCGCCGCGGCCCTCACCGACCAGATCGCCCGCATCGAGGCCTATCGCGTCCTCGAGCACTCCCGCCCCGCCGGCCACGACGCCGCCGGGCGCGCCGCCGCGGTCACCCGGACGCTCTTCGCCCGCCTCCCCGAGATCCGCGCGCTGCTGCAGGACGACGTGCTGGCCGCCTACGAGGGCGACCCCGCCGCCCATTCGAACATGGAGGTGGTGATGTCCTACCCCGGGCTCCTCGCCGTGGCCACCCACCGCGTGGCCCACGTGCTCTACGAGGAGGACGTCCACCTCCTCCCCCGCGTCTGGAGCGAATACGCCCACAGCCGCACCGGCATCGACATCCACCCCGGCGCCTCCATCGGCCGCGGCTTCTTCATCGACCACGGCACCGGCGTCGTCATCGGCGAGACCTGCGTCATCGGCCAGCACGTCAAGCTCTACCAAGGCGTCACCCTCGGCGCGCGCTCCTTCCAGAAAGACGAGGCCGGGCGCCTCGTCAAAGGCATCAAGCGCCACCCCAACGTGGAGGACGACGTCATCATCTACGCCAACGCCACCATCCTCGGCGGCGACACCGTCATCGGCAAAGGCTCGGTCATCGGCGGCAACGTCTGGCTGGCCCACTCCGTCCCCCCCGGCTCCCGCATCTTCTACAAGGAAGGCTGAACCATGCGCACCGCACCCCTCCTCGCCCTCGCCCTCGCCGCCGGCGCCCTCCGCGCCGAGCTGCCCCCCGCCGTCCTCGAGGCCTGCCTCACGCCGACGCTCACCGAGCGCGCCTCCGGGCAGACCTGGGCCGCCATGACCCGCGCCCGGTGGGAGGCCGCGCCCCTGCGCGTCCACGAGCGCGACGGCCTGCAGATCGCCGAGGCCGACGGCCTCGCGCCCACCAACGGCTGGGCCGCCGTCACCCTCACCCTCTCCCAACGCCCGCAGAGCGCCGCCAACCCGCGCCCGATGCAGACCTTCGCCGTCGCCGCGCGCCCCCTCCCGCCCCTGCGCGAGACCACCTTCGACGTCGCCCTCCTCCACGACGCCCCCCTCCCGCCCTGCTCCGTCAGGCAATGGGGCGGGCGCGTGGCCCTCGTGGCCGACGCCGGCGACTGGTACCTCGTCGCCGGCGACCCCAAGGCCACCCTCACCCGCACCGAGGGCGCGCGGCCCCGGTGGACGCTCGCCCTCCGGGGGCTCCCCGCCAAACTCGGCGTCCCCGCCACGGCCACCCTCCTCGTCGGCGAGGGGGCCCTGCCCCCGGAGCCGGCCAAGCCCGCGCGCTGACAGCCCCCTTCCGTCGCCCATGAGCCTGCGCCCCCTGCTTGCCCTCACCCACGGCCTTCTCTGGCTGGCGGCCGTGGCGGCGCTGCTCGCGGGGCTGGCGCTCTGCGTCGCCGCCTACGGCCTCCCCGGTGCCTGGTTCCAGGGCGCCCTCGACGCCGCCATCCCCGCCGACTGGGGGCGCCTCACCGTCGGGCGTGTCGCCTTCAGGCCCGGCGCCGGGCTCATCCTCGAGCGCGTCGCCTTCCACGCGCCCGAGGGCCGCCTCTTGGGCGGTTTCGCCCGCGGGGCCTTCGCCTTCCGCCTCCGCGGCGGGGGGGCGTGGGTGGAGCGCCTCGCCGGCGCGGAGGTCGATGGCCTCCACGTGGCGCAGATCGTCTATGGCCCCGAGCCCGACGGCGGCGGGGAGGGCGGGGAGGAGGAGCCCTTCCCCGACCTCTCCGGCGTCCACGTCCCCACGCTCAAAGGCGTCCGCCTCGCCCTCACGAACCCCGACATCGTCGAGATCCGCGCCAAGGCCCTCACCGGCACGCTCGACGCCGGCGAGGGCAAGCTCCGCTTCCGCGACCTCCGCGCCGACGCCGACGGCTCCGGCGACCAGCGCGTCGAGGCCGACGTCACCATCGACATCCACGACGCCAAGGCCGTCGCCTCCATCCGCGGCTTCCTCATCCAGACCCGCCTTGACGGCCTTTGGCGCGCCATCAACTGCCCCGTCATCGGCGAATACTGCGACCACTTCGCCCTCGCGGGGCCGGCCTGGGGCGACTGCGCCTTCACCGTCGGCTTCGACCTCGCGCGCGATCTGCTCGACCTCCGGCTCGACCTGCTCTCCACCGAGGGCGGCACCTACCGCGGCATCCCCTTCGACGAGGCCCAGGCTACCATCCGCTGCCGCAGCATCTGGGACACCGTCGCCGAGATCGGCCCCGTCGTCATCCGCCGCGACGGGCAGGTGGCCGCCGCCGCGCACCTCCGCTTGGACTACCCCGCCGACCGCCTCTCCTTCCGCGCCGAGGCCGACGGCCTCACCCCCGCCGAATGCTTCGGCCTCGTCAGCGACACCTTGGCCGACGACCTGCCGACCATCGTCTGCGACGAACACCCCTTCGTCAGCGTCGAGGGCCACATCCCCCTCTCCGGCGACGAGACGCTCCCCTCGCAGGTCGTCCTCCGCGGGCTCGCCCGCGCCTCCGGGGGCGCCGTCATCGAGGGCCTGCCCGCCGCCTCCGCCGAGGCCCGCTTCGCCATGACCAACGGCGTCTTCTCCGTCAGCGACCTCGCGCTCACCCTCCCCCACGGCGGCGCGCTCTCCGGCGCGCTGGCCTTCGACATCCCCGACCACGCCCCGCACGCCGACCTCTCCGCCGCCATCCACCTCCGCGACGCCTCCCTCGCCGACCTCCTGGCCCCCGTGGGCCGCGAGACCCTCACCAACTGCTTCGCCACCGGCTTCGCCGACCTCCGCGGCCGCCTCGGCCCGGATTTCGCCAAGACCCTCCAGGCCGAGTACGACCTCACCGTCGACGGCGGGCTCATCAGCCGCCTGCCCCTCTTCGCCGGGCTCACCGACCTCCTCGCCGAGCACATCCCCGGCGTCGCCTCCGTCACCGACTCCTCCTCCGCCCGCCTCGTCGGCACCGCCGACCACGGGCGCTTCGACATCCCCGACTTCACGCTCGACGGCGACCTCCTGGCCATCGAGGGCCCCGCCGTCTACGACCTCCCTTCCGACGCCCTCTCCGCCGAGGTCACCGCCGGCAACTTCAAGCGCGGCTCGGTCATGGGCACCCTCACGCGCTGGGCCACCGTCCCCGTCAACCGCTTCCTCTGGCGCGTCAAGGTCTCCGGCCCCATCGCCAAGCCCGCCTGGCGCCTCACCACCTTCGTCGGCCGGCTGTGGGACAACGCCCTCGGCGACGGGGAGGAGGAGGCGCCGTGAGCGGCCTCTCCGGGCGGGACTTCCAGGTGCTGCGCGAGATCAGCGCCGCCGTCGCCCACGTCCGCGACCCCCAGCGCCTCCTTGCCGACGCCCTCGCCATCCTCAACCGCCAGATGGGCATGCTCCGCGGCACCATCACCCTCCTGCACGACGGCACCCTCACCATCGAGGCCTCCCACGGGCTTGACGAGGCCGCCCGCCGCCTCGGCCGCTACCGCCTGGGCGAGGGCATCACCGGCCACGTCGCCGAGACCGGGCGGCCCGAGATCGTCGCCGACGTCCGCAGCGACCCGCGCTTCCTCAACCGCACCGGCGCCCGCGCCGCCGACGAGCCCGTCGCCTTCATCTGCGTCCCGGTCTTCGCCGGCGAGCGCGTCATCGGCACGCTGGGCATCGACCGCCGCATCGAGCCGGGCATGGATCTCCGGCGCGACGCCGCCCTCCTCGAGACCGTCGGCAACATCACCGCCGGCGCCGTCTCCGCCCTCCTCCAGAGCGAGGAGGAGCGCCGCGCGCTGGAGGAGGAGAACCGCCGCCTCCGCGACCTCTCCGAGAACCCCGGCGAGCTGGTGGGCAACAGCTCGGCCATGCGCCGCGTCTACGCCCAGATCCGCCAGGTGGCCCCCTCCGACGCCACCGTCCTTCTCCGCGGCGCCACCGGCACCGGCAAGGAGCTCGCCGCCCGCGCCATCGTCCGCCTCTCCGCGCGCGCCCGCAAGCCCTTCGTGGCGCTCAACTGCGCCGCCCTCCCCGAGGCCCTCGTGGAGAGCGAGCTCTTCGGGCACGAGCGCGGCGCCTTCACCGGCGCCGTCGCCCGCCGCATCGGCCGCGCCGAGGAGGCCGACGGCGGCACCCTCTTCCTCGACGAGGTGGGCGACCTCACCCCGCAGACGCAAGTGAAGCTCCTCCGCTTCCTTCAGGAGCGCACCTTCAGCCGCGTGGGCAGCAACCGCGAGCTCCGCGCCGACGTCCGCTTCATCGCCGCCACCAGCCGCGACCTCGAGGCCCTCATGCGCGAGGGCCGCTTCCGCGAGGACCTTTACTACCGCCTCAACATCTTCCCCATCCACCTCCCGCCCTTGGCCGGCCGCCGCAGCGATATCGTGCTCCTGGCCGAGCACTTCATGGCCAAGTTCAGCCTCAAGTACCGCAAGCGCATCACCCGCCTCTCCACCACCGCCATCAATATGCTCATGGCCTACCACTGGCCCGGCAACGTCCGCGAGCTGGAGAACGGCATCGAGCACGCCGTCCTCACCTCCTCCGACGGCGCCATCCACGGCTACAACCTCCCGCCCTCCCTCCAGACCGGCGAGGCCGCCGGCAACCCCCTGCTGCCCCCCCGCCACGCCCCCCTCCGCGTCATGGTCGCCAGCTACGAGCGCGAGCTCATCGTCGACGCCCTCAAGCGCAGCGGCGGCAACCTCTCCGCTGCCGGCCGCGCCCTCGGCGTCTCCCCCCGCATGATGGTCTACAAGATCCGCCGCCACGGCATCACGCCCGCGTGGTACCGCCGGGAGGGCGGCGAGGACGGCGGGCGGTAGATGGGCGGCGGCCCTCAGTCGGGGTCGTGGACGCGGACGCGGAGGGCTTCCTTGATGGCGCGGGCGAGGGGCGGGGTGATGCCGGGCTGCGCGGCGATGGCCGCCTCGTCGGCCTGGGCGAGGCGGCGGAGGGAGCCGAAGGCGGCGAGGAGCTGGCGCTTGCGGGCGGGGCCGATGCCGGGGAGCTCGTCGAGGACGGATTCGCGGAGGGCGCGGAGGCGGAGGGCGCGGTTGAAGGTGATGGCGAAGCGGTGGGCCTCGTCGCGGAGGCGGATGAGGATCTGGAGGGCCTTGGCGTCGCGGGGGAGGACAAGATTGGGGCGCCCGTCGGCAAGGACGATCTCCTCGAAGTGCTCGTTGAGGCCGGCGACGGGGACGCGGTCGCGGAGGCCAAGCTCGCCAAGGACGGCGCGGGTGGCGCGGACCTGGAGGTCGGCGCCGTCGCAGAGGATGAGGTCGGGGAGGGGCTGGCCCTCGCCGAGCAGGCGCGTGTAGCGGCGGCGGATGACCTCGGCCATGGCGTGGGGGTCGTCGTTGGCGACGGTCCGGACGCGGAAGCGGCGGTAGCGGCGCTTGTCGGGGACGCCCTCGACGGCGACGACCATGGAGGCGACGGTGTGCGCGCCCATGAGGTGGGAGATGTCGAAGCACTCGATGACGCGCGGCGACGCGGGCAGGGCGAGGAGTTGGGCGAGGTCGGCCAGGCCCTCCTCGGCGGTGGGGCGCTTGATGGCGGGGGCGAGGCGGGCGCGGGCGCGCTGGCGGGTGAGGGTCTTGAGGGCCAGCCAGGTGTCGCGGAGGCGGGCGGCGCGCTCGTAGTCCTCCTTGGCGGCGGCGGCCTCCATCTGCCGGCGCACCTCGTCGATGACGGCGGGGCGCTCGCCGCGGAGAAAGGCGCAGGCCTCGTCGAAGCGGGCGCGGTAGTCGGCCTCGCCGATGCGCCCGAGGCAGGGGGCGGAGCAGAAGCGGATGACGTCGGCCAGGCAGTGGGTGTGGTCGTCGGGGCCAGGGTCGAGCGCGGCGCACTTGCGCAGGCCGTAGCGCTTCTCGGTAAAGTCGAGGGCGGTGCGGACGACGGTGGACGAGGGGAAGGGGCCGAAGTAGCGCGCGCCGTCGTCGCGCACGATGCGGCAGGTGACGATGCGGGGGAAGGGGCGGTCGGGGTCGGCCTTGAGGGAGAGGTAGCGTTTGTCGTCGCGCAGGAGGATGTTGAAGCGGGGGCGGTAGGTCTTGATGAGGTGGCTCTCGGTGAGCAGCGCCTCGGCCTCGGAGCGGACGACGCGGATCTCCAGGTCCTCCACGTGGTGGACGAGGCTGCGGAGTTTGGGCGGCGCGGTGCGGAGGGTCGAGGCGCGGAAGTAACTCTGGACGCGGCGGCGGAGGTTGACCGCCTTGCCGACGTAGATGATGGTCCCGGCGCGGTCGCGGTAGAGGTAACAGCCGGGTTTGTCGGGGAGGTGGCGGAGCTTCTCGCGGAGGGCGTCGTTCACGTTCAGTCGAAGTGGATGCGCGGGTCGATCAGCATATAGCAGAAGTCGGAGATCAGGTTGCCGAAAAGCTGAATCGAGGCGGTCATCACCAGCATGGCCATGAAGACCGCGTAGTCGTGGCCGACGAGGGCGTTGAGGGAAAGCTGCCCCATGCCCGGGATCTCGAAGAGCGTCTCGATGATCATCGAGCCGGCGAAGAGCGCGCCCAGCACGCTGCCGAAGCCGGTGGCGATGGGGATGAGCGCGTTGCGCAGGGCGTGGCCCCAGATGGCGCGGCGGCGCGTGGCGCCCTTGGCCAGCACGGTGCGCACGTAATCGGCGCTCATCTGCTCCATCAGCGAGTTCTTCATCATAATGGTCAGCAGCGCGAAGGAAGTCATCACATACGCCGTCACCGGCAGCACCATGTGATAGGCCCGGTCCACGAAGAGCGTCCACCCGCCGGCCTCCGCCGCCGCGTCGCTCTCAAAGCCGCCGATCGGGAAGATGTCCCACAGCCCGTCCACCGTGCCGCTCAGGCACATCTTCAGGATCATGCCCACCGCGAAGGCCGGCACCGAATAGGCCGAGAAGACCAGCGCGCTCGTCATGAAATCGAACGGCGCCCCGTGCCTCAGGGCCTTGGCGATGCCCAGCGGGATGCAGACCAGGTAGCTGAGCAAGAAGGCGACCACGCCGAACCAGACCGAGACCGGCAGACGCCGCCGGATCAGCTCCCACGCCGTCCGGTCCGGGTACTCGTAGCTCTTCATCGCCATCCCCAGCCGATCCCGCACCGCCCAGGTGAAATACTGCTTCCAGAGCGGCTGGTCGAAGCCGAATTGCCGCTCCAGCTCCTTCTTCATGTCCTCGCTCACCAGCGCGGCGTTCGCGCCGCCGCCCGCCTCGCCGCCCCCGCCGAAGCCGCGCATCTGCGCCATCTTCATCTCCACCGGCCCGCCCGGCAACAGGCGCGTCAGCAGGAAACAGGCCACCGTGATGCCGAAAAAGGTCGGAATCACCAGCAGCAGGCGGCGGATCAGGTATTGCAAACGGTTCATGCGCGTCGTCCCAATGAGCTCAAAACAACGATAGTCTAACATAAACCCCCGCCCGCGGGAAACCGCGCGCTGCTCCTCCAAGAAAGGTGGCCGCCGCCCGCGGGCCAAGACAGGGAGGCCGCCCCGCCCCACCCTGCCTTCCCCAAGCCCGCCCTGCGCGTGCGCCGGCACAAAAAAAGCCTCCCGTCGCTGACGGGAGGCTTTGGGAAAGGTTGTGCGCGCGGGCTTAGTCCGCGGTGATGCCCTTGTCCTGCAGATACTTGATGACGGCGCCGACGGTGGTCAGCTTCTCGGCATCCTCGTCGGGGATCTCGGCGCCGAACTCTTCCTCGAAGGCCATGATGAGCTCGACCTGATCGAGGGAGTCCGCGCTGAGGTCGTCGATGAAGGAGGCTTCGGGGGTCACCTGGGCGGCGTCCACGCCGAGCTGGTCGACGATGATGTCTTTGACTTTCTGTTCGAGGGACATGTTTGTGCTCCTTGGGGTTGTTTGGCCCCCACGGAGGGGGCTAGGTTGTTGAAAGCGTCAGAAGGCCATGCCGCCGCTGACGGCGAGGGTCTGGCCGGTGATGTAGGCGGCCTCGTCGGAGGCCAGGAAGCGGATGGCCTTGGCCACGTCCTCCGGCTCGCCGAGCGCCTGAAGGGGGATCATCTGCGCCATCTTGTCCTTGGCCTCCTGGGAGAGGACCTCGGTCATCTTGGTCTTGATGAATCCGGGGGCGACGGCGTTGCAGCGGATCTTCTTCTTGCCATACTCCTTGGCGAAGGTCTTGGTGAAGTTGATCACGCCGGCCTTGGCCGCGCCGTAGTTGGCCTGGCCCACGTTGCCGAAGAGGCCGATGACGGAGGCGGTGTTGACGATGCAACCGCCGCACGGCTTGCCGTCGGGTCCCTTGTTCTTGCCCATGGGGCGGATGACGGCCTTGGAGAAGAGGAAGACGGATTTGAGGTTGGTGTTGAGCACGGCGTCCCACTCGGCCTCGTCCATGCGCAGGAGGAGGTTGTCGCGGGTGATGCCGGCGTTGTTCACCAAAATGTCGAGACGGCCAAGCTGCTCAACGGTGTCCTTGACGGCCTTCTCGACCTGCTCGGCCTTCGAGACGTCGCACTGCAGGGTGATGACGCGGTGCCCGTAGGCCTCGACCTGGGGCTTCGCGGCCTCCAGCAACGCGGGGTTGAAATCGAGCAACGCCACGTCCGCGCCGCACTCGGCGAAGGCTTTGGCGGTGGCCAGACCAATGCCGCCGCCGGATCCGGTGACGAGGGCGACTTTCCCGGTGAAATCGTACATGGTAAACCTCCTGGGTCTGTCAGGCGCCCACCTTGGCGGCGGTGGCCTCGAGCGTGGCGGCGTCTTGGACGTTGGTGACGGCGTTGGCGCGGTCGATGCGGCGGATGAGGCCGGAGAGCACCTTGCCCGGGCCAAACTCCGCGAAGAGCGCGCCGGGGCCCATCACGGCCTTGACGCAGTCGGAGAAGTGCACGGGGCTGTCCACCTGGCGGAGCATGGCCTCCTTGATGGCCGCGCCGTCCTGCGCGTGGAACGCGCCGGTGGCGTTGGAGAGCACGGGCACGGCGGGCACGCCGAAGGGGATGTCCGCGACGAACGCGGCCAGCTTCTCGCGCGCCGGGGTCATGAAGGGCGAATGGAAGGCGCCGGCCACCTGGAGCACGACGTTCTTGACACCCTGCCCCGTGGCGAGCTCGGCGGCCTTGGCCACGGCCTCGTGCGTGCCGGAGATGACCTGCTGACTGTCGGAGTTGATGTTGCTGACGGTGCAGCCCGAGCCCTCGCAGATGGCCGCGAGCTGCTCCGGCGAGGCGCCCATGATGGAGATCATGCCCGAGGGGTTCGCCTCGCAGGCCTCCTGCATGAAGCGCCCCCGCGCCTGAAGCACCTTCAGCGTCGTCTCGAAATCGAGCGCCCCGGCGGCGCAGAGCGCCGTCCACTCACCCAGGGAGAGCCCCGCGAACGCGGTCGGGGCGGCGTTGGGGCAACGCTTCCTGAAGGCTTCCCAGCACGCCATCGAGACGGTGAAGATAGCAGGCTGGCAGATGTCCGAGCGGGTCAGCGCCTCCTGGGGCCCCTCGAAGCACAGTTGCTTGAGGCCGAAGCCCAGTACCGCGTCCGCGCGGTCGAAGAGCGCCATGATTTCCGGGTCGCGCTCGGCCAAATCCTTGCCCATCCCGGGGAACTGGGCGCCTTGCCCTGCGAAAAAGCAATTCAACATCGACTTTCCGTCCTTTCTTGGCGTCTTAGTTTAGCGTTTTTCCGGTTCCGGCGCAACCAACCGCGGGACGGGCGCCTCCGCCTGCTGCGCAAGCTCCTCGTCCAGAGGCACTTCCGGGAGCGCGGCGACGCAGGCCTCGATCTCGCGCGAGACGTTGTGCTCCGCCGCGCGCGACCCTGCCGCGCAGGCATAGGCGATGGCCTTGTGGGTGGAGGAGCCGTGGGTGATGATCACCGCGCCGGAGACGCCCAGGAGCGGCGCGCCGCCGTAGATCTCCGGATCCATCTGGTGCTTGAGCGTGCGCAACGCCGGCAGGAGCGGGAGCGCCGCCAGCTTGAAGAAGAGGTTGCCCATGATGACCCGCTTCAGCCAGCCGCCCATCGCGTGGGCCGCGCTTTCCGAGGTCTTCAGGATCACGTTCCCCACGAAGCCGTCGCAGACGATCACGTCCGTCTTGCCCTCGAAGACGTCGTGCCCCTCCACGTTGCCCTTGAAGGCGATGCCCGGCGTGTAGTCGCGCAGGAGCGGGAAGGCGTGCTTGGTCAGCTCGTTGCCCTTGCTGTCCTCGGTGCCGATGCTCATCAGGCCCACCACGGGCTTCTCGCGCCCCAGCACCAGGCGGCTGTAGATGTCACCCATCACGGCGAACTCGCGCAGCCACTCGTGGTGGCAGTCGGTGTTCGCGCCGGCGTCCAGCAGCAGAAGCGGCCGGTCGGGCTCGGCGGTGGGCAGCACGGTGGCGATGGCCGGGCGCGCGACGCCCTTGACGCGCCCCAGGATGAAGAGCGCCGAGGCCGCCATCGCGCCGGAGTTCCCGGCGGAGACCGCGGCGTCGGCCTTGCCTTCCTTCACCAGGCGCATGCAGACGTTGATGGAGCAGTTTTTCTTGCGGCGCACGGCCGCGGCGGGCGCGTCCTCCATCGCCACGGATTCGTCCGTGTGGACGATGGAGAGTCGCCCCTCGCGCAGGAGCGCCTCCACGTCGGGCGTCGGCCGGATCTTGGGGTGACGATGGCGGAAAGCCTTGCGGATCGCCGCCTCGTCGCCCACCAGAATGATCGAATCCGCCGTCTGCGCGGCGGCCTCCGCGCCGCCCCAGACAATCTCGTAGGGCGCGTTGTCGCCGCCCATCGCATCGAGCGCTATCCGCATGCCGTCAGCCCCCTTTGCAGATTCGTTTGCCCATGGTCCCGTCGCCGACGCCGCGCGGCGGTCACTCCGCGGCGACTTCGATCACCTGGCGGCCGTTGTATTGCCCGCAGGCCGGGCAGGCGCGGTGGGCCAGACGGGTCGCCCCGCAGGCGCAGGTCACGGTGCCGGGGATGGCCGCCTTGATTTGGCCGCGGCGCTGACGCACGCGCATTTTGGACTTCTTGCGTTTAGGAACTGCCATGATTCACTCACTTTCTTTCTTCAGCGGTTTCCGCGGTCTGCGCCGTCAGGCCGTCCAGCGCGCCCCACGGGGAATCCTCCCCCGCGGTCGCGCAGCCGCACGGCCCTTCGTTGAGGTTGCGGCCGCATCGCGGGCAAACGCCCTTGCAACCCTCGTCGCAAACCGGATACGAAGGAAGGGCGAGAATAATACCTTCTCTCGCCGATTCCGTCAAGTCGAGGCTCGTCTGCCCCGCCACGTCAAAGTCCTCGCGCCAGCCTTCCTCGGCGTATTCCGTCCGGAAATCGCGCCCGCAGCGCCCGCAGACGCACGCGCACGGCAGGCTCAGGCGCCCCCGCACCTCCAGGACGTCCCCCGGCAGCAGCGTCGCCTCCGCGTCGTAGGCCAGCGGCCCCGCCGGGCGCACCCACTCCAGGTCGTCGACGCCCAACGCCGCCGCGTCCAGCGCGCCGCGCAGGCGCGCCGGCTCGCCCTCCCGGAGCGCGGTCAGGTCAACGGTCAAACGCGCCGGTGTTTCCAACCGCCCCTCCTTGGATACGCTGCTCCGGGTGCGCCGCCAGGAACGCGCGCAGGTGGCGCTCCACGCACGGCGGCACGAAATAGGCCGTCTCCCCGCCATAGCGCGCCACCTCGCGCACCGTGGAGGCCGTGATGTAACTGTGCTCCTCGTTGGGCATCAAGAAGAGGGTCTCCACCTCCGGCGCCAGACGGCGGTTCGTCAGCGCCATCTGGAACTCGTACTCAAAGTCGCTGTACGCCCGCAACCCCCGCACCACCGCGCGCACCCCGTGCCGCCGGCAGAACTCCACCAAGAGGCAATCCAGCGGCATCACCTCCACGTTCCCCAGCCCCTCCTCCGCGATCGACTCGCGCACCATCTCCAGGCGCTCCGCGATGCCGAAGAGGCGCGTGGGCTTCGGCGAGACGCCCGCCACCGCCACGATCAGGCGGTCAAAGAGGCCCGCGCTCCGACTGATCAAGTCGAAGTGCCCCTTCGTCATCGGATCGAACGTCCCGGGATAAACCGCAGTGGCTTCTTTCATGGTGCCTTAGTATAACACAATCCTCACGGACCTGCCCATGCCCACAAGACGGGCGCCCGCGGGGCACGCCGCGACACGAAGGCAAGGGGCCGCGCCCGCCCAGCCGCCACGCCGCCCCATCCTAAGCGATGTCGCCGCCAGTGAAGCGTTCCTGCCCGCGCCTAAAAGCCTTCGCGGTTTTGATCGCCGGCGGCCTGGGGGCGCCCATGAGGTGCATAACGCGTGGCCAATTCATCCAAAAGGGGCGTCCAAAAGCGCGCGCACACCGCATCCTCCCGGCATTTGGCGCGGATGAGACGACAGGCGGCCTCCCTTGTGGCCGTATCCGCCAAGCGTGCGGCGAGATAGACATGATAGGGGAAGGTCAGCGTATGCGTCCCCAGATAGACCAGCCAGGCCGCCACGGGGTACGAATTGATGTGCGAGAAGTGTTCGCGGAAGATCATCCCCAAGACAATCAGCCCCAAGGCGCTCGGCCTTGCGCCCTCCGACCGGCGGAGCGTGTCGAACCACTCCCTTCCAGAGTTGGGATACGCCCAAAAATGTGAATCGGACGCCACAGCCTCAAGCTCAAAGCGAAGCATTTCCCTCCCGATGATTTGGCAGAGGCAAGACGCGGCCGCCATCCACAGGTTGTCTCTCTTCAATTGTTCGCGATTCTCGTCCATCCAGCCCAACAGACAATCCAACACACTCAGCGCATCGGAGCAGTTCGTCTCGATGTACTTCACCGCAAGCGGGATGAAATAGGCACACTCCTCATAACACCCCGCAGGGCAAAAGGTCTGAAAGATACACATGAAGTCGTAGCACACCATCGCCTCGTCCGGCGTGGCGATCAGCGCGTCCAATTCCTCCTGGGAGAAATCCGAACTCGGATCAGACAACTGCTTAGGGCGTTTGTACAACGCCTCCACAATCGTTTTCAAGCGTTCCCATTCCATGGCTTAGTCCTCCGATTGGCGCAGGCAAGGCTGAGATTTCGGTTTTTGGCGCACAAGATGAGCGGGAGCGTGGCGAGGGGGAGCCGCATGGGAAGGATAACGCGTGGCCAATTCATCCAAAAGGGGCGTCCAAAAACGCGCGCACACCGCATCCTCCCGGCATTTGGCGCGGATGAGGCGACAGGCGGCCGCCCTTGTGTCCGAGTCTGCCAAACGAGCGGCGAGATAAACATGATAGGGGGACGTCATCGTATGCGTCCCCAGATAGACCAACCAGGCCGCCACGGGATACGAATCGATGTGCGAGAAGTGTTCGCGGAAGAGCTTCCCCAAGACAATCAGCCCTAAGATACTCGGCTTTACGCCATCCGTTCGACGGAGGGTGTCGAACCAGTTGAGGCCAGAGGCTGGGTACGTCAAAGAATAGGAATTGAACGCCACATCCTCAAGCTCAAAGCGAAGCATTTCCCTTCCGATGATTTGACTGAAACAAGACGCGGCCGCCATCCACAGTTTGTCTCTCTTCAATTGTTCGCGATTCTCGTCCATCCAACCCAACAGACAATCCAACACACTCAGCGCATCGGAGCGGTTCGTCTCGATGTACTTCACCGCAAGCGGGATGAAATAGGCGCACTCCGCATAACACCCCGCAGGGCAAGAGGTCTGAAAGATACACATGAAGTCATGGCACGCCATCGCCTCGTCCGGCGTGGCGATCAGCGCGTCCAATTCCTCCTGGGAGAAATCCGAACTCGGATCCGACAACTGCTTAGGGCGTTTGTACAACGCCTCCACAATCGTTTTCAAGCGTTCCCATTCCATACTTCATTCCTCCTGCAGAACATAAACACGGTATGATGCAGCGCGACACCGATTGAGACGCTTTGTCGTGCTCATCTCAAACCTCATTGCTCATAGTGTCAGCCAGTTGTCCATGCCGTCTTTCTCCAAGCGAAAAAAGCCCAAGCCGACATGCGAGATGGCGTCCGCCTCATGGGCTTCCCCGGAAATGCAGTCGAT
>CALXSF010000008.1 GCA_944391055.1 uncultured Kiritimatiellota bacterium | reverse complement strand
CATTCCGCCACTCATCCCCCCCATCCAACTTACCCTTCCACTCGTCTTCGCATAATTTCCCCGGACACTATTGCGCCCTCCCGGAGGCCGCGCCGTGCCCCGCCTCTCCGCGCCGGGGCCGGCGCGCGCGGGGTGGGGGTGTTGTGGTATAATGCCCGCCTACCTTTTGTTGTTTGCATTCCAGGGAGCGCGAAGATGGCTTACGAGAAGATTGCGGCGCCGGCGTTCGGCGAGAAGATCCGTATGGGCGAGGATGGGCGGCTGGCGGTGCCGGACTGCCCGATCATCCCGTTCGTGGAGGGGGACGGGACGGGGCCGGACATCACGGCGGCGGCGATGACCGTGTGGAACGCGGCGGTGAAGGCGGCCTATGGCGACAGCCGGAGGATCGCTTGGATGGAGGTCTACGCGGGCGAGAAGGCGAACGCGGTCTACGGGCCGAACACGTGGCTGCCGGATGAGACGCTGGAGGCGTGCCGGGATTGCCTGGTCTCGATCAAGGGGCCGCTGACGACGCCGGTGGGCGGGGGGATCCGCTCGATCAACGTGGCGATGCGCCAGGCGCTGGATTTGTATGTCTGCCTGCGGCCGGTGCGGTGGTTCCGCGGGGTGCCCTCGCCGGTGTTGCACCCGGAGCTGACGGACATGGTGATCTTCCGCGAGAACACGGAGGATATTTACGCGGGCATCGAGTGGATGGCGGGGACGCCGGAGGTGGAGAAGGTCATCGCGTTCCTGACGCGGGAGATGGGGGTGCGCAAGATCCGCTTCCCGGAGACGAGCTCGATCGGCATCAAGCCCATCTCGCGCGAGGGGAGCGAGCGGCTCATTCGGGCGGCCATCGACTATGCCATCGCGAACGACCGCAAGTCCGTGACGTTGGTTCACAAGGGCAACATCCAGAAGTTCACGGAGGGGGCCTTCCGCGATTGGGGTTATGCGCTGGCGGAGCGGGAGTTCGGCGCGGAGATGATCGGGGAGGGGCCTTGGCGCCGCTTCGCGAACCCGCGCACGGGGCGGGAGATCGTGGTGAAGGATTGCATCTGCGACGCCTTCCTGCAGCAGATCCTGACGCGGCCGGCGGAGTATGACGTGATCGCGACGCCGAACCTGAACGGCGACTACGTCTCGGACGCGCTGGCGGCGTGCGTGGGCGGCATCGGCATCGCGCCGGGGGCGAACATCAACTATCAGACCGGCGCGGCGGTCTTCGAGGCGACGCACGGCACGGCGCCGAAGTACGCGGGGCTGGACAAGGTGAACCCCGGCTCGCTCATCCTGTCGGGCGAGATGATGCTGCGCTACATGGGCTGGACGGAGGCGGCGGACAAGATCTTGGCGGCGATGGACGAGGTGATCGCCGCGAAAGTCGTCACCTACGACTTCGCCCGGTTGATGGAGGGCGCGCGCGAGGTGTCGTGCTCGGCGTTTGGCCGCGCGCTGGCGGAGGCGATGCATGCGTAACGTCTGGCAGGACAAGACGACGCTGGCCGTCACCTGCGCCAAGGGCGTGGTGCCGTACCTGCGTCAGGAGCTGGAGGCGCTGGGCTACGAGATTCTTGGCGACAACGAGACGATGGTGGGCATCCGCGCGAAGAACGCCTGCCGCGACATCCTGCGCCTGAACCTTTGCCTGCGCACGGCCCAGCGCGTGCTGTGGCCCTTCGTGCAGGACGTCCGCTGCCGCACGCTCGACGACCTTTACCGTTTGGCCTATTACGCGCCATGGGAGCAGGTGCTGGACGTGGACCAGTCCTTCTTCGTGAACAACGCGACGAAGGACGTGGAGTCGGTGACCGACACGCGGATGCCGACGCTGCGCCTGAAGGACGCCATCGTGGATCGGATGCGCGACAAGTGCGGCCGCCGCCCGAACGTGGGCGACAACGTGCCGGTGCGCGTGGAGGCCGACGGCCGCGTCCTGCTCGAGCGCCGCGCCCCCCTGCGCTCCGCCCTGCGCCTGGTGCGCGCCGCGCTGGAGGATTGGCTGGCCGGTCTGCCCGAGGAGAGGGAGCGCGCCGAGGTGCTCGTGGAGGTGGATGGCTACGACCTGATGTCGGGCGAGCTGCCGTTGCGCCGCATCGACTTCCAGACCTTGCGGCGGCGGCTGGAGCGCACCTTCGGCAGTCGGCTGACCGCGGGGGTGCCCGGCGCGGCGGTCTTCCTCCATTGGGAGAAGACCCACGCCAAGATTTACCTCGACACTTCGGGCGACTCGCTTTCGCGCCGCGGGTATCGCCGGGAGGGCTGGGTGGCGCCGATGCAGGAGGCGTTGGCCGCGGCCTGCGTGATGGCCACGGGCTGGGACCGCCGCGCGCCCTTCGTGGCGCCGTTCAGCGGGTCGGGGACGCCGGCCATCGAGGCCGCGCTCATGGCCCGTAACATCCAGCCGGGCACGCTGCGCGGCGACTTCGCCTTCATGCACCTGAAGGGATGGAACGCCATCATCCCGGGCGAGAAGGCCGGGGAGAGCGTCCGCAAGCGCTTCGGCGCCACGCCCAAGGAGATCTGGCGCGAGATCGTGGCGCAGGCCAAGGCCGCCGAGCGGCCTTTCGACGACCCGTCCCTGCCCTTGATCGTGGGTGTGGATTGGGAGGAGGCGGCGGTGGACATCGCCGACCGCAACGCCAACGCCGCCGGCGTCGGGCAGAACGTCCGCTTCTTCGTGGACGACTACACCGACACGCCGCTCCCGAAGACGCCCGGCGTCCTCTTCATGAACCCGCCCTACGGCGAGCGGTTGGAGGACGAGGCGAGCCTCGCCCCCCTTTACGAGGGGATCGGCCAGTGGCTCCGCCATAGTGTGCCGGAGGGGTGGCAGGCGTGGGTCATCACCTCCTCCAAGCCGCTTTCGCTGAAGATCGGCCTGCGCACGTCGGCCATCCTCCCCTTCAAGAACGGCCCGCTGGATTGCCGCCTCATCGGTTATGACATCCACGGCCCCCTGCCCGAGCCGGAGGAGGTGGAGGAGCCTTCGGAGGAGTCGGGGGCGGACGCCGACGTGCCGCTCACCGACGACGTGGCCGCGGAGCGGTGAAGGTGGCCTTCGGCACACAGGCGTTGCAGCGGCTGCCGCTCTATCTGCGCGTGCTACGGGAGCTGGCGCGGGAGGGGCGCGCGTATGCCTCCGGCGCGGCCTTGGCGGGCGCGCTGGGTATCGAGCCTGTGGTGGTGCGCAAGGATCTGGCGCGCACCGGGGTGCGCGGCACGCCGCGCGTCGGGTTCCCCATCGCCGAGCTCATCGCCGAGCTGGAGCGTCTGACGGGGGCGGACCGCGAGGTGATGGCGGTTTTGGCGGGGGTCGGGCGGCTGGGGTCGGCGCTGTTGGGCTATCCCGGCTTCCGACGCCAGGGGCTGCGGATCGTGGCGGCGTTCGACGCGGCGCCCGAGCGGTGCAACCTTGTCCTCGCGGGCACGCCCGTCTTCCCCGTCGCCACGCTGGTCGAGACGGTGCTTCGGCTGGGGGCCCCGCTGGGCATCCTCACGGTGCCGGCGGAGCGCGCCCAGCGCGTGGCCGAGCAGATGGTGGCGGGAGGGGTGCGCGCCATCTGGAACTTCACCCCCGCGCGCTTGGATGTGCCGGATGAGGTGTTGGTGCAGCGCGAGGATCTGGCCGTCAGCCTGGCCGTGCTGCTGCACCGGATACAGGAAAGGAATGCCTGATGTTTGTCGTCTTCAAGTGGTTGCTGTGGCTGTGCATGCCGTACACGCTCGTGATGGTGGCGTTGGCGGCGCTCGGGGTTTGGCTTTTGGCGTGGCGGCAGGCCAAGCCGGCGCTGTGCGCGTGGCTGCTGGCAGCCGTGCTCTTCGTCATGGGGCTGCCCGCCGTCGCGACGGGGCTGGGGCATGCATTGGAACGGAAGTTCCCGCCCACGCCGCTTGAGGCCATCCCGAACGCCGACGCGATCGTGCTGCTTGGCGGCGGGGTGGGGGCCGTCACCGAGGGCGTCCCTTATCCCGAGCTTTACGGCGCCGCCGACCGTGCCATCATGGCCGTGCGGCTTTTCCGGGCCGGGAAGGCGCCCATCGTCATCCCGACCGGCGGGGGCGCGGTCGAGGCGGAGAAGCCGCTGTTGGAGACGCTTGGCGTGCCGGCGAGCTCCATCGTCTGCGAGGACGAGGCCCGCGACACCGCCGAGAACGCCTCCAAGACGCTCGGTATCCTTCGCCGGCGCGGCTGCAAGAAGGCGTTGGTCGTCACGTCCGCCTGGCATTTGCCAAGGGCCATGATGCTTTTCCAGTCCGCCGGGATTGAGTTCGTGCCCGTGGGGTGCGACTATGAGTGTACGATGGCCGCCGAAAAGAGCGCCAAGGTGCCGCTTTGGATGAAGCTTCCGAACCCGGAGGCCGCCGGGAAGGCCGCCTATTTCGTCAAGGAATGGCTCGGCATCCTCTTCTATTCCTTCCGAAAGCCCCAGCAGGAGGGGGACGGGGCCGCATGAGGGTCTTCCTCTCGCCCCCATTCCTCAACGGCGGCGACGAGCGCGCGCTCGTCGCCCAAGCCTTCGACTCCAACTACATCGCGCCTTGCGGGCCGATGGTCGACGCGTTGGAACGCGAGGCCGCCGCCCGCTTCGGCTTCTCCGGCGCGCTTGCCATCGTCTCCGGGACGATGGCGCTGGGGTTGCTCGCCCGTGCGCTGGACATTCGCCCCGGCGACGAGGTGATCGTCAGCGACCTGACGTTCATCGCCTCGGTCGGCCCCTTCGCGGAACGTGGCGCGCGGCCGGTCTTCGTGGACGCCGCCCCCGACACGTGGTGCATTGACCCGGCGTTGGCCGCGCGCGCCCTTGACGCGCACCCCCGCGCCCGGGCGCTCATCGCCACGGATCTGTACGGTCAGAGCTGCGACCTCGACGCGCTCGCCGCCCTCTGTGCCGCGCGGGGCGTCCCGTTCATCGTGGACGCCGCCGAATCCGTCGGCGCCACCTATCGCGGGCGCGCCGCCGGGAAGGGCGCCTGGGCCGTCGTCCACTCCCTCAACGGCAACAAAATCATCACCGCCGGGGGTGGCGGGTTGCTTTGCTCCGACGACCTGGGATTGCTGGCGCTTTGCCGCAAACTCGCCGGTCAGGCCCGCGAACCGGTGCCGTGGTACGAGCACCGGCGCCTGGGCACGCATGGCCGCCTGGGCAACATCCCCGCCGCCGTCGCCTTGGCGCAGCTGCGCCATCTGGACGACGCGTTGCGCGACAAGGCGGCCGTCTGGGAAGGATGGCTCGCGCGCCTGCCGGGCTGGGCCGTGCCCATGCCCACCGCTTCTTATGGGATCCCGAACCGATGGCTCACCGTGGTCACGCTGTCCGGGCGGGATCCCCTTCGCGCCGTGGCGGCGTTGGCCGCGCGCGGCATCGAATCCCGGCCGCTGTGGAAGCCCATGCATCTGCAGCCGGTCTTCCGCGGATGCCCCGCCGTGCTGAACGGCGTGGGCGAGAGGCTTTTCGCCCAAGGGTTGTGTCTCCCCTCCGGGCGCGGGCTCTCGCCTGAGATCATGGACGAAACCGTCGAAATCCTGGAGCGATTATGATTGAGCAGCTCTGGCAATGTGTGGCCGTTGGTGTCGCGGCCCTTCTGCTTTCCCTTGCGCTGACCCCTGTCGCGCGCGGCTTTATGCGGCGCATCGGCGCGGTGGACAAGCCCGACCCGCGCCGCGTCAACCGCGTGCCCGTCCCGCGCGGCGGGGGGTTGGCCGTGGTGGCCGCCTTTTTCGGGGCGCTGGGATTGGCGTGGTGGCTGTGGCCGGGGCTTTTTGAGCGTTCGGCGTTCGCGCCCATCCTGCCGTGGTTCGCCGCCGCGTCCGCGCTGTTGGTGGCCGTCGGGGCCGTGGACGATCGGTTCGGCGTGCCGCCGCTTCTCAAATTGGGGGCGCAGATCGCGGCCGCGTCCATCCTGTGCTGGGGGGGCGCGCGGCTGACGTTGCCTGTCGCCTGGGGCGCGTGGGGGGCGGAGCCGTGGGTGTACGTTCCGCTCACGCTGTGCTGGTACATCGGCGTGGTCAACGCCTTCAACCTGATCGACGGCCTGGACGGGCTTTCCTCCGGCCTTGCCATCCTCGCCACGGTCGGCATGGCCGGGACGTTCCTCATCGTCGCGCCGGGGATGCTTCCCCTTGTCTCCGTCGCCTTTGTGGGCGCGCTGCTCGGCTTCCTTCGCTACAACTACAATCCCGCTTCCGTTTTTCTCGGGGATTCGGGTAGCCTGTTCGTGGGCCTCACGCTTGCCACCCTTGCCCTGGTCTCCCGCAGGGGCGACGCGTTCCTCATCTCGGTCGGCGTCCCCGTCCTGTGTCTGGGCGTCCCGCTCATCGACACGTGCCTGGCCATCCTCCGCCGAACCCTGCGCTACGTCCTCCGCCGGCTCGACACGTCCCCCGCCGATGGGGAAGCCGGAGGCGCCGGCGCCGTCATGACCGCCGACCGCGAGCATATGCACCATCGCATGCTTGCCTTGGCCCGTGGCAACCAGCGCCGCGCCGTTTGGTTCCTCTATGGCCTTGCCGTGGCCCTGATGCTCATCGGCTTCGTGGCGCTGACGCTGCGCGAGGCCAAGGCCACGGTCTTCATCATCGGCTTTGGCGCCTTCGCCTTTGTCATCGTCCGCGCCATGACCAACGTGGAGCTTTGGGACGCCGGGCGCCTGCTTGCCCGCCCCGGCGCCCGCTGCGGCCATCGCTCTATCACCGTCATCCTCTATGTCTTGGGCGACCTTGTGTCCATGGCCGCGCTCTACGCGGCGCTGCTGTGGCTCTTTTGGGACGTCCTCCCGCACTTTGGGGCGGATCTTTTCGTCAGCTTCTTCCTTGCCTATACCGTCCCTGTCGCCCTGGCTTTGGTGGCGGTGCGGGCCTACACCCGCATTTGGGGGCGCAGCACCCGCAAGGATTCCTTCCTCGTGGTGGCCGCCGTGGCGGCCGGCTCCTTGGTCTCCCACCTGGCGTTGGCCTACTGGGCGCCCGAGCTCGCGCGGCGGATGGTGCGGCTGCACGTCCTCTGGGCCGCGCTTCTCCCGACGCCCCTCCTGCTGCTGCGCCTGGCCAAGACCGCCTTCCTGCAATGGCTGGCCGCCTCCGAGAACGCGCGTCTCTGCCGCCGTTCCCTCACCGACGCCTCCATCCCGCGCATCCTCTTCTACGGCGCCGGCGTCAGCCTTCGCGCCTACGTCACCCTCTACGAGGTGAACGTCACCCGCAACCATGTCGCCCTCATCGGCGTCCTCGACGACAATCCCGGCCTTCGCGGCCGCGTCTTCCGCGACCTCCCCATCCTCGGCCCCTTGGAGGATTTGGAGCGCGACCCGCGGTTGTTCGCGCGCCTCCGCCCCACCCAGATCATCGTCACCACCCCCTCTATCCCCCCGGGGCGGCTCGCCGACATCCGCGCGTTCTGCAAGGCGCGCGGCATCGCCCTGCTCCGAAGCGCCATCGAACAGACCCCCATCCCGCTCGCCTGACGCCCGGTCCGGCGGATGGGGCCCCATGACAGGAGACGCCCATGTTCCCTCTCTTTTTGGCTCTCAAATATCTTCGCCCCAAACGCGGGGTGGCCTCGGTGATCACGCTGCTCTCCGTGCTGGGCGTGACCATCGGCGTGGCCATCGTGATCATCGTGCGGGCCGTCTTCACCGGCTTCGGCGACACCTGGCAGAGCAAAATCCTGGCCTTCAAGCCGCACATCGTGGTGCAGCCCGCCTATCGGGGCACGCTCGGCGACGTGGAGACGCTTTGCCGACAGACGGAGGCCCTCCCCGGGGTGGAGGCCGCCTCGCCCAGCATCGAGACGCGCGTGCTGGTGGAGTGCAACCGGCGCATCCTCGCGCCGATCCTGCTGGGGGTGGACGCCGCGCGCATCCAGCGGATGCTGCCCATCGAGATGTGGAACGGCGCCTTTGACCTCTCGGGCGACAGCGTGGTGATCGGGGTGGACATGTCGCGGATGCTCGGCGTCGGGGTGGGCGACGAGCTGCTTGTCTACTCGCCCATGAACCTCATCGACAAAGACGAGATCTATTTCCCCGAGCGCCTCACCGTCAAGGGCGTCTACTCCACCGGCCAGGCGGATTACGACAGCGGCTACGTCTTCGTCTCCCTCCCGGTGGCGCGCGACCTGGCGGGCCTGGACTCCGGCGCCAACAGCGTCAGCCTGCGCGTCGCCGAGCCGCACGCCCTCCGCCCCGGCGGCGGGCTGGTGGGGGAGGTCCGCCGCGTCGTCGACGACCTCTACGGGCCGGGCCGCTGCCGCGTGAGCACATGGCAGCAGCTCGACCGCCTCATCTTCAACGCCGTCGCCACCGAGAAGAACATGATGACGCTCCTGCTCATCTTCATCAGCGTCGTGGCCATCTTCTGCGTGGTTAACACCATCATCGTCATCACCGTGCAGAAGACCGACGAGATCGGCCTGCTCAAATCGCTCGGCTTCTCCACGTGGCAGCTCACCCTCACCTTCGTGCTCTACGGCTGGGTGCAGTGCCTCCTGGGCACGGCGCTGGGCGTCGGCCTGGCCTTCCTCGTGCTCCACAACCTTCAGAACCTGGTGGATCTGCTGGCCGGCTTCGGCCTGGAGGTCTTCCCCAAGGCCGTCTACGGCCTCGACGCCCTCCCGTGGCGCGTCGTCCCCGCCGAGATCGCCCAAGTCGCCGCCCTGGTCGTGCTCTTCTGCGCCCTCGCCTCCCTCCTGCCCGCCTGGCGCGCCGCCGCCATGAACCCGATCGACGCCCTGCGCAAGGAGTGAACCCCATGGAACCCGCCCTCATCGCCGAAAACCTCCACAAGGCCTACGCCCTCCACGGCAAGCGCCTCGAGATCCTCAAAGGCGCCGCCCTCTCCGCCGCCCCCGGCGAAACGCTCGCCATCGTGGGCCGCAGCGGCGCCGGCAAATCCACCCTGCTCCATGTGCTCGGCGGCCTGGACCGGCCTCAGGCCGGCGAGGTCTTCGTGGGCGGCCAGCCCCTCTACGCCATCTCCGGCCGGCGGCGCACCAAGCTCCGCGCCGCCGCCATCGGCTTCGTCTTCCAAGCCTACCACCTGCTGCCCGAGATGGACATCACCGAGAACGTCATGCTCCCGGCCATGGCGCTCGGCCGCCTCTCCCGCGCCGCCATGCGCGCCCGCGCCGAGGCCCTCCTCGACCGCGTGGGGCTCGCCGACCGCCTCCGCCACACCCCCTTGGAACTCTCCGGGGGCGAGCAGCAGCGCGCCGCCATCGCCCGCGCCCTCATGAACGAACCGCCCCTGCTCCTGGCCGACGAACCCACCGGCAACCTCGACGAGGCCACCGGCGCGCAGGTGCTCGACCTCCTCTTCACGCTCGCCCGCGAACGCCAGGCCGTCCTCGTCATGGTCACCCACAGCCCCGCCACCGCCGCCCGTTGCTCCCGCACACTGACATTGCGCGACGGGCGCCTCGAGCCGTGAGCGCCTCTTTTCGGAAAGCGCCCCCGACCGTCAGGCCGGGGGCGCTTTTTGTTTGGGCGGCCAAGGCGCCGGGACTCACCGGATGAGCGGGATGGGGGAGGGTTTGGTCTCGAAGGTGAGGGCGGCGGGCTTGGGAAGGCGGACGCCGGGGCGGTCGACCTCGGCGCGGAGGGTGACCTTGCCGGGGGTGGCGCCGAGGCGGAGGAGGACGACGGCCTCGCCGTAGCGGGTCTGCTGGGGGTTGAGGGCGCGGTCCTCGGTGTCGACGATCTCGGCGGGGCCCTCGACGGTGAAGCGGATCCGGTCGGAGGAGAGGTGTTTGGGGGTGCCGTTGCGGTCGGCGAAGGTGGCGACGGCGACGACGAGCTCGGAGCCGTCGGCCACGAGGTCGGTGCGCAGGGTGTCGAGCTGGAGTTTGATGGCGGTGCGCAGGTGCGCGGTGGTTTTTCGGAAGGGTTTGCCGCCGTATTCGCCGGTGATGGAGGCTTGGCGGTAGGTGCCGGGCGAGGTGGGCTGATAGAAGGAGAAGCCTTTGCCGTCCTGCGTGGTGTAGCGGAAGGGGGCGACCTCCTTGAGGGGTTGGCCGTTGAGGGCGAGGTCGGCGAGGGGGACGTTGGAGAAGAGGGTGATCTCGCGCGGGGAGATGGGGGAGAGCTCGTGGGCGACGTGGACGAAGGGCGAGAGGTCGACGTTGGGGATTTGGGGCCCGGGTTTGGCGAGCATGGCCTTGAACATCCAGTAGGCGGTCTTGGGGATGCGGGCGGAGGTCATGATGCCGCCGTAGAAGGTGTCGGGGTGGCAGCCGCGGGAATGGTCGAAGCTGTGCCAGAGCGCGCCGCCGAAGTGGTTGGGGGGCTGGGCGAGGAGCATGGCGAGCGTGGTGTTTGGGGCGGCGGCGTCGAGATAGTGGAAGGCCTGGACGAGCTGCGCGCTCTCGCCCCAGGCACGGTCAATGCGGGAGGGGGAGTTGTTGCTGCTCCAGTCGCTCACGCAGTCGCCCCATTCGCGGGTGAAGGCGGGGCGGCCGTTGGCCTCGACGGCGTTCGGGCCGGAGATGGAGCCGATGGGATGCCCGAAGACGACGTCGTAGGCCTCTTGGCCGCGGGCGTGGCTGTCGCAGGCGCAGAGGCTGGGGCCGTTGGGGGTGAGCGCCTTGACGGCCTCGACCCATTGCTTGGCGGCCTGCTCGGGGTACCAGGTCTCGTTGAGGATGGGCTCCCAGAGGAGGAGGCAGGGGCGGGAGCGGTCGCGGCGGACGAGGGCACGGATGTCGTCGAGGACGCGCTGGCCGAAGATGGGCTTGCCGTTCCAGAACTGCCAGCCGGGGGTGTTGGCGATGACGAAGAGCCCCACCTCGTCGCAGGCGTCCATGAAGGCGGGGTCCTGCAGGTAGTGGGCGTTGCGCACGAGGGTGAGGCCGGCCTCGCGGAGCTTCACCGCGTCGCGGTAGTGCAGCAGGTTGCTCATGGCGTTGCCGACGAAGGCGAAGTCTTGGTGGCGGTTGGCGCCGATGACCTTGCGCCAGGGCTTGCCGTTGAGGACGAGGCCCTCCTTGGCGGTGATGCGGGCGTCGCGGAAGCCGAAGCGGACGTTGACGGCGTCGGAGACGGAGCCGTCGGGGGCGAGGGCCTCGACGCGCAGGAAGTGGAGGGCGGGCGTGTCGGGCGTCCACTCGGCGGGCTTCTCCACCTCGAAGGTCTCGGGCACCTCGCGCCCCTCGTAGACGCGGCGGACGGCGCCCTGGCCGTCGAGGACGACGCGGGCGGTCACCTGCCATTTGCCCTCGGCCAGGCGCTTGGTGGCGAGGTAGACGCCCTCCTGCGGGCCGGGGGCGGAGACGGCGACGGGGCCGGTCTCGATGAGCCAGACGTCGCGGTAGATGCCGCCGAAGTAGGCGAAGTCGAGCTGCGCCTGCGGTTTGCCGGGCGGGTAATCGGGGTCGTCGGCGTTGTCGCACTCCACGCGCAGGACGTTGCCCGCCGCCTTGAGCCTCCCCGTCACCTCGATGTGGATGGGGTGGTAGCCGCCGAAGCGCTCGCCGACCTTCTCACCGTTGAGGAAGATTGCGCTCTTGCCCATGATGGCCTCGAAGTGAAGGAACTGGCGTTTGCCCTTGGGCGCGAAGTCGAAGCGCTTCTCATAGACGGCGGGCCCCTGGTAATTGGTGCCGCCGCTGGCCTCGAAGCCGACGACGTTGAGGGTGTGCGGGAGGTTCACGCGCGCCTTGAAGCCGTCGCCGCGCGCGAAGTCCCAGCCCACGTTGAGGCTGCTGACGGCGCGGGGCGAGCCCTCGGCGGGGAAATAGCCGCCCCGCGAGAAGGCGGGCATGTAGCCCTGGAGCGTCCAGGGAAGGGCGGCGGCGAGAATCAGGAGCGGAAGGAACCTTTTCATGCCCCAAGGATAACACGCGCGGTGGGCGCGGAGTCCTTTTCGCGGACGAATCGCGGGGGTGCCGACTGCGGAATGCGGTTTCGTGGGGCGGGTGCGGCGTGGGCGCGGATTTGCTATGCTAAGCCCATTATGTTGGTGCGGCTGGAAGTTCGGAATCTGGCGGTGGTCGAGGCTGCGGAGGCGCTGTTCGGCCCCGGCCTCAACGTCATCACGGGCGAGACGGGCGCGGGCAAGTCCGTGCTGATGGGGGCGCTCCATCTGATTTTGGGGGAGCGGGCGGATCGGGCGGCCATCCGGACGGGGGCGGACGAGGCGGCGGTGTGCGCGGTCTACGAGCTGGCCGACCCGCGGGCGGTGGACGCGGCGCTGCGCGAGGCGGGGCTCCCGGCGTGCGAGGAGGGGACGCTCATCCTGCGGCGCGTCGTCGCGGCGAACGGCTCGGGGCGCATCCGCGTGAACGACGCGCCGGCGACGGCGGCGCTGCTGAGGCGCTTGGCGCCTTTCCTGACGGACATCCACGGGCCGAACGACAATCTGTCACTGTTGGACGAGGGTTTCCAGCTGCGCTTGCTGACGGCCTACGCGGGGGCGGGGCGGGAGGCGGCGGATTACGCGGCGCGCTGGGAGGCGCTCCAGGCCCTTCGGGCGCGGCTGCGCGAGGCGGAGGGGGATCCGGGCGCGCGGGCGGCGGAGTTGGAGCGCCTGGCCTACGAGCTGGAGGAGATCCGCCAGGTGAACCCGACGGAGGAGGATGGGGAGCCGCTGACGGAGCGTCATCGGGCGGCGGCGAACGCGGGGGAGATCCTGACGTTGGGCAGCGCGCTGACGGAGGGGCTGACGGACGGGGAGGGGGCGGTCGCGGAGCGGCTGATGGAGCTGCACCGGGCCTTGCGCGCGTTGGAGGGGCTGTTGCCGGAGGCGGCGGGGTGGGGGGAGGAGCTGACGTCGGCGCAGGTGCAGCTGCAGGAGCTGTCGCGGACGATCGCGGTGCGGCTGTCGCAGGTGGAGGCGGACCCGGAGGAGATGGAGCGGCTGGAGGCGCGCCTGGGGCAGATCCAGCGCTTGAGGCGGAAGTATGGCCCGACCTTGGAGGACGTGCTGGCCCATTGGCGGGCGGTGGGGGAGCGTTTGCGGACGTTGAACGACAGGGAGGGGGACATCGAGGGGCTGCGGCGGCAGGCGGCGGAGGCGGAGGCCGCGCTGCGCCGGGCGGGCGAGGCGCTGCGGGCGCGCCGGGCGGAGGCCGCGCCGAGGCTGTCGGCGGCGATCACGGCGGAGCTGCGGGATTTGGGGTTCGCGCAGGCGTCGTTCCCGATCGCGCTGGAGGCGGCGGAGCCGGGGCCGTCGGGGATGGATCGGGCAATCTTCCGCTTCGAGCCGAACCCGGGCGAGGCGGCGAGGCCCTTGGCGGCGATCGCGTCGTCGGGCGAGATCGCGCGGGTGATGTTGGCGGTGAAGGTGATTTTGGCGCGGCACGACGCGACGCCGACCTTGGTCTTCGACGAGATCGACGCGAACGTGGGCGGGGAGACGGGCCGGAAGGTGGGCGAGAAGCTCCGCCGCTTGGCGGAGGGGGGCACGCAGGTGCTGTGCATCACCCACCAGCCGCAGGCGGCGGTCTGGGGGCAGACCCATTTCCGGGTGAGCAAGGCGGTGGAGGCCGGGCGCACGGTCACGCGCGTCGAACGGCTGGCGCCGGAGGCCCGCGTGGGCGAGGTGGCGCGGATGTTGGGCGGGGGCGACGCGGCCCTCCGCCACGCGGAGGCGATGTTGGCCGCGCAGAACCCCACGCAGACGGAGCTTGGCCTATGATTCCCCTCGCGGCGCCCACCCTTTTCCTTTACGGTCCCCCGGCGACGGGGAAATCGACCTGCGCGCAGAACCTGGCGGTGGCCTTGGGCAAGGCGGCCATCGACCTGGACGCGGAGGTGGAGCGGCGCGTGGGGATGTCCATCCCCGACTACGTGGCCAAGGCCGGGCCGACGGCCTTCCGCGACGCGGAGAGCGCGACGTTGGCCGACCTGTGCGCGCGCCGGCCCGACGCGGTGGTGGCGCTCGGCGGCGGCACCCTGCTGCGGCCGGAGAACCGCGCGGCGGCCGAGGCCTGCGGGCCGGTGGTCTGCATCCAGACGCCCGCGGAGGTCTTGGCGCGGCGGGTGGAGCGCAAGGCGGGAAGCCGCCCCTTCTCGAAGGACGCGGAGGCGCTGCGCAGGACGCTGGAGGAGCGGCGCGCCCATTACGCCTCGTTCCCGCTGAGCGTGACGCTGCTGGGCGACCCGCCGCCGCAGGAGGTGTGGCCGCGGGTGCTGGCGGCCTTTGGGCGTTACCGCGTGGCGGGGATGGCCGCGCCCTATCTGGTTGAGGTGGCGGCGGGGGCCTTCGCGGAGTTGCCGCGGGCCTTGGCGCGGTTGGAGCCCGCGCCGCGCCATCTGCTGCTGGTGGGGGATTCCAACACGCTCCCGCTTTTCAGGGACAGGGTCTTCGCCGCCTTGGGGCGGGAGATCCCCTGCCACGCGATCCCGGCCGGCGAGGCGCACAAGACGCTCGCCACCGTGGAGCGGCTGTGGGGGGCCATGCTGGGGGCGGGGCTGGAGCGCGGGGACGTGGTCTTGGCGCTGGGCGGGGGCGTGGTGGGCGACCTGACGGGCTTCGCGGCCTCCGCGTGGCTGCGCGGCATCCGCTGGCTGAACCTGCCGACGACCCTGCTGGCGATGGTCGACGCCGGGGTGGGGGGCAAGACGGGGGCCGACCTGCCGGCGGGCAAGAACCTGATCGGCGCCTTCCATCCGCCCTGCGCCGTCCTGGCCGACACCGAGACGTTGGCCACGCTGCCCGAGCGCGAGCTGCGGTGCGGGCTGGCCGAGACCTTCAAGCACGCCGTCATCGACGATCCCGGCCTGATGGGGATGTTGGGCGAGTTCGCGGACAGGCGCGGGGACATCGACTTCCTCACGCGCCTGGTCATCCGCTCGGTGGGGGTGAAGGTGCGGGCCATCCAGGAAGACCCGTTCGAGCGGACGGGTCGGCGGGCGGCGCTGAACCTGGGCCACACCGTCGGCCACGCGGTGGAGGCCGCCAGCGGCTTCACGGTGGCCCATGGCGAGGCCGTCGCCATCGGCACGGTGGCCGCGGCCCGCATCGCCGAGCGCGTCGGCCTGGCCCAGCCGGGGCTGGCGCGGACGCTCAAGGCCGGGCTGGAGGCGCTCGGTCTGCCGACGGAAATCCCCGAGGGGATGGATCCGGCGGCGCTGCGGGATTACCTTTCGCATGACAAGAAGAAGGCCGGCGGCCAAGTGCGCTTCGCCTTGCCCAAGGCCATCGGCGAGGTGCAGACCGGCTGCCTGGTGCCGGAGGAGGTGCTCAATGGGATTCTTGCAGGACAACGGGTTTGACCCCGCGACCATCGACGCGGAGGCCATCCTCCGCAGTTTCATGAAGGACATGGAGGCCGGCCTGCGCGGCGCGCCCGAGGGCCTGCCGATGCTGCCCGCGGGCTTCACGCTCACCGGCGAGGTGCCGCGCGACGTGGAGTTCCCCGCCTTCGACGTCGGCGGCACGAACATCCGCTCGGCGCGCGTCCGCTTCGACGCCCAGGGGCGGCCGCGCGTGCTCAACCAGCTGCGCGGCTTCATGCCGGGCTCGCGCGGCCCCGTGGACCGGGAGACCTTCTATCGGGTGCTGTGCGACGTGCTGGCGCCGAACATCCGCCCCGGCGAGACGTTGGGTTACTGCTTCTCCTATCCCGTGGATTTGGAGGGGCGGTTGCTCTTTTGGACCAAAGGCATCCAGGCGCAGTCCATCATCGGCTCCGACGTGCGCCAAGGGCTTGCCGACGCCTTGGCCGCGCGCGGCATCCCGGGGTGCCGGGTGCGCGTGCTCAACGACACCGTGGCCGCGTTGCTCGCGGCCATCGCCCATGAGGGCAGCGCCGAGCGCGCCGGGTGCGTGGGCTTCATCCTCGGGACGGGCTCGAACACCGCCTACGCCGAGCGCGCGGCCGCCGTGCCCAAATGCCCCGGGCTCCCGCCGGGGTCTTTCGTGCCCATCAACTGCGAATCCGGCAACTTCCTGCATTTCCCGCGCTCCCTCTTCGACGTCCGCTACGAATCGGCCAGCGGCAACGGCCGCGGCGTCTGGGAGCGGTGCATCTCCGGCGTGAACCTGGGGGCGCTGGGCACGCTCATCCTCCACGGCGCCGCCGAGGAGGGGCTCTTCTCTGCCGGGCTCCGCGCCAATCTCCTTTCGCGCACCTTCACCAACATCGAGCTGGACGACTTCTGCTCGGGCCGCCGCCCTGACCTCATCTATTGCTCCGCCGACGAGGCGCGCATCCTCCGCGGCCTGCTGCTGCCGCTCTACGAGCGCGCGGCCATCTTCTCGGCCATCAACATCGCCGCCGCCGCGCTCGCCGCCGCCCGTGCGCAGGGGCGGCGCTCGGGCGTCGTCCGCGTCAATGCCGACGGCTCCACCTTCTGGAAGACCGCCTCCGTGCCGTTCGTGGACATCGTGCGCAAGACGTTGGGGAGGCTCTTGGCCCCGCGCGGGCTTGACTTCGAGCTCCTGCGCATCGACGACGCCCCGCTCGTCGGCGCCGCGCTCGCCGCCGCCCACTGACCGCCATGCCCCCGCCCTCCCTCCACTTCATTGGCCGCTCCGCCGCCGCGCCCGCGCGCATCGTGCGGTGGTGCCGCGAACGGTGGCCGGGGGCGCTTCCGGCGGGCGTGGTCTTCTGCGTGCCCACCTCCCTGGCGCTCCGCCGTCTGCGCGACGCGCTGACCGACGCCTACGGCGCCTTTCAGGGGGTGCGCTTCCTCACGCCCTCCGCGTTGGTCTCCCTCTTCGCCAAGCCTGAGGAAAGGCCGCTCGCCACGCCGGCCGAGATGCTCCGCGTCTGGTCGGGGGTCTTTGCGTGGCTGCATGAGCATGACCCCGACGGCGCGGTGCTCGCCTGCCTCTTCCCGGGCAAGCGCGAGTGGCTGGCGCGGGCCTCCGCGCGGTATGCCGTCGCCCGCCGCCTCATGCGTCTGCGCGACGCACTCGCCGAGCGGCTTCTCGACTTCGCCGCCGTGGCCGCGCATCCCAAGACCGCGGAGCTCGGCGCACGTGAGCGCAGCCGCTGGGCGGCCCTTGACGCGCTGGAGGCCCGTTGCCGCGAATCCCTCGCCGCCGCCGGGCTGGAGGATCCGGCCGACCGTCAGCTGGCCGTCCTCCGCGATCCCTGCCCACAGCCGCAGGAGGCCGCCGAGTCGTGGCGGCTCGTCGTCGCCTGCGTGCCCGACCTCATGCCCGCGCTGACACGCCTCTTCGCCGCCGCCCCCGCCTGCGACATCCTGGTCCAGGCCGAGCCGGAGGAGGCCGAGCGCTTCGACGCCTTCGGCCTGCCCGACCCCGAGTTTTGGGGGCGCGCCGCCATCGATTTGCCGGGGGAGGCGATTCGGCAGGCGGAGAACCCCGCGGGCGTGGCGCGCGCCGTGGCGGATTTCCTTGACGCGCACGGGGAGGTCGACCCCGCCGACCTGTGCCTGGGCGTCCTTGACCGCGAGGCGCTGCCGCCGCTCACCGCCATGCTCGCCGAGCACGGCGTCTCGGTCTTCGAGCCGGAGCCCATCGCCTTGGGGCGGCAGCCGCCCGCCTTGGCGTTGCTGGCCTTGGCCGGCTTGGCGCGCGACGACCGGCCCGAGGCCGTCCTGCCGCTGTTGGCGTTGCCGGAGGCGGCCGCCGTGGTGGGCGCGGATTACCGCACGCTGCGTTCGGCCTACGACGATTGGGTCGAGAATTGCCAGCCCGCCACGCGGGGCCCTTCCCGGCAGCGGGACGAACAGGCCGCCCCGCTTCGCGATTTCCTGGCGCGCTGCGAGGCGTGGGCGGAGGGCTTCTGCGCGGATCCCGTGGCCGGCGCGCGCGCGTTCCTGACCGATCTCTACGGGGACGCCAGGGTGGATCCCACGCGTGCCCCCCTGCGTTTCGCCGCGTTTGAGGCGTTGCGCGACCTGCTCAACGAGCTGGACGGGCTTCGGGTCGGCAAGGCCCCGGAGGCGGATCTCCTGGCCGCGCGTTTGGCGGATGTGGCGCTCCGCCCCGTCCGCGGGGAGGCCGATTGCTCCTATGAGGGCCGCCTTGAGCTGCTCTGGGCCGACGCGCCGCTTCTGGTGCTCGCGGGGCTCAACGAGGGGCTCTTCCCCGACACCACGTTTGAGGACGCCTTCCTGCCCAACACGTTCCGCCGCGCGCTGGGTTTGCGTTCCGACGCCACGCGTGCCGCGCGCGACGCGTACATCCTCTCCGCCGTCTGCGCGTGGCGGAAGCCCTCCGACGTTTGCCTGCTTTGCGCCAGGACCAATGCCAGGGGCGACTGGCTGAAACCTTCGCGGCTCCTTTTCCGCTGCGCGCCGGAGGAGCAGGCCCGCCGCGCCAAGGCCCTTTTCCTTGACGCGCCGCCCGCCGCGCCTGTCCCCGCGCCGGGCACGGCGCTGGCCTTCGCGGAAAACCCTGTGCGCTGGGGGGCGCCGCCGCCGCCCGAGCGGCTCTCGCCCTCGGCCATCGCCGCCTTCCTGCAATCGCCGCTTCTGTATTGGCTCACGCACGTCCTGCGCTTGGGCACGACCGACGATTTGCCTGACGGCGTCTCCGCGTCGCTTCTGGGGACGCTCGTCCATGACGCGCTCCGCGTCCTTCCCGAGGTGCCGAGGACCGTCGGCCAAGAGGCGCTTGCCGAGGTTTTGCTGGCGCGTCTCCGGGCCTGTTTCGCGCGTCGGTTCGGCGGCGACCTCCCCGTGACGGTGTTGGCCGCGCGCCGTTCCGCCGAACGTCGCATCCGTGCCGCCGCGCGGCTGGAGGCGGCCCTCCGCGGGGAGGGGTGGGAGACCGTGCACGTCGAATTGCGCGCGCAGACGCGTTTCGCGGTGGATGGCCGCGCGGTGACGCTCTGCGGCGTCCTGGACCGCGTGGATCGCAATGCGCGGACCGGCGCTTGGCGCGTGTTGGACTACAAGACCGGCAAGGCGGGCTTTGGCGCCACCCATGCCCATTGGACCGCCCGGCGCGGGGACGCGGCGCCCGTGTGGCACAGCTTTCAGCTGCCCATTTACCGTCTTCTCGCCCGCGAGGCGCTGGGGCTTGCCCCCGACACGCCCGTGGAGCTCGCCTACTTTGCGCTGCCTGACGAGGGTCAGGCGGCGATTTCCGTCTACGAGGATCCCAACCAGGACGTCCCCGCGGCCGAGGCCGACCTGCGCAGAACCCTCGCCGCGCTTCTGGATCTGGGCCTTGCCCCCCTGCCCGCCGAGGTGGGGCCCTTCGGGGATCCGCTGCTCGCGACATTGACCGCACCGACACTTGGAGCGCCCGCCCCATGAATCTTTCCCCGAATGAAGCCGATTGGCTCTATGCCCTCCAACGCCCGTGGCCGCTCACGGAGCACCCCCTCAATGACCTTGCCGGGCGGCTGGGCACGACGGCGGGCGCGCTTGCCGACTTCGTCGGCCGGCTGCGCGCGCAGGGGCTGGTGCGGCGCGTCGGCGGCGTCTTCGACGCGCGTCGGCTGGGCTATCGGAGCTGCCTTTTCGCCTTGCCGCCGATGCCGCCGGGGCGGGAGGCCGACGCCGTCCGCCGAATCGTCGCGCTGCCCGGCGTGACGCACGCCTACCGGCGCGGCTGGCCCGAGGGGGTGGCGCTTGGCGGCGTGACGGCCGCGGATTACGCGGGGTGCCCGTCCATTTGGTACACGCTGTCGGCGCGCGCCGACCGTTTCGAGGCCGAGGCCGCGCGCCTGGGCGATCTCTCGCCCATCCCCTTCCCCGCCCTCACGCGCTACAAGATCGACGTCGTGTTCGACCCGCGCACCCGCGGCCGGGACGAGCGCACGGAATATGCCGCGACCGCCGAGGCCCGCCCCGCGCCGCCCCCGGCGGAGCCGTTGCGTGCGCTCGTCCGCCGCTATCAGGACGATGTGCCCGACCTTGCCCGGCCTTTCCGCGCCGAGGATCTGCCGCAGCTTTGCGCGTGGCAGGCCGACGGCACGCTCCGCCGGTTCGCCCTTCTGCTCCGCCACCGCGCCAGCGGTTTCGCCGCCAACGGGATGTGCTGCTGGCGCGTGCCCGAGGCGCAGGCCGATCGGGTGGGGCGCCGCCTCGCCGCCGACCCGGACGTGACGCACTGCTATGCCCGCCCGTTCACCGCCGCCTTCCCCTTCAACCTTTATGCCATGATCCACAAGACCGCGTGGGACGAGGGGTTTGAGACCTTCCGCCGCCTGTCGGGCCTCGTCGGCCACCCCGGCAAGGTCTTCTTTTCCACGCAGGAGTTCAAGAAGAGTTCCGTCCGTTTCTTCGTCGAGGAGGATTGACCATGCGCCTGTTCGCCGTTTTCGCCGCGCTCTGCGCCGCGCCCCTGTTGGCTCTTGACGTCTCCGGGCTGGAGGCGGGGAACCATATCGCCGGCCCCGCGCTGCGCGAGAAAGACCTTGACGGCAAGGTCGTGGCCGTGGACGAATGGGGCATCTTCTGTCCGCCCTGCCGCGCCAGCCTCCCCCACATGGCCAAACTGGCCAAGGAGTTGGCCGGCGACGGGCGCGTGGTCTTCGTCGGCTCCCACGTCCAGCGGCGTGACGACGCGACCGCCCGCGCGATGCTTGAGAAGGCCGGCTGCGACTATCCCGTCTACCAGGGTTTCCGCGTCGCCGGCGCGCCCTCCTCGAACGCGATTCCCTTCGGTTACGTGGTCGACCACCGGGGCGAGGTCGTCTGGAGCGGCAATCCCTACGGCGACCTCAAGGGCTTCACCCAGGCCATCGAGGAGGCCGCCAAGGCCGTCCCAAAGGCCATCCCCGGGTCGTTGCTCGACGGGATGGAGGTGCGCTTTGCCAAGGACATGCCCCGCCGCCTGATCGTCGGCCGGAACGCCGAGGGCGCCCTCCAGCAGCTGCGCGCCCGCGCCCGCCGCGGCGGCGAGGCCGGCGCCGAGGCCGAGGCCATCCTGGCGCGCTGCGAGGCCTGGGCCTCCGAGACCGAGACCGCCATCCGCGAGGCGATCCCCACGCTCCCCTCCAAGGCGCTCGCGCTTGGGCAGGATTACCTCCGCACCTTCCCCACCAAGGCCGCGCCCCTCAAGGCCGAGCTCTCCGCCCTGGCCAAGGACCCCGCCGCGCGGGCGTTGCTTCAATCGCGTCAGGCGCTCGCCAAGCTCCGCGCCGCGCCCGCCAAGACCCCAAACGCCCGGAAGCAGCTTCTTGCCCGCGCGCAGCTGCAGCTGCGCCGCCTTGACCAAATCGCGGGGCAGGGCGCCGCGGAGGCCGATCTCGCCGACCTCCGTGCCCAGTGGCAGGCGTTGGCGGAGGCGAACGGCGGGGGGCAGGCCGCGCCCTGAGGGCGTTTGCGTCCTCCGGTATGCAGGGACGGGCGAGGCCTCGGGATTCGGGCCCGCGCCCGCTCCGTTTTGCGATACTAAAGGCGACAACCAGAGGAGACCTTGCCATGACCACAGTCATCATGAAGACCAACAAGGGCGACATCACGCTGGCGCTCGACGAATCGGCCGCGCCCGTCACCGTCGCCAACTTCCTGCGCTACGTCGACGAGGGGTTCTACGACGGCCTCATCTTCCATCGCGTCATCCCCGGCTTCATGATTCAGGGCGGCGGCTTCACGCCCGAGATGATCCAGCGCGAGACCCACGAACCCATCCGCAACGAAGCCCACAACGGCCTCAAGAACGTCAAGTACGCCCTGGCCATGGCCCGCACCCCGGAGATCCACTCCGCCACCGCCCAATTCTTCATCAACACCGTGGACAACGACTTCCTCGACTTCCGCGCGCCCAATCCCTCCGCCTACGGCTACGCCGTCTTCGGCCGCGTCACCGCCGGCTTCGACACCGTGGACGCTATCGAGCAGACACCGACCGGGACTTATGGTTACTTCCAGGACGTCCCGAACACGCCCGTCGTCATCGAATCCGTCACGCGGGGGTGAAGCCGATGAAAGCCGCCCCCCTCCTTGTCCTCCTGCTGCTGGCCGGCTGCTCCGCCGTGGGGCCCGACTACGAGCCGCCCGCCGCCCCCGAGACCACGGCCGAGCTCTTTGCCGGCGAGGGCGCCGAGCCGGAATCCCTCGCGCGCTGGTGGCGCGACTTCCACGACCCCGTCCTCACCGAGCTCATCGAGCAGGGGCTTGAGTCCGCGCCGACCGTCGAGGCCGCCATCGCCCGCCTCCGCGCCCAACGCGCCACCCGCGAGGGCACCGAGGCCGGCTTCTATCCGCAGTTCACCGCCAGCGGCTCCTACGTCTGGGGCCGCGGGTGGGGCGCGGATCGCCGCGACTGGGAGGACGAGATCGGCGCCTCCACCACGGCCAGCTGGGAGCTTGACGTCTTCGGCGGCGTCCGCCGCTCCGTCGAGCGCTCCGCCGCGCAGGAGGCCCGGCTCGCCTACAACCTTCAGGACGTCCGCGTCTCCCTCGCCGCCGAGATCGCCTCCGCCTACGTCAACGTCCGCCGTTACGCCGCGCAGGTCGACATCGCCGAGGCCAATCTGGCCCTCCAGGAACGCAACGCCGCCACCATCCGCGCGCGCTTCGAGGTCGGCGAGGTCGCCCGTTACGACCTGGTCGCGGCCGAGGCGCAGATGGCCGCCACGCGCGCCTCCATCCCCTCCCTCCAACAGAGCCTCACGGCCTCCCAGCTCGACCTCGACTGGCTCACCGGCAACGTCCCCTATGCCACCCAGGCCCGCCTCATGGAGACCATGGACAACATGGCGCTCCCCGACCTCTCGCCCAAGCTGATGCCCAACGACCTCCTCCGCCGCCGCGCCGACATCCGCATGGCCGAGGAGGACGTCCACGCCCAGACCGCCGCCATCGGCGTCGCCGAGGCCGAGCTCTACCCGCGCTTCACCCTCAACGGCACCCTCGGCATCTCCTCCCCCGACCTCACCCCGTGGCCGGACTACGCCCAGACGGTCAGCTTCGGCCCCGCCGTCAGCTGGAACATCTTCGGCTTCGGCACGTGGCGCAAGCAGGTCGAATCCGCCAAGGCCACCCTTGAGGCCGTCCTCGCCGATTACCGCGACACCGTCCTCGACGCCTACCGGGAGGCCGAGACCGCCTGGGTCGCCTGTCAGCGCGAGGCCGAGCGCACCGCCGACCTGCGCGCCGCCGAGCGCAACAACGCCAGCGCGCTCGAGATCGCCAACCAGCGTTACGAGATCGGCACCATCTCCATCGACGACGTCCTCACCCGCCAATCCTCCCTGCTGTCCGCGCAGGAGAATCTCGTCACCCACCGCGCCACCCTCTTCACCAACGCCATCACCCTTTACCGCGCCCTTGGCGGAGGCTGGGCCGACGAGCCCCGCACCGACGCCGACGCCGACGCTGGGGCCGAGGCGGCGCAGACCGTCGCCGAGACGACCCCGGCGCCCACCGCCGACCAAGTCGCCGCCGCCGCCCCGCAGACGCAGGAGTGAGCCCCGCCCCTCCGTCCCATCCGCGCCAAGCAGCCGCTTGGCGCTTTTTTGTCCCAGGGCGGATTGGTTGCCTTGGCGCGGCTTGGCGTGCTATGCTGTTGGCGTGAACGAAAGGAGTGTGGCTATGAAGCGATTGTTTTTTGCGGCGCTGGTGGCACTGGGCGGGGTGGCCTCGGCATGGGGAGGCCCGCCCGGGCCGCCGCCGGGAAGGCCGGGCTTCCGTCCGCCGCGCCCGCCGCCCGCGCGGTGGCACCACCGGCCGCCCACGTGGGGTTGGGGGCTGGGGATCAGCCCATGGGGCAGCGTCTTCTCCGTCGGGACGCGGGTGGGGCGGCATGGCGCCTTCGGGCTGTCGCTGCCGCTTGTGCCGCCGCCCGTCGTGCGGGAGGAGCGAACCATCGTGGTCACCCCGCCAACCCAGCAGACCATCGTGGTGCAGCCGGGGCAAGCCTCCGAAAGCGGCGCGCAGGCCGCCCAACCCTCCCCGCCGAAGCGCACGCCCGGCATCCTCCCGGCCTACGCCCCCGGCGCGGTCAAGCAGGCCAAGGTCTGGGTGGAGGGCTATTGGCGCGTCACCCGCGACCCGGAGGGCAACGAGACGGAACGGACATGGGTTCCCGGCCATTGGGAGGAGGAAGGCGCCGCCGCCCCCTGAGCGGGGTGGGAGGCGCACCTCCTGTCTACGATGGCCAAATTAGGGGATACTGCATTGACGTCTTTAGGGGAGTGGCATTATCCGAAAGGGTGGTGAGGCGAACCTTGCCTTCCAATAGGTTTTTTTTGTGATTGCACAATTACATTGTGGTGATTTGATTTTACTCTTCTTGTATTCTATTTTGCCATATGAACATGGAATTATTTCCGTCCGACGAGGCGTTTCAGGCTTTGGTGCGGGTACGTTTGAGTGTGCGTGCGCGGAATGTTTTGCAGAAGAGTGGCATCACATCGGCGCAGGCCTTCTTGGCGCTTACGGAGGCGGAGGCGCGGCGGTTGCGCAACTGTGGACGAAAGACGATAGAAGAGTTTGCCGCTCTGCAACAGGCGCTTCGTTCCGGAGAGTGGTCTGAGCCGGAGCCCATGCCAGAAGTCGAGCCGTCGGCGACGCCCATGGGTATGGGGCCGTTGCCGACGGCGATGCCGTCTGATGAGGCGTTTCAGGCTTTGGTACGGGTGCGTTTGAGTGTGCGTGCGCGGAATGTTTTGCAGAAGAGTGGCATCACATCGGCGCAGGTCTTTTTGGCGCTTACGGAGGCGGAGGCGCGATGGTTTCGCAACTGTGGGCGAAAGACGATAGAGGAGTTTGCCGCGTTGCAACAGGCGCTTCGTTCCGGAGAGTGGTCTGAGTCGGAGCCCATGCCAAAAGTCGAGCCGTCGGCGACGCCCATGGGTATGGGGCCGTTGCCGACGGCGATGCCGTCTGATGAGGCGTTTCAGGCTTTGGTGCGGGTGTGTTTGAGTGTGCGTGCGCGGAATGTTTTGCAGAAGAGTGGCATCACATCGGCGCAGGCCTTCTTGGCGCTTACGGAGGCGGAGGCGTGGCAATGTCGGAACTGCGGTCGGACTACAATCTCGGAGTTTTCCGCACTGCAGAGGTTGCTTTGCACGGGAACGGCGGGGGCGGATATGTTTAAGACGACCGGTCTTCCGGATTGGGAGGAAGAAGTCTCGTGGGAGGCGCTTTTTGGTCATCTGATGGCGTTCGTGTGTAAGGGGAGGATGTCGCATGGTGCTGAGTTAACGGCGCGGTGGCGGTTGGGATTTGAGCCTGGGTTGTTGTACAGGAAGACGCTAGAGGAGGTCGGCACCCGGCTTGGTGTCTCTCGCGAACGAGTTCGGCAGCAAGAGATTGTGTTGCGGAAAGAGCTGTCGTATGTTTTGCAGGCATGGGAGGAGCCTCTGTCGAAGCTGGCGAATCGTGTGCGGGCGTGCCTAGACCGTCCCCAAGAGGGGGTGACAGCCTTGGAAACATTGGCGGATTTTTTGCGAGGGAACGGTTATCGGTGGCTTAAGGAGGCTGGAGAGGTTCTGCCTTTGCTTCGTCTGTTGCGCCTTGCGATGCCGACATTGACAGTGGGGTGGGGTGTGGCTAATGGTCGGATATATGCGTGGTGGAATTTGCGAACGGCTTTTGGAGAGGCATGGTTGCGACTTGAGACGGTGTGTCGGATGTGGCACACGGTTCCGGTTAGGGCAAACGCGCTCACGCGGTGGTATTTACAGCAAGAGAAGACGCAGGAGTGGCCAGACATCCGTTTCTTGGTCACACTTTTGGGCGGAGACCATGAAACTGTGGTAGAAGAATGTGAGGAGGCGTGGACGGCATTGGTGTCGGAGAAAGAGACGCGCGTCTCCTTCCGAGCGGCAGTAAAGGCCCTTGGCGAACAAATTGCCAAAGGAAAGAAGTCGAGCACATACCGTCAAGAATTGATTTTGGAGTCGCTTAAGGCTGGGCCGTTGAACCTAGATGAGCTCTTCGAGGCGATTATCGTCAGGGCACCGGAATTGAAGGTCAGTCGTGACGACGTGCGGAGTGCGGTCGCTAGATTAGAGGCCCAAAAGGACATCCAAATGGTTGGAAATCTTCGATATGCGTTGGCCAGTCGACTGGCACCTGAGATTGTGGCCGACGCAGAGGCCTTCCTACGCGCCCAGTTTGTTCGTGGTGGGGTGGCTTGTGGCTTTGTCTACCAGGTCTTTCAGTATTGCCGCAATCGTTTGCCGAAAAATTGTACGGTGCAACACTTCTTCGCAATGTTACGCGACGATCCCGCTTTTGGCCTTTGCGCGAAGAATTACCCTTGTGTTTCCTTACGGGAAGGGCTGACTACGCGTGCCAATAACACGAACGGGAGGGAGTCTGTCTGGGAACATCTTCGGTCTCGCTTAGAGCACGAGCTCCCCATTTCTGCAACGCGCATGGAGGAAATCTGGTGCGATTGGTTTGGCGGATCATTGGTTCATTTGGCGGATCGCCTGAGCCGATTTTTTCACTTCAAGGCCTATAGGAAAGCGGATGGCACACGATGGTACGTGTGCGATGAGATTGCGCCCGCCGTCTCCTCTGAAGACGAGACCACCGCAAAGGCATTTGAAGTCGCAATCGCCACCTTTTGCCCGGCCGGCATTGAATTGAGTCAGCGTACGGCCGTCACATTCCTAGAAGGCGTAGTGAAACGTTCGTTGACCCCATCCGTCATGGTCGTACTTCGGTCTAGACTTTTCGAGCGCGAGGATGGGCGTTGGGTTCCGCTTTCATGTGTCTGTCCCGAGGACACCCAGCGAGCACTCGTGTCCCAATGCGTTGAGTGGTTGCGTGACTCGCCCCTCGTCACTTTGGCCAAATTGTCCGAAAGGCTTTCCTTCTGTCCACTTCTGCGCGAGGAACGGTCTGCGGCGGCCGTTGTTTTTGTGCGGAAGTGTCTGTCGCTGTATGTGACCAAGGCGGTTGAAGTACATGATGGGTTCTGCATTCGTCACGGCGCGAAGGTGCGTCAGGCGGAGAAGGAAATGGCGTACCTAGTGGCCGAGGCTGTTATGGGCAACGGTGCAACGATGCCGCTGGAGGAATTGTCCGCTCGGTTCCCGAGTCTTGACGCGGGGTGGTTTTCGCGCCGGTGGCCGATGCTCTGCGAACAGGCAGACGTCGTTGCCTCCGTTGAGGATGACAATGCGTTAATTCTTCCGCCTCAGGAGCGCGAGGCCTGTTCCGTGTCGCTCCGCGTGCTTCTTTGCAATGATCCCGGCGAACTTCGTTTTGACGCGCTAAGGGGTTGGCTTGCCGCTTGTTTGGGCAGCCCTTCGCTCCTCAAACGTTTGGTCAAGATGCTGGACCCTCACGGTCGCAATTGGCACGGGGAAATATTTGGCGCACAGAAACCATCGCTCTTGGATTTGGCGGATAATCTGTCCCAACCCTTCACCCTTGCAGAAATCAACGCGGTCGGACGTGCCCGATGTGGCTGGCAGAAAGGCCTCTCCATTGGGAGGCTTTGGAAGGTCTGCCTACGTCTGGGGCCTGATCAATGGATGACACCAAAGGCGTTTTGTGAAACCGTTAGGTGGGACGATGCTTTGACGCGGGAAGTGACCGAGGCCTATCGTGCCTTCTTGGGGAAGGCGCCTTTCTTTGCTTTCTCCCAAATCACCAAGAGCCAACTTGCCATGCTTCCGTCCTTGTGCGGTGAATTGGCTTGGACCTCGGAGTTGGCCGAGAGCGTAGCCGCCATTCTTCCCCTCGGAGTACGCCTCTTGGGTCATGCAATGTCCGAGGGAATCCCAACCGGCGTCCTTGTCCCAGACGATGCCCCCGATGATGAGGATGGATTGCTCTACTTGACACGCCTTTATCGAACTCACCATCCCAGCGGCACCACGGTCGAAGACCTCATCACCTTTATCGTCGATGAAGTGCGTGTCCGTAGCCGTCGTACTGACGCGTTGCGCCGACAGGTGGAGGCTTGTTTTGCCGAGACAAATTAGCCCGATGAGCGGAGGCGAGAATGTACCGAGGGCGTCTATGGCCCAGTGCGTTGTAACCGAAGCGGTCGATTGCAAGCAAAACCGTGAAGTTTTAGGCGATAGCTGAAAAAGCTTCATTGGCGGAGAGTCCTTTCAGGGAAGTGGTGCTGGAGATGGCGTTGATGAGGGCTTCGACGCGGGCGATTGTGCGGGCGCTGACGGTCGAGAAGTCGGTGCCTTTGCCGATTCCAGACACCGAAGGTTTGTTGGCGGCAGAGAAGGGTTTCGGGCATATCCAGGATGGAGTAGCCGGGGGGCAGCGTTTGGCGACGCGTCCTTTCCGCTCGGAGGGGTTGACGCGCTTGCGTTTGCCCTTTTCCGGCAGCCACGAGGCGTCTTTCCGCATATCAAGCGAGAAGTGTTGAAGTCGTTTGTTTCCGAAGCGCGAAGGCAGACAGGTCTGGGTGCGGGCGATGAAGTCGCGGAACGAACTGTCCGGGACGCCTAATCCCCGTACAATCCAGCTGAGCGGCCTAGGGTTCTTTCGGCACAGACTCCTTTCGTATGCCTCAAACATTCGCCTGAGATTCACCACCGTGTGGTGTTTGCCTCGCGTTTCCCCTGTGGTATCATTTCTCATGTACAGCACCTTTCGGATGGTTGGTTTTACTTGCGCCATTATGCGCCTTTTCGGAAGGGCTGACACTTTCCCTTCCTTTTCCGTCCCGGTTCGCGGCCGGCCCCCTAGGGGGCCCTGGGGCCTTTCGCTTCCTCTTGGAAAATCCACGGCCTAATCTTACAACGTGCCTATCACGCGCGGCGTCGGCGGGGCTTTTCTTTTTGCGGGGGATTGTGGTAAACTTTCGTCCCGGTTTGCGTAAAACAGACAACCGAAAGGGATGACATGAACCACTATGTTGCGCGGGTGCTCGAAGAGACCATCGCCAAGAATGCCCACGAGAAGGAGTTCCTCCAGGCGGTGACCGAGGTGTTCGGCTCGTTGGAGACGGTTATCGCGGCGGAGCCAAAGTATGAGAAGCACGCGATTTTGGAGCGGATCGTGGAGCCGGAGCGCGTCATTCAGTTCCGCGTGCCGTGGGTGGACGATCAGGGCAATTTCCGCGTGAACCGCGGGTTCCGCGTGCAGTTCAACTCCGCGATCGGCCCCTACAAGGGCGGTCTGCGCCTGCACCCTTCCGTGAACCTGGGCATCCTCAAGTTCCTGGGCTTCGAGCAGGTCTTTAAGAACTCGCTGACCACGTTGCCGATGGGCGGCGGCAAGGGCGGCTGCGACTTCGACCCCAAGGGCAAGAGCGACAATGAGGTGATGCGCTTCTGCCAGAGCTTCATGAGCGAGCTTTTCCGCCACATCGGCCCGGACACGGACGTGCCGGCGGGTGACATCGGCACGGGGGCGCGCGAGATCGGGTTCCTTTTCGGCCAGTACAAGCGCCTGGCCAACGAGTTCACCGGCGTGCTGACGGGCAAGGGCCTTTCCTGGGGCGGCTCGCTCATCCGTCCCGAGGCCACCGGTTACGGCTTGATTTACTTCGCCGACAGCATGATGGCGACGGCGGGGGAGACGTTGGCGGGCAAGACCTGCGTGGTCTCCGGCTCGGGCAACGTGGCGCAGTTCGCCGTGCAGAAGCTGCAGCAGCTTGGCGCCAAGGTGGTCACCCTCTCCGACTCCAACGGCTTCGTCCACGACCCCGACGGCATCGACGCCGAGAAGCTGGCCTATGTGATGGAACTGAAGAACGTGCGCCGCGGCCGCATCAGCGAGTACGCCGAGCGTTTCCCCACCGCCACCTACCACGCCGGCGCGAAGCCGTGGGGCGTGGCGTGCGACTGCGCCTTCCCCTGCGCCACCCAGAACGAGCTTGACGCCGAGGCGGCCAAGACGCTCGTGGGCAACGGCTGCCGCCTTGTGGCCGAGGGCGCGAACATGCCCTGCACCATCGAGGCCGTCGAGGTCTTCCAGAAGGCCGGCGTGCTCTACGCCCCCGGCAAGGCCTCCAACGCCGGCGGCGTGGCCACCAGCGGTTTGGAGATGTGCCAGAACTCCGCGCGCCTCGCCTGGACGGCCGAGGAGGTCGACGCCCGCCTCAAGGGCATCATGACGGCCATCCACGACAACGCCTACGCCACGGCCGAGCGCTACGGCAAGAAGGGGGATTACCTCTTCGGCGCCAACGTGGCCGGTTTCGTCAAGGTGGCCGACGCGATGATCGCCCAAGGCCATTGCTGACCGCCCCGCAGACGTCTCCGCACCTCCCGCGTGCCCGCCGGTCGGTCGGCGCGGGGTGGGGTGGGAGCTTGGCGGCGGCCGGGCGCCCCGTCGGCTGGCATTGCCGGCCCGCGGCGCCCGGCTTTCCTGTCCCGTGGGCCCGCGCGGCTGGGATTTTGGCGCGCGGCGGCAAAAAAGGCTTGCGGAGCGGGGCCGTTCCTTGTATGATATTGGACAGTAACGTGGAGTGGGCGAGGGCCCACCGACGACCGAAACACGAGGACTGCAACGATGGCCAAGTTCAGATTCAAAGCGGTGGATTCGCAGGGCAAGGAGGTGCTCAGCACGGTTGAGGCGGAATCCCAAAGCGCCGCGATTGAGAAAATCCGTGCGATGCGCCTGACGCCCAAGGCCATCGGCGTGGTGCCGGACGAGGGCTCGGAGGCCGCGGCGGCGGCCGCCGCCGCGGCGCAGGCCAAACCCAAGCGCAAGGGCGGCGGGAACATCTCCATCAAGATGCCCAAGTTCCTGCGCGGGGGCGTGAAGACGAAGGATCTGATGGTCTTCACCCGTCAGCTGGCGACGTTGGTGGACGCGGGCTTGCCGCTCCTGCGCGGGCTGCGCGTGCTGCACCGGCAGTGCCAGAACGAGGTGTTGAAGGAGGCGCTCGCGGGGATGATTGAGACGGTGGAGACGGGCAACACCTTCTCGGAATCGCTGGCGAACTATCCCAAGATCTTCAACCATCTTTACGTGAACATGGTGAAGGCCGGCGAGGCCGGCGGCGTGTTGGAGACGGTGCTGAACCGTCTGGCGGAGTTCATGGAGAAGGCCGAGAAGATCAAGAACAAGGTGAAGGGGGCGATGACCTACCCGATCGTGGTGCTGATTGCGGCGGTGGGCATCGTGGTCTTCCTGATGTTGGCGGTGATCCCGAAGTTCCAGCAGATCTTCGACGACCTGATGGGCGGCGAGGGGATGCCGGCGCTGACCTCGTTCGTGATCGGGCTCTCGGAGTGGGTGCAGCAGTATTGGCTCTTCCTGCTGGCGGGCATCGTGGGTGCGGTGGTGCTCTTCAAGATCTTCTCCAAGACGCCGCTGGGCGCGCAGGTGAACGACCGGATCGCGCTGCGCGCGCCGGTCTTCGGGCAGCTGACGCAGAAGACGATCGTGGCGCGCCTGACGCGCACGCTGGGCACGCTGCTGAGCTCGGGCGTGCCGGTGCTCCAGGCGCTCTCGATCGTGAAGGACACGACGGGCAACCTGCTGATGGCCAAGGCGTTGCAGGCCGTCCATGACAGCGTGAAGGAGGGCGAGGGGATGACCGCGCCCTTGGGCGCCTGCGGCGAGTTCCCCCCGATGGTGGTCTCGATGGTGGAGGTGGGCGAGGAGACCGGCGCCCTGCCGGAGATGCTCATCCGCGTGGCCAACACCTACGACGACGAGGTGGACAACGCGGTGGCGGCCATGACCTCCATCATCGAGCCGATCATGATCATCTTCCTGGCGGTGGTGGTCGGCGGCATCGTCATCGCCATGTTCATGCCGCTCATCTCGATCATCGGCACGATCGGTCAGCAGACCGGGGCCTGATTGCGAAAGGAGGCTGCGTCATGGGACGGATTGCAAAGGCGCGCGGCGGCTTCACGTTGGTGGAGCTGTTGGCGGTGATCGTCATCATCGGCATTTTGGCCGCGGGCATCTTCATGCTGGTGCGCACGGCGAGCTCGCGGGCGGCTACGGCGAAGACGACGGCGCAGGTGCATGCCATCGCCTCGCTGCTGGAGGAGTACAAGAACATCTACGGCAACTATCCCGTTGTCTCCAACGCGGACGATGACGGCTATGCCTCGCTGAACTTCACCTTCAAGGCCTCGGACGGCGGCTCCTGCTCGCAGTGCGGCAACAAGCCGAGCAACGACAAGGTTGCGTTCGGGCTGTGCTCGCACTTCGTGCCGCGCGCCGAGACCATCTACGGCGCGACGCACGGCGGGAACATGGAAGACCATTACGACGACTGCTTCTCGGACCCCAGCGGCCAGGACAACGAGGTCTGGGAGAAGGAGTTCGGCAAGCGCTCGCACGGCGACCTGACCGACGCGCGCGAGAGCGAGGTGGCCGACACCAACCTCCAGCAGATCTATCGCGCGTGGAAGCGCCTCCAGGCCGACAATCTGGTGAAGGCCGGCGTCACCATCTGCCCGTATTGCAGCACGCAGACCTACTCCGCCGGCGCGGAGAGCGACGCCTGGGGGAACGGCCTGAAGTATCACGTGACCGGCGGCGCCGGCGAGATCGTTTCCGCCGGCCCCGACGGGTCGTTCGGCACGGGCGACGACATCACCAGCGGCGGTGCGGCCGTCACCGACGAGGACTGAACGATGGAGGGCACAACCATGCGCGGGGTGTTTCGCGGGGCGGCGCGGCGCGGTTTCACGCTGATCGAGCTTTTGGTGGTCATCGTCATCCTGGGCGTGCTCATCGCGGCCTGCGCGGGCGCCTACGCCCACTTCATCGAGCAGGCGCGCCGCAAGAACGCCGCGGACGTCTGCGCGCAGATCGCCGCGGCGTGGACCACCTATCATCGCGACCTTGGCTTCTGGCCGGAGGAGGTGGGGCGTTCGAGCGTGCAGGAGATGGACACCGAGATGTGCACCATCCTCGGCAAGGCCGGCGTGCTCGACGTGCTCTACATCGACAGCTCCAACTCCGGCGACGCCGCCGACGGCCTGCGCCGCAACCGCGAGAACGTCGCCGAGCTGCGCTATGGTCTGCTGGACCCCATCGGGCAGCGGCTCTTCGATGCAGGCCAGCGCGGTTCGGCCGTGGAGGAGCATCTGTATCAGTTTGTCTTGGACGACGACGAGGACGGCATCATCAACCTGCCCTCCGAGGTCGGCGGCGGCACGGTCCGGGCGGATGCGGCGGTCTGGTGCTGGCCGGAGAGCGACGAGGCCCGGTCTGCGGGCGAGACGTATGCGCAGAGTTGGTAAGCAGGGAGGGACGGCGATGTTCGGCGGTTTTTGCAAGACGGCGCGGGGGCGCGGCGGCTTCACGTTGGTGGAGCTGATGGTGGTGGTGGTCATCCTGGCGGCGCTGGTGGGGCTGGGCAGCCTCGCGGTGGTGCAGGTGCTGCGTGGCTCGGAGAACACGAAGCGGGAGGCGTTCGCCCGAACCGTCCACAGCGCCATCATGGCCTACAAGAACGAGAATGGCGAATGGCCGTTGCCCACGTCCGTGAGCAGCTCCGCCACGTCGGTGACGTATGGCACGGTGAACGCCTCGAACAGCATCGACCAGGGCAACGCCGAGGTGCTCATGCTGCTCTTCGGCAGGAACGCCAACGGCCGCCGCGACGACACGCTGCGCGCCTATCTCACCGATTCCTCCGCGCTTTACGTCTGCCGCGGCACCAGCGTGCAGCTGTTGGACGACGCGCTCGCCGGCGGCAGCATCTCGGGCAACGACATGATCGGGTTCCTGGTGACGATGCGTAAGACCAGCGATTCGCAGTATCGCAGGCTGAGCCAGTCGCGGGCCTTTGCGCCGATCCGGATCACCTTCGACTTCGAGCTTGACCATTACAAGGTCGAGGTCCCCTCGGACAGCGACTTCCCGAACGTGGTCCGCCTGCATTGAGCGGCGAAAGGAGTGTGACCGATGGCGAGGATGGGACAACGCATGGGTGGCGGGCGCGCGGGTTTCACGCTGATCGAGCTGTTGGTGGTCATCGGCATCGCCGCGCTGCTCCTGACGCTCTCGACGACCTCCTTTTTCGGCGCCACCCGCGAGGAGGCCCTCTCCAAGAGCCGCGACCAGCTGCGCGACGTCCTGCTCACGGCGCGGCAGCAGGCCTGCATCGTGGGGAAGACCCATGTGGTGGTCTGCTGGAACGCCGACACCGAGATTGAGGTGGGCAGCAAGACCCAGACCGGCAAGCAGGGGCGCTACGCGCTCTTCCAGTATGTCGGGCGCGTCTGGCCGCAGGGCAACAAACTGGCCGCGCCCTTCGGGCTCCAGCGCGACCTGCTCGCCACCCTGCGCCCCAATGAACGCCTCATCAACATCGACGACCCGGACAAGGACAAGTTCATGCGCGTGGAGAACGTGGCCTATGACGACTCCAAGACCGCCGACGACAATGCCGACGACAACCGCAGCAACCGTATCCAGAACTTGGACTATGAGTATTACGACGGCGAGACGGTGCGCCTGACCGCCTCGGAGGAAAAGGACTACAACGGCAACCAGAACCTGGGGTTCTTCGTGGCCGAGCTGGAGGAGAGCAGCGGCGAGACCAAGCCATTCCCCCTCGGCGTGCGCGTCACCGGCACCTATTCCCTCCCGCGCCTTTACGCCTTCGACCGGGATCGCGTCGCCTTCGTCTTCACGCCCGACGGGCGCGTGGAGCAGGGCGGCACCGTGCGGGCCACGCTGGAGCTCGCCTCCAACGCGCCCTCCTTCTCGATCACCGTCAACGGGGACGGCGACGTGGAGGCCAACGAGCAATGAGGAGCAGCGCCATGAAGAGCCGTCTTTCCCGTCTCGTCCGCGCGGGGTTTTCGCTGATCGAGGTCAACATGGCCATCTTCGTCCTGGCCGGCGGGGCCTTGGCCCTCTTGGGGCTTTTCCCGCTCGGCCTGCGCGACAGCCTGGCCGCCCACAACGAGATGCGCGTGGCCGCCTTCGCCGACCGTTTCCTCGGCGCCGTCAAAATCGCCGCGGAGGAGGCGACGGATGTCGATGACCTCAAGGCCATCGTCGCCGACATCATGGACACGCAGCCCTCCTTCGTCTGGGAGGAGGACGCCGGCAAGCAGCCCGACTCGGACGGCAACGGCGGGGATCTCGACTCCACCGAGGACGAGTCCGGCGTCTACTATCGCGCGTGGGCGGCGGCCGACGAGGCGTGGGGCGGGGAGGATGGCTTGGAGATGATGGGGGACAAGGTCGTCGTCCAGGTGGGCATCCTGGTCACGGGCGAGAACGCCAAGCAGAACAAGCGCGCGCTCCTCTCCGCCTCCGCCTATGGTATGCGGGTGTTGCTTGACAAGAACGCCAACGCCAATTGAGGAGCCCCGCGCCATGAGATCGTTCCCCCTCCGCCAATCGTTTCGCCGCGCGCGCCGCGGCTTCTCGCTCATCGAGGTGTTGGTGGCCATGGCCATTCTCACCATCATCGTCTTGATCGTCGCCGGGATCTTCCAGCAGACGGGCTTGGCGTGGAGCCTTGGCCTGCGGCGCGCCAACGAGCAGGCGTCCGTCCGCGCGGTCGTCGGCGCGATCAGCCGCGACCTCTCCATGATCGTGGATCCCGCCAACTTTGTCATCGGCCCGGGGCAAAGCGACCAGTCCGTCCGGGACGAGGCGATGGACAACGGCGACGTCGCCGCCTCCGAGGGGACGCTCGACGGCAACACGTTGGACTTTTGGATTCTGCGCGCCCCGGACATCTTCGACGAGGACGGCACGGCCACGCGCGAGCTTTTCCGGGTCACCTATTCCGGCGGGAACCCCGTCAAGCGCACGGTCGAGGCCTTCGGCTCCTCGGGCTACGACCCGCCCTCCGCCACCGACGAGAACGCCGGCGCCAGCGAGTCGGAGTACGACCTTGGCACGGGCGGCGGCATCCGCTTCGAGACCATCGACCCCGACGACGCCACCAAGTTCACCTCCCTCTACGAAGCCGCCGGCGTGCGCGTCATCGTCACCCCGACGCGCCCGCCGTCGGTACTCGATTACGAGATTTACGTGGGCTCCTGCGGGCCGGACGGTCGGTGGGGCACCGACGACGACATCCGCCCCTGGGTGGAGGGGGAGAATTGATGCTTTTGACCCTCTTGGAAAGGCTTCCCGCCATGCGACACGCACACGTCCTCCGCGCCGGCTTCACGCTCCTTGAGCTGTTGGTGGTCATCGCCATCATCGGCATCCTCGTGGCTACCTTCGCCTCCTCCACCGCCTCCGCCCACGAGACCGCCCGCATCACCAAGGCCACCGCCGAGAGCCGCGAGCTCGGCAACGCCATCCGCCTGTACCTCATGACCGAGCTGGACACCTCCTCCAGCGACGACATCGAGGGCGATGACCCGATGGGCGATCTCGGCCTCACCGAGGGCGTCAACGACATCTCCTCCGCGCTTTCCCGTCGGCTCGCCACCACCAACAACGACGCCGGGCACGCCTACTTTGCCGCCTCGCAATCCTCCATGCCCAACAGCCAAATCCTGGATCCGTGGGGCAATCCCTACAAAATCCGGATGCGCCGCTTCAATCCGCAAACCCAGCAGGACGAGGATTATGTCATCATCCTGCCCGTTTTGGGGCGCCATCGCACCCTTGATCCCCTGACGGGCGGCTCCGGCAACTGACCTTGGAGGACCTTCCCATGCGCACCACCTCGCCCAAACGCGGCTCCGCCCTGCTGATTGTGCTGGGGCTTCTTGGCTTCCTGATGATCAGCGCCGTCGCCTTTGCCATCTCCATGCGGACCGAACGTGCCGCCGCCGCCGCGTATCGCCGGAGCCTCCAGGCCCGCGAGCTGCTGGCCACGGTCTTCGCCGACGCCCGCGCCACCGTCAACTACGCCCTCAACGAGCAGGCGTCCGAGGCCGGCTTCTCCGTCAACGACGACAACACGCACACCGTCGAGGCCCTCGCGCCCTTCAAGTATTCCGGTTCCGACCAGTACGGCCGCATCCTTGCCTCCACCACCTCCCAGAACGATTCCACCATCGCCCATTTGCTCGATGACGCCGTCATGCGCCATCTCCCCCCTTATGTCGCCTACGCCGTCTACGAGACCCTCGAGATGGACGAATGTCCCAATGGCAATGGCGAGACGGTCACGGGCAACGCCGGCTACAATCTTGACCAGGCCGCCAACTGGAAGGCCGTCACCGCGCAGATTCCCCAAGCCGACGTCTCCGACAACCAGCTCAACGTGACGGTCGACCAAACCACCATCGGCCGCATGGCGTGGGCCGTCGTCAACCTCTCCGACGCCCTCGACATCAACGCCATCGGCTCCGTCTCCCAGCGCCGCGGCATCGGCCTCACCGGCAGCGAATTCGCCTTTGGCCAGCTGCCCGGCGATTCCTCTTCCTCCGGCCGCGCCGAGGATCGCTACGACCTGCTCCCCTCCACCGCCGACGCGGCCGCCATCGAGCTGCCCATCTTCGCCTCCGGCGCCGATCTCTCCCTGTATGCCGCCCGCGTCGATGGGGGCCAGAGCCTCATCCAGCGCGAGGCCAACGGCATCTTCCCTTATTCTTGGGAGTGCGCGCTTGACGAAGGGGGCGACGCCGCCTTCTCCCCCTTCACCGTCTACAGTTTCTGGCCCAACGCCCGCCGCCGCACCGAGGCCGGCGCCCGCCGCACCTCCAACTCCGGGACCGGCGCCGCCACCAGCACCGTCATCGCCTGCAACGAGGTCGACGAGGCCGCCCTCATCCCCAGCTGCGAGGTGGAGGACCTGGCGAAGGAGGTGCTCGGCACCTCCGGCACCGAGGGCACCTCCTTCGCCCGGCTTTTGCTTGACTACATCGACACCAACTCCAAGCCGGAGATGTATGAGACAAGCTGCGTCCAAGACCTCTTCAACAACGCGCTGCCCACCGTCGAGAACGTCCCCATGGTCAGCGAGGTGGCCTATTCCAACGACGGCTTCGACGCCAATGGCGACTTCCTGACCGAGCTCGAGGACGCCGTCAAGCAACTCTTCGGGAACAACCTCAAGCCCGACGACATGGGGCAGGGCTATGACACGCTCTCCGCCATCCCCACCACGCTGAAGGTCCAGGACCTCAACCTGCCCTTCCCCGACGCCACCCTCAACCTCGCCCTCCGTGCCTATTTCCCCGGGCGCGCCGAGAGCACGGAATCCTTCGACGTCGCCCCGGAAGGCTTCGTCGCCGTCTATCCCTCCGCCCTCCAAGGCTCCACCGTCATCACCTCCTGCTTCAGCGGCAACACCAGCAACATCGAGAACGCCACCCTCGGCGGCGGCGCGCTCTCCCTCGCCGGCGGCGGCGAGGATCTGGTCTTCGAGAGCGCCTCCAACATTGCCTTCACCGGCGCCAACATGACCCTCAAGATGGATGGCACCGACATCCCCATCATCGTCCCGGCCCAGGGCCAGGGCGGCGGGCAGGGCCAGCAGCCCATCGAGGTCTCCCTCAACTTCCTTGTCGATTTCGTCTTCCGCGTCGCCGTGACCCAGGGCGCCGACGTCGTCGACCTCGCGCCGGCCGACCGCGGCCGCACCTCCAAACGCACCAAGGACGATTATCCCAACGCCCTCTCCGGCCGCCTCAACGAAGGCGAGATGGCCGCCAACGACGCCCAGTTCTTCCGCGTCACCAGGCCCGTCTCCGTCACCTTCGCCCTTCAGTGGAACGTCCAAGAGACCCAGGTCTCCACCGAGGGCGGCGGCGAAAAGACCGTCTACACCGTCACCGCCGAGTTCGCCTCCGGCCACGAGCCTGAGGCCACCTGCGACCCCGGCAACGAGTTGGCCTTCGACGGCGGCACCCTCGGCGCGTGGAACGCCTCCGGCGCCTCCTGCCTCTCCTCCTCCCCCGAGTCCGGCGCGTGGTACACCATCGACCCTCGCTACAACTGGCTCTCCCCCATGCTGGGCGTCACCGGGAACGCCGGCGGCTATGGCCTCTCCGGCTACACCGCCAAAATCTCCTCCCCCCATTGGCTCTTCCTCGAACGCGGCCAGGTCACCACTGGCAACGAACAGCCCTCCGACCTCCAGAACGACTACGCCGACGCCAACCAAGAGCTCATCCCCTTTGCCTGGGGTCTCAAAATCAACGAGATCCGTTATGGCTACAACGACGCCGGCCAGCTGCTCCTCCCCGGCGAGATCGGCTTCCTGCCCGTGCCTTTCTCCGAAAGCGTTTGGACGCCTAACGAGAAAACCTACCTCGCCAACTCCCTCGAGAACTACTACGACACCGTCGCCAAACCCTCCTTCTTCCGAACCCTCCCCATCACCGACTTCAACGACGGCGCCTTCTCCGGCGTCTCCCCCTACAGCGGCTATGACCGTGCCGTCGACCTGACCACCATGTTCGAGAGCTTCGGCGGCGACAACTTCCCCGAGGAGCACCGCGGCATCGTCAACGTCTTCTCGGGCATGGACGATTACTACACCTGCCAGCGCCTCCGCCAGTTCGCCATGATGGGCGTCCCCTCCTCCATCCGCCAAGCCGCCAAGGTCACCTACGACCGCCTCACCGCGGCCTCCGACGCCAAGCGCGTCCCCGGCGCGCTGGTCACGGAAGACCTCAAATCCCTCGACAACGACGCCATCAAGAACACCACCCTCGACGAGGAGCCCAAGTACGACGCCTTCGTGCGCGACTATCTCTTCCCCATCCCCGAGGACGCCCCCTCCGCCGACTCCAGCACCTGGAATCAGAGCTACGAGCTCTATCCCGGCGTCGAGGGCACCCCCGTCCGTCCCAAGCGCCTGCGCGACGCCATCATCCAAAGCGAGGCCGGCGGCAACAACACCTTCGCCGCCAAGCTCATGGCCTACAACACCAACGCCGCCTCCTCCGACAAGCTCGGCCAGAACGACATGACCACCCTCGTCTCCATCGGCAACGAGACCTTCGGCGACCGCCAGCAGCTCTTCCTCTACATCCTCCGCGCCGACGCCATCGCCTACAACTCCGGCCGCGACCTCTCCCAGCACAAGCCCCTCTCCACCGCCCGCGCCGTCGCCCTCGTCTGGCGCGACGCCTACGGCGAGCTCCCCGACCGCATCATCTACTGGCAGTATCTCCCATGACCGAGCCCAACGCCCTCCCTGAGGACGACGCGGACACCCTCGACCTCCGCTACGTCAGCCAATGGCAGATCGCCTGCCCCGGCCCCGACCTCCTCGACATGCTCAACTGCGACGACGGCGTCGGCCCCGACCTTTACGCCCGCCTCGGCCTCACCCCGCGCGTCGAGAATCTCGACGGCCTGGAGTGGGTCTGCTTCGACGAGATCCGCGACGACGCCTATTACATGCTCACCTTTCCCGAAGGCACCGACTTCGCCGATTTCTCCGTCGCCCAAGCCCTCCGGCTTGAGGAAATCGACGAAAAGTGCTTTAATGATTTGCCGACGGACGACGAAGCCGACGCCTGTGACGGCGAGTGCGAGACCTGCCCCCAGGATTGCGTCGGCAAACTCCCCGTGACCCCGTGAACCGAATGAAAGGACACCCACCCATGCGCACCAAGATTGTCGCAGGCAACTGGAAGATGAACAAACTCCCCTCGGAGGCCCCCGCCCTCATCGAGGCCATCCGCGCCGCCACCAACGACGGCGACTGCGGCGTCGACGTCGTCGTCTGCGTCCCCTTCACCGCCATCCCCGCCGCCGCCCAGGCCCTCAAAGGCTCCAAGATCGGCCTCGGCGCCCAGAACATGCACTGGAAGGAAGCCGGTGCCTACACCGGCGAGATCTCCGCCGCCATGCTCAAGGATCTCGGCGTCCAATACGTCATCCTCGGCCACTCCGAGCGCCGTCAGTATTTCGCCGAGACCGACGAGACCGTCAACCTCAAGCTCAAGGCCGCCCTGGCCGCCGGCCTCACCCCCATCGTCTGCGTCGGCGAGACCCTTCAGGAGCGCGAGGAAGGCAAGATGCAGGAGGTCATCGTCCGCCAGGTCTCCGAGGATCTCGCCGGCTGCCAGGAGGATTTCGCCCGCATCGTCATCGCCTATGAGCCTGTCTGGGCCATCGGCACCGGCAAGACCGCCTCCTCCACCCAGGCCCAGGAGGTTCACGCCCTCATCCGCGCCACCCTCGCCAAGATGAACCCTGCCCAGGCCGACGACGTCCGCATCCAGTACGGCGGCTCCATGAAGCCCGAGAACGCCGCCGACCTCATGGCCAAGCCCGACATCGACGGCGGCCTCATCGGCGGCGCCGCGCTCAAGGCCGACTCCTTCGCCGCCATCGTCCACGCCGGCAAGTGAGCCTTCCCCCGACGCCCCCGCCCTCAGGGCGGGGGCGTTTTTTTTTGCCCGCGCGCCTTCGCCCGGGGAGGGGCCGCGCCGCCACGCTTCCCGCCCCCGCGCGGGATTTGCTAAGATGGAGGCATGAGAAGCAGGAAGTTTTGCGGCGCCTCGGACGAACGGGCCGTGGTGCTTTTCGCGGGGTGGGGGATGGACGACGCGCCCTTCGCGCCGTTCCCGAAACGCTTTGACACGTGGGTGGTGTGGGATTACGCCGACCTGACGCAGGGGCTGCCCGAGCTGCCGCGGGACAGGCCGGTCGACCTAATCGCCTGGAGCATGGGTGTCTGGGCCGCGACGCAGACGCTCGATCGCGGGGCCTTGGCCTCCGCGACGGCCGTGAACGGCACGCCTTGGCCCATCGACGCGGCGCGCGGCATCCCCCCGGCGCTCTTCGACGCCACCTTGGCGGGCCTTTCGGAGGCCGGGATTGCGCGCTTCCGCCGGCGGATGTGCGGCGGCGCCGCGGGGCTCGCGGGCTTCTTGGCGCACGCGCCGGCGCGGGGGCCGGAGGATCTGCGCCGGGAGTTGGAGGCGCTGGGCGCGGCCATCCGCTCCCGTCCCGAACGGCCCTTCGCCTGGACGCGGGCGGTGGCCTGCGAGGGCGACCGTATCTTCCCCTTGGCGGCGCAGCGCGCGGCCTTCCCCGAGGCGGAGGTGCGCCCGGGCGCGCATTGGGCGCCGGAGGTCTTCGCGGCGCTGCTGGGGGGGCGCGCGCCGTGAGCGTGCCGCACGCCTTGCTGATGGCGCGCTTCGCCCGCGCGGTGGCCACCTACGAGGCGCAGGCTGCCGTGCAGCGTTTCGCGGCGGAGCGTTTGGCGGAGCTGCTGGGCCGGCATTTCCATGTGCTGGGCCCGCGCCTGTTGGAGATCGGCTGCGGCACGGGGACGCTGACGCGCCTTCTGCTGGCGCGCTTCGCCCCGGCGGAGCTGGTGGCCAACGACCTGTGCGCGGATGTGGGGGTCTGCTTCGCCAACGCCCCGCGCGTGCGCTTCCTGCCCGGCGACGCGCAGACCGTCGGCTGGCCGGGGCCTTTCGACGCGATCGTCTCGGCCTCGGCGGTGCAGTGGTTCGGGGACATGGGGCGTTTCGCGGGGCGCTGCGCGGAGGCGCTGCCGCGCGGCGGCCTCTTGGCCCTCTCCTCCTTCGGCCCCGAGACGCTGCGCGAGGTCGCGGCGCTCACGGGACGCGGCCTGCGCTATCTGCCGCACGAGGGGTTCGTCGCCGCCTTCGGGGGGGCGTTCGAGCCGTTGGAGACGCCGCGGGAGGTGCGTGCCCTGCGCTTCGCGGACGGCACGGCGGTGCTGCGCCACCTGCGCGAGACCGGGGTGACGGCGACGGCCTCGGGCGACGCGCCGTGGACCCGTGCGCGCCTGGCGGCCTTCAACGCCGCCTACGCCGCGCGTTTCCCGCACCCCGAGGGCGGCGTGACGCTGACGTATGAGCCGTTCTGGTTCGTCGGGAGGCGGCGGTGAGGCCTTGGCGCGCGCTTCTGCTCCCGCTCTTGGGGGGCCAGTTGGCCGCCGCCGAGCTGACGGTGGAGCCTTACCGCGCCAATGGCTGGGCGCGCGCGCTGGACATCCCGGCGCGGACGGCGCTGGAGGTGCGCCCCGAGGAACTCCCCGGCGTCAGTGAACTTTTCCTCCGCGTGGACGCCCTGCGCGTCCGGGTGGCGCGGCGGGCGCGGGCGCACGCGTTCTGGCTTCGGCTCACCGAGACGGATGAGAGCGCACCTTCCGACGCCGCCGTGCGCTTCGAGTTGGTGTGGCTGGGGCGCCGTTATCCCTTCGACCGCTGGGGGTGCCTGGCGGTGGACCGGCGGTTCGTGCGCCCGGAGGACGGCGAGCTCATCTCGCGTTTCGAGGCTTTCTACCGTGACCGCGTGGTGGCCTCGCCGCTGGGGCGGGACCTCAACGCCTGTCCGCAGGTCCGCCCCGACCCGGGCGTCGACGCGCCGCCGGTCTTCGCGGGCTTCGAGGACGATCGTTACCAGGAGCACGACGCGCTCATCGCCCGCTTGGTCCGGGAGTTCAACGCCGACCGCGCCGCGTGGGCCGGCGCGGCGGAGGGGCAGCGCCCGGACATCCCGCGCCTCTCGCCCGCCTTGGTCAAGTCCTTGATGATCGAGGAATGCGGCGGCAACGGCCCGCAGTCCCTGGCCGCCTGGGCGGCCGACCCGCTCCAGGTGAACGTGCCGGGCGATTGGTCCGAGGCCAAGGAGGCGTTGGGGCTGACGCGCCCGCAGAGCCGGAACGAGGGTTCGGTGGAGGCCAATCTGCGCGCGGGCATCCAATATCTGGTGCGCAAGGGCTTCGGCGTCTCCGGCAAGGCCATCGCCCACCGCCCGGAGGCTTACTTCGATTCCTGGCGCGTGGCGCTCCAGCGCTACAACGGCCGCACCGACACCCTCCGCGACGGCCGTTCCTACCGCGCCGCCTATGCCGACCGCATCCTGCGCCGCGCGCGCAATCCCGGCGTCTTCGTCCCCATCGCCTTCGAGCATGGCCATGAGTGAGGCTCCCCGCGTGGCCTTCGCCGTCTATGGCTGCCGCCTCAACCAGGCGGAGGCCGAGGCGTGGCGCACGGCCTTGGCGCGGCGCGGCGCGCGCGTGGCCGAGCCGGCGGAGGCGGACGTGCTGTGCCTCCATTCCTGCGCCGTCACCGCCGCCGCCGTCCGCGAGGCGCTGCGCGCCCTGCGCGCGTGGCGCGCCGCCCATCCGCGCGGGCGCGTCGTGGTCAGCGGCTGCGCCGCCACGCTCCTGCCGCCGGGTTTGGCCGACCTTGCCCTGCCCCATGCCGAGAAGGCGCGTTGGCTGCGGGCCGTCTGCGCCTTGCTGGGATTGCCGGGGGCGGAGGCGGGGGAGGCGGCCGCGCCGCCGCCGCGCCGCACCCGCGCCGCGCTTATCGCGCAGGACGGGTGCGACCGTTTCTGCGCCTATTGCATCGTGCCGCGGATGCGCGGGGCGCCGACCTCCGTGCCGATGGGGGCGTTGCTGCGCGCCGCCGCCGAGCGGTTCGCCCAGGGCTTCCGCGAGATCGTCCTCACCGGCTGCAACCTGGCGCTTTACCGCGACCCCGACACCGGCGCGGCGCTGCCAGAGCTGTTGGCGCGCCTGTGCGACGTCCCCGGCGAGGGGCGCTTCAGGTTGGGGTCGCTGGAGCCTTGCGTGACGGATGACGCGGCGCTCTTCCGGTTGGCCGCCGGCTCGGGGGGGCGCCTCTGCGCCTTCTTCCATCTGCCCATCCAGTCCGGCTCCGACGCGCTGCTCGCGCGGATGGGGCGGCCTTACGGCGCCGCGCGGATCCGCGCCACGCTGGACGCGCTCTGCGGGGCGCTGCCGTTTTGCGGTCTGGGCGCCGATTGGATCGCGGGCCTACCGGGCGAGACGGAGGCCGACGCCGAGGCCACGCGCCGTTTGCTGGCCGATTATCCCTTCACGGGCGCGCACGTCTTCCCGTATTCCAAGCGGCCCGGGACGCCCGCCGCGGCGTTCCCCGGCCAAGTGCCCTCGGAGCGCATCGCCGCCCGCGCCGCCGCGCTGCGGGCCGTGGCCGCCGAGACGCGCCGGTTGGCGCTGCGCCGTTTCCTGGGCCGCGAGCTGTGCGTCATCCCGGAGCGCACGCGCACGGGCCGGTGCGAGGGGTGGAGCGCGGAGTACCTGCGCTGCCGTCTGCCCGAGTCCGCGCCCCGGGGCGTGCCGACGGCCTTCGTGCCGACGGCGATCCTGCCCGACGGCACGCTCGGCTGATCACTCGTCGCAGACCAGGCGGAGGGTGACGTTGTGGACGCGCTGCCACTGCGGATAGGGCGTGCGGAGGGCGGAGCGGGAGAAGCGGGGGAGGAGATCCCAGGCGCCGCCGCGGCAGACGACCTCCTCGTCGGGGCCGGGCGGCTCTGAGCTCGCGGGGTAGGGACGGTAGGGCGAGGCCGTCCACTCGGCGGCGTTGCCGATCATGTCCTTGAGCCCGAAGGCGTTGGGCTGGTGTTTCCCGACGTGCCCGAGCACCATCTGGCCGTCGTCGCGGCGCATGTCGCGGAGCATGTAGTGCAGGGTCTGGCGCTGATGGGGGAGTTTGTCGAGGGCTTTGTCGGCGAGGTTGGCGTAGGGGGCGAAGTCGTCGTCCTCGCCGCCCCAAGGGAGGGCGGTGGCCGTGCCGGCGCGGGCGGCCCACTCCCATTCGGTCTCGGTGGGGAGGCGGAAGCGGCGCCCGGTCTGTTCGGAGAGCCACGCGCAGTAGGCCTGGGCCTCGCGCCAGGAGAGGCGGACGGCGGGGAAGTCGGGGCTGTCCATGAGGCTGGCGCCGGGGGCGGTGTGGTCTTTGCCGAGCCAGTCGGCGTAGCCGTTGTAGTGGTCGGGCTTCCAGGCGAGGAGGTTGCGGAGGGGGAGCTCGACCTCGGCCATGAGGAAGGGCTTCTCGACGCGGGCGATGTGCGGGGTCTCGTCGGGATAGCCCTGGGCGTCGCCCATCACGAAGGCGCCGGCGGGGATTTTGCGGAAGGTGAGGTCGCCGCCGGGGAGGCGGAGGGTGACGGCCTTGCCGGGCTTGGCCTGGAAGGGCCAGCCGGGCAGGGTGGGGGCGGCGGGGCGCGGCGCCTCGGCGGCGGGGGGCTGGAAGGCGACCTTGGCGAGGTCGGCCTTGGCCTGCTCGAAGCCGTAGGCGTCGGCCTCGAGGGCGGGGTCGGGGTTGGAGACCTGGCAGGCTTTGTTCCATGCCTCGCGGCGGGCCTTGGATTGGCGCATGCGTTCGAGCTGCATCTGGGGGCCTTTGATGCCGATCCAGTTGCGGTGGAACTCGTTGGCCCAGTTGAGGGCGAAGTCAGTCCACGTGCCCCAGAAGGGGGCGTTGAGGTCGATCCAGGTGTAAAGCGTGCGCCATTCGGCGTCGTCGAGGGTGACGCCGTGGTGGCCTTTGCGGAGGAGCTGGATGAGCGGGGAGGTGTTGGCGGCGTATTCGCCGGGGTTGAGGAGGTGGTTGTCGCTCTCGGGGCCCGGGCGGCGGACGTAGGGGTTGAGGTCGTGGTAGGAGCGGGTGAAGGCGCCGGCGCCGCCGGGGTTGAGGCCGTCGCGGTAGGGGAGGATGGTGGGGGCGAGGCTGGCGAGGTTGGGGCGGCGGCCCCGGAGGTTCTGCTTGCCGTAGAAGCCCTCGCGCGTCCCGTCGGTGTCGGTGGTCTGGTCGTTGTGGCAGCCGACGCAACGGCGGTTGAGGATGGGCTGGACCTCGCGCATGAAGCTCCAGGCGGGGCCGGGGGAATCGGGCGGCGTGAGGGCGGCGGGGGCGCCGGGGAGGGGCGGGACGTCGTAGATGGAGTTGGCGCTTTCGTGGCAGCCGGTGCAGGAGACGTGCTCGCCGGGCTGGCCGACGAGCCAGGAGCGCATGAGCTGGAGCGCCTGGCCGCGGGCGTCGAGCGGCTGGAGGGAGAGGGGGATGTGGGCGGGCGCGGTGAAGAAGACCGAGCCGTCGGGGTTGACGGGGACGGTGCCGAGGAGGTACTTCATGTCCCAGCTCGACTCGGTGCCGACGCCTTCGTGGGAGCCGACCTTGTTGTAGGCGTAGTGATAGGCGAAGACGCGCAGGGCCTTGACGGCGCCGCGCGGGACGCCGGCGAGGCCGGGGCCGTTGTAGATGTCGGCGACGTGGACGGTGCAGGTGCGCGCGCCGGGCCGGACGAGGTCAGGGAGGACGGGCGGGACGGGGCGGCGCTCGACGCGGATGGGCTCGCAGAGGGCCGCGCCCTCCATCTGGGCCAACGGGATGAGGTTGTCGAAGACGTCCGCCAGATAGATGCCCCAGAGGTCGTCCTTGGAAGGGCGCATGGAGACGAGGAAGAACTTGCCCGCGTCGCCCCGCCCCGGGCCGGGGGCGAGCGGGAAGGGCGAGAGGAAGCGGGGCCAGTCGCCGGCGTAGAGGTAGTCCTCGACGCGCTCGGGGATGGGCTTGCCGAAGCCGGGGATCATCTGGACTGCGCCGGCCTTCTCGGCGCGCCCCTTGGAGACGTCGAAGAGGGCGAGGCGGCCGGATTTGGGGGCGTGGTGCCCGGTGGCGACGCAGACGAAGCGGCCGGGCTGCCCGGGGATGGGCTTGGGGTCGCCGTAGTGGTTGGGCCAGAAGCCGTTGGAGCCGTAGTAGGCCAGCTGGCGGGTGCCGTCGGGGCGCATGGTCATGACGTTGCGGCTGAAGAAGTGCGCCAGGTCGCAGTATTCCCAGCGGACGTACATCACCTGCCCGTCCTCCATCACGGTGGGCGACCAGTTGGAGTCCTGGTCGAAGGTGAGGCGGTCGAGTTTCCCCGTCTTGGGGTCGAGGCGATAGGTGTTCGTCATGGCCAGGCGTCCCGACTCGCAGGGCAGCCCCTGCTCGGCGGCGGTGGCGGTGACGAGGAGGCGGCCGTCGGGCAACCAGCAGCCGTCGCCGACGTCGAAATCCGCCTTGGCGGGGGAGAGGGGGCGCGGCTCGGAGCCGTCGAGGCGCAGTTCCCAGAGCTTCAGGCGCCCGCCGTCCGCCGGGTCTTTGCGGACGTAGCAGACCTTGTCGGCACCCCAGTGCAGATCCACGCAGGAGAGGGTGGCGCCGGGCGAGTCGAGCAAGGTGGCGACGGTGGGGGCGGGGTTGCCGAAGTCGGAGAGGCGCAGCAGTCTCGAGGAGATGTTGCGGTTGGCCTCCACCTGGTTGTAGCAGGCCATGCTGGGCTGCCCTGGGGCGTTGTGGCGGCGGGCGTTCGGCCCCATCTCGTAGCGCACGGCGAGGATCTCCAGCCCTTGCAGGCCGGGGCGGGCGAGGACGGCGCGGCGGAGGTCGCGCAGGAGGGCGTCGGCGGGCGTCTCGTCGCCGCGCTTGGCGAGGGCGTCGCGCGCGGCCTGGCGGCGTTCGGGCAGGGCGTCGACGAAGGCGCGGAGCGCGGCGCTCCCGGCCCCCGCTCCGTAGACGGCCTCCCAGTCGTCGGCCAGACGGGTGAGGGCGGCGGGGTCGATGCGGTCGAGCGCGCCGGCCAGGCAGCGCTGTTGCGCGGTCTGCTCGGCGAAAAGCGGGGCAGCCACGGCAAGGGCCAGAATGAGCGGGAGGATGGTTCGCATGGGATTCTCCTTTGATGTCGCGCCTTTCCCAAAATGATAACACGGCACGCGCGGGTGTGGGTGAGGGTGTTCCCCGATCGACGCGTCTGCGTTGCGTTGTATCCAGCCCCGATGCCGTGGCGGCCAGAGGGGATTCTTTCCCTCCTCAGCTGCGCGCCACCACATCACGCATTCCTCCCCCAGCACGTGCGCGCCCTCGACGCTCCCGGCCTTGCCCAGGCCAAGCTCATCGACGCCACCCCCATCGGCCTCAACGTCCGCTCCACCCTCGCCACCTACGCCGGGCTCCACGACGAGCTCCGCCGCCGCTTCGCCCAAACCCCCGAAGCCAAAGCCCGCGGCCTCAAGGCCGGCGACTTCTCCTACAACACCGGCTCCCTCCGCTGCCCCACCTGCGACGGCGCCGGGCAAATCTCGCTGGACGTCCAATTCCTCCCCGACGTCGACATCCCCTGCCCCGCCTGCCACGGCGCCCGCTACGCCCCCGCCGCCGACGCCGTCCGCCTCCACGGCCACACCCTCCCCCAACTCATGGCCATGGACGTCGAGACCGCCCTCGAGGCCCTCCGCGACGCCAAGCCCCTCCGCCAGCGCCTCGAGACCCTCCGCGACCTCGGCCTGGGCTACCTCACCCTTGGGGAAGCCACCCCCAACCTCTCCGGCGGCGAAGCCCAGCGCCTGAAGCTCGCCGAGGAAATGGGCCGCCCCCAGGCCGATGCCCTCTTCGTCTTCGACGAGCCCACGATCGGCCTCCACCCCCTCGACGTCCGCACCCTGCTCAACGTCTTCCAGGCGCTCCTCGACCGCGGCGCCACCCTCGTCGTCATCGAGCACGACCTCGACCTCATCCGCAACGCCGACTGGATCCTCGACCTGGGCCCTGGCGGCGGCGAGCAAGGCGGCCGCCTCATCGCCGCCGGCACCCCGGAGCAACTCAAGGCCGCCCCTGCCTCCCTCACCGCCGCCGAACTTGACCGCGCCATCGAGACCGGCGCCATCGCCGACGGCAAAACCATCATCCTCTGGGATCTCTACCGCCGCGCCCACGCCGCCGGCGCGTGCTGAGCGACCCCCGGAAGACAAAAAGGCCCCGCGACACCATGTCGCGGGGCCTTTTTCTTCGTACGGGCGCAGAACCATCTTTTCAATCTATACAAGGGGTCATCTTCCGGAACACGCCGTATCTCCCCTCGGAACACGCCGTATCTCCCCTCGAGACACGCCGTATCTCCCCTCGAGACACGCCGTGTCTTTACTTATTTTGATTTTACAATTGGTTATTATTCTTTATATCCTTTTTGTGCAACTTTTGCGGAAAAATAGTTTGGGGAGGGTGGAAATGGGAGGGAATGGGGAGGGGGATGCGTCGGGATGGGAGGTGAAACTTTTCGCGGAATTCCGCAAAAAGTGAGGGGCGGAGGGGCCGCAGGGGGCGTGATTTGTGCTTTCATGGGGGGCATGGACATCCGTCCATGGAAAGGAAGCAGCGTTATGGCGTTTTACGATGAGGCGTCGCCGACGGGCGGGATTCGGTTGGCCGGGGTCATTGCCACGGATGACGAGGAGGCGATCGATCGGGCGGCGCGGGCGGCGGAGGCGCGGCGGATCCGGGCCAATGTCTTGGAGGAGGAGCTCGCCAACGCCCCCGAGACGGATGGCGCGGCGACGATCGAGAGCCGTCGCGGGGGTGACGGGGTGTCGCGGCTGTACGCGGTGGATGGCGGGGGGCGGATCGTCGCGCCGACGAACCGGGGGCGGCCGTTCTCGGAGGAGGAGTGGGCGGCGTTGGATCGGGCGGCGCGGTCGCGCGACCTGGCGGCGCTTGGCGAGCTGTACGGTCCTGAGCGGCGGACGCAGGGGGTGGGTTACGCGGAGTCTGGGCTCTTGGATGGGCCGGAGCTGCTGCGGCGGCGCGAGGCGGCGTTCGGGGACCGTGGGACGGAGAGCCTTTTCGAGGCGGCGCGGGCGGCGCGGATCCGGCGGGCGTTCGCGGAGGAGCGGGCGTACGGGAACGGGCCGAGCGAGCGGCAGATGGCGGCGAAGAGGCGGTGGGACGCGGCGCGCGAGGCGGGGTCGCGGTATCCGAACGAACGGCGTTTCCGTCGGGAGGCGGCGGAGGGCGCGCAGGCGCATTCGGAGCGCTTGGCGGAGGCGAACGCGGATTCGCGGCTGGCGCTGGCGCGTCGGCAGGGGCTGGACGCACGCGCGCTGGCGGAGATCGAGCGGAAGGGGGCGCTGAGCCTTGAGGAGCTGCGGGGGCTGAGCCAGCGGCAGCTTCAGGCGTTGGTGAACCGGGGGAACCTCGCGGTGGCGCGGGAGCAGGGCGGCGCGCAGCGGGCGGTGGCCGAGGCGGAGGGGCGGAGCCGGGTGGCGGCCGCGGAGGCGACGGCCTCGGGGGTGCGCGACGCGGGGCTGGCGAAGGCGCAGGCGGAGGAGAGGGACGCACAGGCGGCGGCCCAAAAGCGCGGGATGGAGCTGTTAGGGCTTGCGCAGCGTCTGGCGAACGGCGGGAGGGACCCGGAGACGTTGACGATGTTGGAGACGATGATCGACAATCGGGAGGGGCTTTCGCCTTCGGAGAAGGCGCAGAGGAAGGAGGAGCTGCGCAAGGGGAACATGGCGCACATGTATGACTTCCTCGTCCGGCAGGCGGGGGACGCCTTCTCCGCCGCCGGCTATGGCGGGCTGCCGACGGCCGCCTCGCCCGCGCCGGGTGTCGGGACGGGGGGCGGCGGGCAGGGGCAGGGCGGGGCCGCGGGGGCGGGAGAGAATGATGGGCGAAGCCGCTGGGGCGCACGTTGAGAGGGAGGCCGACATCATGGACGCACTTCTCCACATTCGCGAGGCTGACGGGACGGAGCGTTTCGTGCCTTATGGCGAGGCGGCGGCGTATGCCGAGGCGGCGAAGGCCGATGGCGTGGCATTCACGGTGCTGCGTTCCGCGGCGACGAAAGACGGGAGGCGCTTTGACGTGCCGGAGGAGGAGTGGGAGGCGTTCGAGGCGGCCAACGCGAAGGCGCCTGACAGGGCGGAGCGCGTGCGTCCTTTCAAGGATGACTCGGTGACGCACTTCGTGACCAGCGATGGGGGGCGCTATGATGTGCCGAACGACGAGCGGGAGGCGTTCCTGAGGGAGAACGCGCGGATGGGCGCGACGATCGTCTCGGAGTCGCCGGGGGTGCGGTGGCTGTCGGAGGAAGAGGCGGACGAGGCGCTTGGCGGCGGGGAGGGGCGCGCGGGGGCGTTCCTCTGGGAATGGGGGGCGAACCTCCTGAAGGGGGCGGGGCAGGTGGGGATACTTGCGCCGAAGGCGGTGGTGGGGCTGGAGCAGCTGACGAGCGCGGCGTTGGAGCAGGCGGCGAGCCTTGGGGGGCTGGCGGAGAACCCGGTCTCGCGTCTGATCGGGGAGTGGGCGGACCATGCGGACGCGAACCGGCGGTGGCTTGACGCGATCGAGGCGAGGTGGCTGGAGACGCGGCCGAGGGGGCTTGGGAAGGGCGCGGAGGTCGCCTATGACGTGGCGGCGGGGGCCCGCGACCTGGCGGGGCAGCTTCTTTTGGGCGGCGCGGTGGCGCGGCTCACCGGCCTTGCGAGGGGCGCGGCGGCGGCCCCGAGGGTGGCGCCCGCCGCGCCCGCGCTGAGGACGACGCTGGGGGAGAAGGCTGCGGCGGGGGCGCGGGCGTTGGCGCGCCAGCCGAAGGCGTATCCGGCGCTGATGGCGGGGGAGCAATTCGGCGAGACGCACGCGGCGGCCCGTGGGAATGGGAAGGCGGCGGGGGAGGCGTTCTCGATTGCGGGGATGGACGCGCTGAACTCCTATCTGCTCTCCGTGGCCGACCAGGTGGGGGGCTCGTTGACGCGCGCGGCGGGCGAGGGGCTTGGGCGGAGCGCGAAGGCGTGGTTCCTGCAGGGGCTGCGGGAGCCGACGGGCGGCGCGATGGCGCGGAAGATTCTGCGGGGCGTGGGGATCGAGGCGGGGACGGAGGCGTTGGACACGTATCAGCACCTGACGGCGCTTCAGGAGGCGGGGGTGCCGCTGACGGAGGAGGACAAGCTGGCGGCGGCCGCGGTGGGTGGGCTGTACGGGGCGGTGGCCTCGGGGTTCGCCGAGGGGGTGGGCGCGGCCCAGAGCCGACGGGCGCGGGCGCTCGCGCGGCAGCTGTGGGCGGCGGAGCGTTTGGCGGGGGCGGAGGAGGCGCGGCGCGCGGCGCAGGCGCATCGCGCGGCGCGTCCCGAGGCGGGGGACGTGCGGCTCCCCGCGGACGAGCCGGGGGGCGCGCGGCTGGTGCGCGGGGACGGGAGCGTGCTGTTCGGGGACGGGACGGTGGCGCGGGCGGATGGGACGCTGCGGACGGCGGGGGGCGTGGTGACGGACGGGCGCGGGGAGCCCGAGACGGTGGCGCCGCCGCGCGGGGGGCGGACGACGGCGGGGGACGTGCTGGACCTCTTCGGGCTGATCCGCGGAGCGGACGTGAAGACGGTGAACCTGCCGACGGAGGGGCTGCGGGTGAACGACCGCATCCGGCAGTTCAAGGAGGACGCGGATCCGGAGACGGGGGTGGTGGCGGGGGAGCGGCTGGAGGGGGCGTTCCAGCCGATCCCGTCGAAGCCGATTTTGGTGATGGAATTCGAGGATGGCGCGCGGGAGGTGGTGACGGGGCGGCACCGCCTGGACCTGGCGCGCCGAAACGGGATGGCGACGATCCCGGCGAACGTCATCCGCGAGCGCGACGGATGGACGCCGGAGGCGGCGCGGGTGATGGACGCCTACGACAACATCCTGGACGGGAAGGGGAGCGACCAGGACTTCGTGCACTTCTTCCGGACGACGAAGCTGGACGAGGAGACGATCGCGGCGCACCCGGAGCTGTGGGCGCGGAAGCGCCAGCGGGACGCCCGGGCGGTGGCGCGGGGCGCCACGGAGGACCTGTACAGCCTGGTGATGGGGCGCGACCGGCACATGACGCTGGACGTGGCGGCGGCGATCGTGCGCGAGGCGCCGGAGGGGGGCGGGCCCTACGCGGCGAACATCCAGCGCGCGGTGACGCGGGCGGTGCTGGACGAGGGGCTGCGCGCGGACGACGCGGCGATCATGGCGCGGAGCCTGCGCCAGGCCTACGCGGCGCGCGTGGAGGCGAAAGGCGCCCGGCAGCTGGACCTGTTCGGGGATGACGAGACCTTCGAGCTGGCGATGGGGCTCGAGGCGAAGTTCGCGGCGCGGAAGGCGGCGGAGATCGACCATGACCTGCGCGCCCTGAAGACGGCGGCGGGGCGGCAGAGCGGGAACCTTTCGGTGCGCGAGGGGCTGGCCGGGAAATACGGGCTGAGGGGGCCCGACGACGCGGAGGGGATGGCCAAGGCGATCGAACGGCTGGAAACGGAGAAGCGCCGGTGGCAGAATTATTACACCGACCCGGAGCTGGCGAGGCAGGCGAGCGCGTTCGCGCGCGCGTCGCTGCACATGGACGACCCGGCGGCTGAGCTGCCGGACGGGCGGATGACGACGCTGGACGGCGCGCTGAGCGAGATGGAGGGGCGCGCGAACGCGGCGCGCCGGGAGGAGGCCGCGCGCTCGGACGCGCGCGAGGCCGAGGCGGGGGCGCTCTTCTCGCCCGCGCCGTTCGAGCACGACGAGGCGGCGGCGGTGAGGCGGGCGTTCACGGGGCCGGACGGCAGGATGAAGGCCGGGTGGATGAAGGCGCCGAACGGGCGGCCGACGAACCTGGGCGAGCGGCAGTGGCTGCAGGTGCGAACGCCTTCCTTCAAGGCGTGGTTCGGGGACTGGGAGAACGACCCGGCGAACGCGAGCAAGGTGTTGGACGAGAACGGCGAGCCGAAGGTGGTGTACCACCGGACGGACGCGGCGTTCCGCGCGTTCGACATTGGCATGGCGCGCCAGAGCATGGACCTGCCCGCGGCGTATTTCTCCTCCGGGACGGAGGATTGGGAGGGGATGGGGGAGCGCGTGGTGGCGGCGTTCCTGAATCTCCGCAACCCGAGGGAGGGGAAGCCATCGGCGAAAGGGGAAGGGCGGGTCGTCCGGGACGCGTTGATTCGGGAGGGCTACGACGGGACGGTCGAGCGGGAGGAGGGGATGGAGACGGAGTATGGCGTCTTTGATCCGAGGGCCATCAAGTCGGCGACGGACAACTCGGGGGCGTTCGACCCGGGGACGGACGACATACTGCTCTCGCCCGCGCCCAAAGGCATGAGGGCGCGGACGGTCCCGGGGGCGGGGCCGGGGCGGTTCATGGTGGGGCTGCCGGGGGGCAAGACGGCGGCGCTGGAGGCGGGGGACGGGACGCTTTGGGTCTCGGGGCTCGCGGGGAGCGGGGCGCCGAGGGCGCTGCTGCGCGGCGCGTTGGGGCAGGCGGGGCGGGCGCAGGTGGCGCTGACGCCGGAGGACGCGCGGGCGGTCGGCGCGGAGGGCCTCGGCGAGGTGATGGCGCACAACCGGCGCGTGGCCAAGGCCCCGGCGGAGCGGTTCTTCGCGGAGCGGGAGGGGAGCGTGCGCGTGCCGCTGTTCCTGCTGCGCCCTGGGCGGGAGGAGCCGGAGGCAAGCGTGCGGGAGGCGGCGCGGCGGATGCGCCTGGCCTCGCGCGGCGAGATGGCCCGGCGCGCGCCGGTGGACGTGGCGGCGAACGCGGACGGGACGTACACGGTGGTGGACGGGAACGCCTCCTCCCTGGCGATGGGGGCGATGGGCGGGTGCGAGGTGGTGGCGCGCGTGGTGGGGCGGGACACGGGGACGTGGCTGGGGAACTCGGCGTTGGCGCTCGCGAACGTGGGCCCCGGCGGGGACGGGGCGTTGCGCGCGCGGGGGCTGGACGGGTTGGAGCCGGCCTTGGCGCTGGAGAAGGCGTACCGCCAGGCGGAGGCGAACGCGCCGCGCCTGGCGGCGGCGGTGGAGACCGCGGCGCGGGCGGCGGGGGGCCGTGCGCGGATGCGCACGGGGCCGAAGGGGATCGCGCGCGCGGCGGAGAAGGTGGCCAACGACTACGGCGGGGACGCCTCGCGCCTGGCGGACCTCGCGGGCGGGACGATCGTCCTGCCGGACGGCGCGGATTTCGGGGAGGCGCTGAAGGCGCTGAAAAAGGCGTTGCCGGAAGGGGCGGGCGTCGCGCGGGTGAAGAAGCTCCGGATGGGCGACGACGACGTGGGCTACGGGGACATCAAGGTGTCGGTGCGCTTCCCGAACGGGGGCCTCGGCGAGGTGATCCTGGTGTCGGAGTACATGGACGAGGCCAAACACAGCCGCGGCGGGCACTTGGTGTATGAGATCCAACGGGTGTTGGACAAATACAAAGACCTCGGCGACGCGGACGTCAACGAGGCCTTGGACGCGATCGACGAACTCTCGAACGCGCTCTATGCGCGGGGGCCGGACGCGCCGGACGCGGCGGCCTTCGAGAGCATGAAGGCGCGGGCCTCGTCCTCGGTGACGCGCTTGGCGGGCGCAAATATCGCCTCCCGGCTCTCCGCGCGGGACATCGACCTCGTGAAGTCCTTGTCCTCGGAGCTCCACTTGGCCAAGCCGCCTTCGCAGGATTCGTATGCGATGCCGAGTTTGTCGCTGATAAAGAATGCCATGGCGGTCCCTCCAAATGACGAGGCGAGCGTAGCACAATCGGATGCGCTCCGTCAAGCGGCCTTCCCGACGGCGGAGGACCCGCCGCCCGTGCCGGAGGGGGTGGAGGCGAACGCGCTGCCGCGGAGCCCGCTGGAGGTGACGGTGTATCCGAACGGGGGGCGCGTGCCGGTGGCGGGGAGCCCGGCGGCGGACGCCTCGGCGCTGCCGCTCCGGCTGGACCACGTGGTGGCGCTTTACCGCCAACTGGCGGGGAAGTTCCCGAAGGTGGTGGCGCGGCGGGACCGTGGGCCGCGGACGGCGCTGGGGTGGTTTGACCCGAAGACGCAGGACGTGATGGTGCGGGCGCAGCTCTTCGGGCTTCTGGACGCGAGCGACCGGCAGACGCTGCACGACCGGCTGCGCGCGCGGGGGCTGTTCCGGAACGAGGACCCGGCGTGGTGCGCGGCGCAGACGCGCGGGACGATCGACCATGAGCGGCGCTTCTCGGAGGCGCGCCTTGGGGAGGTGCTGCGCGGACTGGTGGCCGCGCGCGTCCGCGCGGGGCTGCACACGGGCGCGGGGGCGAAGGTGATGGCGCATGAGCTGTGGCACCTGATCGACGCCTCGGACGGGGTCGGCGTGCGCGGGCATGGGAACCTGCTGGGGCATTTGGCGAACCTGAAGGGCTCGTTCGCGAAGAGCCTGCCGGAGGAGGCGTTCGCCTCGGACGGGGAGCTGATGGCGGAGGCGGGGGACTTCATCCGCTGGTGGCGCGGGGTGGGCTTCGACGAGGCGCATTTCGCGCAGGCGCACGAGGCGTACGCGGAGATGGGGGCCGCGCTCTTCCTTGACCCCGGCGCGGTGCGGCGGCGGGCGCCGCGGTTTTACGCGGCGATGCTGGAGGGGATGAAGCGCCACCCCAAGGCGTTCGAGGCGTGGGCGGCGACGCAGCGGGCGATCGAGGAGGGGCGCGACGGGAAGGATCTGGTGGATCGCCTGGAGCGCGGCTGGGCGGCCGCGGCGGAGGCCGAGGAGCGGCGCCTGGCGGCGGCGGTCACGGAGCCGACGCCCTTTGACCGAAGGATGGAGGCGGCGCGGACGTGGCTGGACCGGCACGCGCCGATGGTGATGGTGGCGGAGCGCTCCCAGGAGGCGGTGCGGCGGCGCCTGGCGGCGGATCTGCGGGCGGGGAACATCACGCGGGAGGACCACGACGCGCGCGTGGCGGAGCTGGACGAGGAGCTGCTGGACATCCGTTTCCGGAAGAATCTCTACACGCACCAATACGGGACGAGCAAGCTCTTCCTGGCGGACCTGCACGGGAAGGTGTTCCGGGCGTCGGAGCGGCTGGGGGTGGGGATGCGGGAGCTGGCGCTGTATCTGCATCTGCAGCGCGTGATCGAGCTCGGGGGGCGGGCGACGGCCTATGGCATCGACCCGCCGCGGGCGCGGGGGCTGCTGAACGAGATGGCGCGGACGAAGGGGTTGGCGCGGATGAGGGACATCCGGCGCCTGGCCAACGTCTTCCGCGCGCTCTACGAGCAGCACGTGATCAACAACGCGGACGTGCGGGCGATGCTGGGCGAGAAGACGATCGCGATGATGGAGCGGAACAAGCATTACATCACGATGCGCCACGGCCAGGACCCGGAGGAGGTGGAGCGCTGGCTGGGGCAGAAGGCGCTCTTCGCGCGGGAGCGCCCGGGGCAGGAGGACCCGCTGGACGTCGCGCTGCAGGAGGTGCGCGGGCTGACGGCGGGCGGGGGGCGCAGCGGCGTGGGCTGGGCGGTGCATCGGCTGGAGGGAAGCTTCCGGCCGACGAAGGACCCGGTCTCCGCGACGGCGCAGACGGCGGTGGAGATCCTGGAGGCGGCCAACAAGAACGCGGCGGTGATGCGCCTGGCGCACGCGCTGGAGGGGCACGCGTACCCGGGCTTCAAGGTGCTGGGGCCGGGGGATCGGCGGGTGGAGAACCGGCGCTTCGGGACGCTGGAGTTCATGGAGGGCGGGGCGCGACGGGCGGTGCGGGTGCCGCGGCCGGTGGCGGACGCCTTCAACGCGTCCTCGCTGACGGTCCCGATGCTGACGAGGCTGACGCGCTTCCTGAACGCAAGCTACACGACCAACGCGCCGACGTTCGCGCTGACGGCGCTGCCGCGCGACCTGAACAGCCTGTCGCAGAACATCAAGGGGCTGCGGCGCAGCCCGTTGTATTGGCTGACGGCGCTGAACGTGGGCGCGCTCATCCCGGGCGTGGGGCCGCTGAAGGCCGTGAAGGGGCTCGCGGACGCGGGCGCGTGGGCGACGCTGGCGGCGCAGGCCATCCCGCCGCACGTGATGCGCGCGATCGGGGAGAACCCGGTGGGTCGGCTGATCTTCGGCCGGGGCACGGTGGAGTATTGGACGAGCTTCGGGAACAAGATCGCGCGGATCATCCAGAACATGGACTTCGAGGGGACGCTGGAGGCGGCGGCACGCGCCCGCGCGGCGGGCAATGAGGCGAAGGCGCGCGAGCTGGAGTATTGCGCGACGATGGCGCGGCACGCGCTGGAGGACGGGGTGCTGCTGACGATGAACCAGACGCGGCGGGACGATTACCAGACCTCCGACCTGGGGCGGCTCTTCGACAGGTATCGCCTGCGGTACGAGCGCGAGACCCTCGGCGAGCGCGCGCGGGAGGCGCTGCGCTCACCCAAGGCGTTGGCGAGGGCGGCGGGGCGCCTGGCGGCGAGGCCGCTGACGGCCTATTGGGAGACGGCGGGCTACATCAACGAGCTGGAGAGCATGACGGTGAAGTTGGCGGGGTATTGCTTCCTGCACGACCAAGCGGCGGGGGCGCGGGGCTATGACGCGCGGGGCCGGAAGGCGATCGCGCTGAAGGCCGCGGACCGGGCGGGGGACCCCGACTTCTCGGCGAAGGGGATGGCGGCGAACCTGGTGGAGATGTTCGCGAGCCCGTTCTGGAACGCGCGCAAGGAGGGGCTGCTGCGGACGGCGAGGGCGGCGAGGGAGGCGCCGGGGGATTGGACGGGGAAGATGATCGCCCACGCCATGGCGCCGCGGCTGGTCTCGCTGCTGCTGAGCGGCGGGGCGCTGACGAGCGCGGCGCTGTGGGCCTTCTTCGACGGGGACGAGGAGGAGGCGCGGGAGGCGATGGCCAACGGGTCGGCGGCGGGCGAGCTGTATCGGGCGCTCCTGTGGCAGCAGGCGGCGCTGCGGAACGTGAGCCCTTACGTCCAGGAGAACTTCCGCGTGGTGCCGCTGTGGATGAACGCGGCGGGGACGGCGACCTTCTCGTTGAAGATCCCCATCCCGGACGAGGCGCGGATTGCGGACATGGCGACGCTCGCCCTGTGGAACCAGCTGGGGCTGGCCTCGCCGAGCCCGGCGCGGAATTGGGCGGACGTGGCGCGGGCGTTGGGGGACCAGGCGCTCTTCGACCCGTCGGGGCAGGGCTCGGCGCTCGCCTTCCTCGGGGCATGGGCGGGGCCCTACCTTTTCGGCGCGAACGTGTGGCAGAGCTACCGGCAGGCGACGATGTACGACGAGGACGAGATGAAGGCGCGCTGGAAGGCGCCGAGGTTCCTGGCCAAGAGCGTGGCGCGCGAGCTTTGGAACGCCTCCCCGCTGGTGGGGGCCCTCCGCCTGCGGCGCACGGCGGAGGGGGAGGCGCCGGAGGACATGCGGGCGCTGCGGGCGTTGTTCGGGCTGCCCTTGGTGGGGCCCGCGCTGATGCGCCTGGGGTCGTTCGACACGGAGGGCCTGCGGCAGACGGCGCTGCAGCACGCCGCGCTCTCGGAGCAGGGGCGGGCGGCCTCGCGCCTGGTCGGGCGCGAGGCCGCGGAGCGGATGCTGCGCGGCGAGCCGACGGGGGACGAGGTGTGGAAGGACCCCGACGCCGTGGGCTACATGCAGGACACTGTGCGGCGCGCGTGGTTCGACCGTGCGCTGGGGCCGAAGGGGCGGGCGCTGGAGGTGGTGGAGGGCATCCGGGACCCGGAGGAGCGGATGAGGGCGGCGCGCTGGGTGAACGGCAGGTGAGGAGGCGGAGGCGGCACGGAAAACCAAAGCCCCGCCGTGGGCGGGGCCGGGAGAGAAATATAACGCCCGACTTGTCCGAGGGGCATTTCTCGTTCTCTATGTCACGCGTGATAGACGGGGAAATAGGTGTCTACAAGATTAGAACGCTTCCCTTTGAGGAGTTGCTCAAAGGCTTGCTCTCGATTGAGACGCCTATTGATCTCTTCAAGCGTAGGTTCTTTCGGAGTTTGATAAGGAGGGAGCCTAGGCGGGACGTAACGCCTACAAGCCTCATCCAAGGTATTTCCTAGCTTCTCACGAGCGGAACGGATGTTTCTCATGGTGGGCTCCTTTCAATTCAACCTTAGAAAAAGTACCGTGTATGAAGAAGGTGAGACAAGTTGTAACGCTCACCGACCTCAAGTAGGAGAAGATGATAGTCGACCAAGTGCCCCAGGATGTCGCTTGGGATATCCTTGATAGGAATGCCAAGATCTTTTCGCAACACATCCGGAGTTAGTGGCCGTCCATGTGTATGCCAAAGATTGTTATCGCAAAGCTTGTTGACAATCTCTTTGGCACAATCCTTTTGGGGAAGAAGTTGATAGGTTTCAAGCCATGTTCGGGCAAGCTCCTTGGAGAGTTCTGCCGCCTGTTCAAACAGAGAAAATGTTCCAAGTCCCCCGTAGCGCCGAATAAGGTCAATTTCCGCAGGAGAGACGCCCCGAGGATTTGGGTTCGTTTTTGTAGGGCTGGTTTCTCTGACAATCTGGTTGTATTTGTCGAGGATGCCAAGCGCGGGAACGAGCTTGCCGTCGACGGGAACTTGCGGATCGATTGGACCAAGCGCCGAAATCTCTGTCATGTAAATTTCATCTGCCGCCATTGCCATGATGGTTCCGGCTGACATGGCATGGTTCAGCACAATAATTTTGAGGGTCGTATAGCGCGCCCGCACAAAACGGATGATGCGCTCCGCATCCGTGACGACGCCACCCTCTGTTGTAAGCACGAGGGCGAGCGTATCCTTTTTCGCGTTTTCAGAGTGAGGCTGTGTTCTTAGCCCTTGGGTGGCGTTAATGAATCGATTTACGGCAACCCCATCGATAGGGCCCTTGAACCACATCAAATCCGCATTAAAGGATTGTTCAATCTTGGGCGTGAATTGCGCGAGCTTTTCCCTCGCAAGGTCAAAAAGATTGATTGGCATGACTACCTCTCTTGACGGGCTCACTTAAGGCAACGAATTCAACTTTCTTTTAGCCAAAGTATACCACATTGGCACATTACATTCTGTCATGTTGAAAGATAGATTTTGCTTGCGGGTAGAACTAGGGGGCGCTGTTGACGAAGAGGCTTCCGGATTTGGCATTTCAGGCATGCACTTCGGCAATTTGGCTGAGGGCGTTTGGGACGGGGACGTTGGGCATGATGCCTAGCAAGGTTCATTTGTGCGGCCCCGGGCCGGTTGTATGCCTAGCCTGGGGCGCAGGTGTAAGCCGCGCTTCTTCCAAGGGGTTCGCCCTTATAAGGGGAACGCTCCCCGCACCCGTGGCCCGATGGACGGCGGGCCACGGCTTCATTGGACGGACAAGACGCGGACGCGCATGACGAATTCGTCGCCGTCGGCGTTCCGCAAGGGCTGCAGTCCCGAGCAGGAGAGAAAGTCACGTTCATGGCCGGGCGCGGCGTTGTATGTCACCGGCGCTATGGAAGAATGGGAAAGATTGGCCAACTCTGGTTCAGACCTAACCAAGTCGCCCATTCGGGCAGAAAGATATTGGGAAAGTGACAATACAGTCGCGGCATTTTTCAGTGAGATCGTTTCCTCTTTGGAAAACAGTGCCTGCCCAAACTCTGAGACGTTGAAATCCTCGCTTGGTATCAGGGGATAAACAGTGAATTGAACGGTCACGGAGGGATTTCGTGATGTGATCATGGTTAGTCCTTGCGTTCATGCGTTTGCGCGCTGGGCGGGGTACGTTGGGCGATGGGGGCGGGGATGGTTTTGTCGGGGGCGTGGGCCTGAGGCGAGAGGGCGATGGGCCCGCGGCCCGGGATGGGGGCGGGCACCCCGATCTTGGCGACGGCGTAGGTGCGGAAGCCGCCGGTGGGCCGACCGTCGCGGCTTTCCTCCCAGGCGCGCAGGAGGAGGCGCCCGGTGCGGGGGTTCGCGCCGAGGCGGTAGGGATGGATGACGCGCCCGGCGCCGTGTGAGGGTGATGTGGGGATGCTTGCGTTTAGAAAAGAAGCCCAATTTTAAAGCAGGTGTGGTGTAATGAAAATGGCCACAAGGGGAATGAAAACTAGGCTAATGATGAGGAGGTGCTCGATGAGGAAGAGTGTTATGGTGGCAAGTGGCGAGGGGTAAACGTCATAATGGTAGAGTGTGTCTTTTTTGCCCTGAAGGATGGCTAAAAGCTGAAAGCAGCGTGGTCGGTGGTCGGGAAAGAGGCGTGTGATAAGCTCTTTCACTCCAAGAATGGCGGAAACGCAAAAGAGAACTGACAAGGCTGAGATGATCAATCTCACGAGGTAGTGTGATTCATAGGATGGGGTAATGAGCATCGAAAAAAGCATTGCGCCCAATAATCCACAGCTTGTTTGCCATGTTCGTTTGTTTGCGTCGGAGGATGCATTTAGTAATCCTTTTACAAGAGCTTCTTCTCCGACGAAGGCTTGCTTTTTGTAAAGAAAGATCGCTTTACTATTAGGGTAAAGAAAAAGGTGTTTTCCGTTGGGTAAAGGGTACAGGAAAGCACCATCTTTCCACGTTTTCGCGCGTTGTTGTTTCAATTTCAAAGGAATGGTGGCGTAATCGCGAAAGAACTTTTGGAGAAGTTCTTCTTGCTCAAATGTGGAAAGGGAGGTGAATGGGCAAGGAGTGTAGGCGAGGGTTGTTGCGGGAAATGTGTCGATTGAGATGACGGCTTCTTTTCCGATCTTACGCAGACTTCGGGAAAATGGGAGCAGTTTATGCTCTTTCATGGTTGTTGGGTCTATTATTGTGAGAGGGGCGTCGTAAAGGAGCATTTGTGTTGGCATCCATTCTTTCAGGATGGCACAATGGTCTTTGGGGTACTGCATTATGGCTTGGAAGAGCATGTGGCGCAGTGTGGAGATGTGGGGCCTTTGCGCGCTTTTAAGTTGCTCAAAGATACGAAAGAGGGCGGGAGTGAAAGGGCCAAGAACAATGTAATAGTTCTCTAGTTCATCTTCTTTTATTTTGTTAATTGTGAAAAAAACTTTTCCGGCTGGTGGACGCTTTATTGGGGAAAAGATGCGCATGGATTTCCTCGTGTTAACCAAATTGAGAATTATTCACCAAACTACAACAATTCTATCATAGTGAAAGATTTTTCTTGCGGTAGGTACCAACCGTGTGCTATTCTTTCCCCAAAAGAAGGATGATTATGGCACCTAATTCCCCGGATGAACGAAAAAGACAGGTAAAGGTCAACCTTTTTGAATGGGAAAAGGAGGAACTTCTTGAAGAAGCGCAAAAGCGTGGAATTACTGTTACGGATTTGATTCGAACGTTGTTGCCGAGTGCAAGAAAGGAATACGAAAATGGAACAAATGATCAGGAGTAACATTGATTCTGTAACTGTAATGTTAAATGCCGACGAATTCGCACGTCTTCGCGTTTATGCTCAAGAGAACGGTTATGGTTACGATTTGGAATCTGCGTTGAGGGACAGGATTCGCGCTTTTTTAAATGATCGGGTTGGTACCAACCCTGAGCAACTTTTCCCTTGTCCCGGGTTGGTACCAACCCGATAAGGATAACCAAATGAAAACGAAAAATGACATCTATCTTTGTTCGCTTCGGCTTCCCGCTGAGCTTGAGAGGGCGTTGCGGGAGCGGATGCGGATCACGCTTCAGTCGCCTTCGGCGACGGTGGCGGAGCTGATTCAAGAGGGGATGTGGCTGGATTTGCCGCGGCTTTCCCGGGCGCTTCCGGATGGTGAGACGGTGGTGGTTCAGGTGCGTTTGCCGGCCTCGTTGGTGGCGCGGCTGCGGGAACGGGCGGGACGGACGCGGCGGACGCAAAACGCGGAGATCGTTTTTCTTTTGGCGTTGGCGTTGGAACACGAGGCCGATGACGGGCGCCTGGTGCGGACGGCGTTGGACGGTGAGACCGAGACCCAGGTGAAGGGAGGTGCGCGATGAATCGCGAAGAGCAGCGGCAGGCGCTCGAGGGCATCCTGGAACGCCTTGGCAGGGTGCGCCTGGAACTCGACGACGCGGTGGCCGAGGTGAACAGCCTGCGCGACGAGGCGAACGGAGATCGCCCGTTCGACGAGGAGCTTTGCAGGCGAATCGAATGGTTGTGCGATGACGCCGACTCGGCGGCCGACACGGCGGCCGACACGGTCAAGATGTTGCTCGGCGACCTGCATGAGGATGAGGAAGAGGAGGAGGACAAGCCATGAGGCGGGCGGATCGGTTTTTCCGGGAGATGATGCTGGCCGGGGCGTCCATGGGGCGCAGGCGGCGGCCGCCGGTTTGGGCGGGGCGCGCGCTGTGGGGCGCGGCGGTCGACGCGTTGCTGGCGGCGTGCCTGCTGGCCTTCCTGCGGGCGGTGGATGGCGAGGCGGCGTTGTGGGAGGTGGGCGACTACGGCGCGCCGACGGCGGAGGAGGTGGCCCATGGCGCCGAATGACGCGTTGCCGGGGTGGCTCGGGCTCGGGGCGTGGGTGACGGACGGGACGGGCCCGGCGACGGCCGTGGGCCAGGTCCGCCGGATCGACCTGGACGAGGAGGCGGTGGACGTGGCGTGGGCGCGGCGGGACGGGAGGCCTTGCCCGCCCACGCGCGAGACGCTGCCGTTGCGCGCGGCGTTGCGGCCGGTGCGCTTCCGGGAGCCGACCTTCGAGGAGGGCGTGGCGTTCCTGGGCAAAGTGCTGGTGTTGCCGGGGACGGAGCGGCGGCACGCGGTTTTGTTGGTGGACGTGGGCCAGGCGTTGGACGATTGCGGCAACCTGCTGACGACCTTCAACAGGTCGCCTTGGGAGTGCCTGCAACTGTGCACGGTCGATGGCCTCCCGTTCGGCGTGGCGGAAGTCGAGGAGGCGCGGTGATGGATCGGCGGAGTCAGGCGGTGTGGACGTTTTATGGGGCGATGGCGGAGGTGCGCGCGGCGGTGGACGCGCGGCGGATGACGGCGCGCGAGGCGGTGGCGCGGCTGCGGGTGGGCCTGGACCGGGCGGCGCAGACGATGCGCACGCGCTCGGCGGGCCGGACGTGGGCGGAGAGGGAGGAGGCCGGGCGATGAGCGGGCTTCGGATGGCGGACGGCGCGGTCGTTTTTCGCGCGGCCGTGGAGCGGCGCGGGAGGGGCCGCCATGGCTAAGCGCGCGCAGATCCTGGAGGGCGTGGCGCCGGAGGTGCGGGCGGCGTGCCCGCTGACGGCGCAGCAGGTGAGCGCCGCCTACCGCATCGATTATCAGACGGTGATCGACGCGTGCGAGTTGTTCGTGCAGTCGCGTGGGAGGCGCGGGCTGAGGTCGTTCCGGATGGGGCGCGTGTGGCGGGTGCGGCCGAGCTCGGTGGAGCTGTGGCTGGCGGGCCTGGAGAACGACCAGGCAAGGGGGCTGCGATGAGCGGCGCGGAGGTTTTTCAGCCGTCGCTCCCGGGCTTGGAGAGGATTCAGGCGACGCGGGAGCGGATCGCGCGGATGTCGGACGCGGAGATCGACCGGCGCTTCCCGGAGTCGACGGGGGCGAACCTGAAGTCGTCGAACCCGCGGCTTTACGACGTAGCAGCGCGGCTGTTTTTCGAGTTCGGCTTCTCGCAGCGGGAGATCGCAGTGATCTGCCAGATCTCGCGGATGACGGTCGCGGCGATCGTCCGCGCGGAGCAGGGCGGCCTGGAGGCCATCTCGCGGCGCACGGCGCGCCTCCGCAGGCTGCGCGGGGCGTCCGAGATGGCGTTGGCGAGGCTCGAGGGGCTACTCAACTCCCCCGAGGCCCTCGAGCGGGCCGGGATCTCGGGCGTCGCCGGGGCGATGAAGGTCATCAACGAGGTGGCCGACAAACTCGAGGAGGAGCTGCGCGGCGCCGTCGTGGAGCCCGCCGCGAAAGAGACGGACGGCAAAATCCCAGAGGACATGGCTAAGTATTTGGAGGCGTGAGGGAAATGGATTTTGGAGGGGAAAAGTTGGGCCGCGTGGCGGCGGAAAAAGGAGGCGCCGCGGTCGGCACGCGCGACGGGTGCCGACCGCGGCGCGGAGGGGTGCGTGGTGGGTCGAGGATGGGGGCGCGCACACTTCCAGTGTCTAGGCTCCTGTCGGAAAATCAAAGGGTTATGCGTAATGTGCAACCCGTTTGGCGACCGGCACGGGAAAATCGGCGTCCTTTGGCGGCGTCGGCGTCGGTCGCGCGGGCTCGGTCTCGGCTCGGCCGGACGGCTTGTCTCGGGCTTGGGCGCGGTTGCGGCGCGGACGGCGGGCGTGTCTCGGGCGCGACGTCGGCGCCAGGGGGCGGGGGGGACTCCCCCCCGCGCGCGACGCCCCCCCTTCCCCATAAATGCTTTTGCGCGGGGCCATGGGGAGGGCGACGCGGCCACGCCCCATGGGCGCAAAGCGCGGCGGCCGCCCATGCCGGTGGCTGCATCAGGTGCGCCACGGATGGCGATCGAGCGACTTTCCGAACAAAAAAACGGCGCGCCCGCAAGGGCGCCCAAGCAAGGAGCATTGAGATGGCGGCGACATTGAACAGGGTTTTCCTGATGGGCAATCTGACGCGGGACCCGGGGGTCCATCAGACCGCTTCCGGGGACACGGTGGCGGAATTCGGGCTGGCCGTGAGCGAGCAGTTCCGCTCGAAAACGACGCATGAGGTGCGCGAGGTGGTCACGTTCGTGGACGTCACGGCGTGGGGGAGGGTTGCGGAGAACTGCGGGCGGTATCTGGCGAAGGGCCATCCCGTCTTCGTGGAGGGCCGTCTGGCGCTGGACACGTGGGAGGACAAGCAGACGGGCCAGAAGCGGAGCAGGCTGAAGGTCCGCGCCGACCGCGTCCAGTTCCTCGCCGCGCACCAGAAGCGCGAGGCGGACGGCGCGGCGACGGGGTCGGAGGGGGCGGGCGCCGACGCGGGGGCGGCGTCGCTCCCATTCTAAGACAAGGAGGGAGACGCGATGAAACGGCGACGGACATTGGTCAGCGTGAGCAAGGGGATGGTCGACGTCTACGGGCTTGACCCCGACGCGGGGCCGCCCCCGGCGTCTTCCGGGCCGGAGGTATACACGGATGGCTCGGTGTGCCGCTCGATGGGTGTGCGCAGGCGGGAGCTGGACCGTCTGCGCGGCGAGGGGGTTGCGGGGGAGGATTGGGGGTTCGCCAACGGGGAGATCGGCATGTCGGCGGCGTGGTGCGCCCGGCGCGGGCTTTCGGCGTTGGAGCCGTGCGGCGGCGGGGGGATGACGTTCCGCTCGGTCCGCCCGACCCGGAACCCGTCGGTCGTGATGGCGGTGCGGCTTTTGGACGAGGTGTTGTTCCCGGTCCATGTCGGGGACGCCTCGCGGTTCCGGGCCGGCATGCTGTTTGAGGCGTCCGAGCGCGACGGGAAGCTGGTGCTTTCGTCGCCGGACGCGTGGAGGCTGTGGTGATGGACCTGTTCCTCGAATTGCGGGCCGACCGTCTTTCGCTGGCGGGGCGCGGGGCGCTTTGGACGCTCCTGAGCTTCGAGGGGCGGCGTTTGTCGGGGGCGCTTTTGGTGCAGATCCTTGGACCCTCGTGGCGGGGATTGGCGCGAGAGATCGCACGCTCGGGGATCGGCAGCCTTCGCGAGGTCGCGCCCGCCGTCTGGACGTTCCGGCATTATCCAACGCCCTCCGACCGTCGGCGGGCGAGCGAGAGACGGCGCAAGGCCGCGTCCCCGACCGCGACCCGAGCGTCCGCCACATCGCGCGAAATCTTCGACCGTCCCTAAAAAAACGTCGCCCGCGAGGAAAAAGCCCATGGCATGGATCAAGATTGACACGACGCTGTTCAACAAGCCGGAAGTGGTGAGGATTTCCTCGCTTCTGAAGATCAAACAGACGGAGACGGTCGGGCTGCTCGTCCTGTTCTGGACGCTCGCCGACGGCCTGACGGAGGATGGGACGATCCCCTATTACGGGCGGGCCGAGGTGGACTGCGCCGTGAACAAGCGTGGCTTCTGCCAAGCACTTGAGTCGGTCGGGTGGATCGTCGTGACGGACGAGGGCGTCTCCATCCCGCGGTTCGACCGGCACAACGGGAGGAGCGCGAAGCGCCGCGCGGAGACCTCGCGGCGCGTCAACGCGCACCGACTGCGGAACGTTACGGACGTAACGCGCGAAACGTTACAGGCGAAACGCGGAAAGCGAAACGCGCGCAACGAAAAAGTAACGCCTAGAGAAGAGAAGATAAGAGAAGACTCTCTTAGAGAGAGTCTTCCGCGTGCGCACGCACGCGAGGGCGACCCCCTCCCCCCGGTTCCTTCCTGGGCCCCTCTGGCCAAACAGGTGCATGAGTTCGCCGAATCGCGGGGTTACGACAGGGAAGAGACGCTCAAGTTCCTTCTGTGGCACCGCCAACGGGGATGGACGCTGAACGGTCGGCCGATGGCGGACTGGGAGGCGGCGCTGGAGCTTTGGATGCTGCGGGCGCACGATGGCCCGGTGGAAGCCACGGCCCCCGGGGCAAAAAACAACGCGCCGCCCGAGCTCCGGGCCGACGTCGACCTGGACTGAGGGGGGCATGGACATGAAGCAGGAAGGCCAAGGCGACCTGGAGCGCGCGTTCATCGGCTGCGCGCTGCTGGAACCGGCGTATGTGCTGCCGATCGCGGAAAAGCGCAAGGTGGGGGCCGAGTGGTTCACCGAGGAGGAGTGCAAGGCCGTTTGGCCGAAGATCCTGGAGGCGTGGCGGAAGACGGGGACGGTGGACCCGGTCTTGCTGGCCGGGTCGCTGCAGAAAAAGGGCGCGCTCGCCTGGATGACGCGGTGCATCGACGGCACGCCGACGGCGAAGCACGCGGCGGGCTACGTGGAGCGTTTGGCGGCGAACCTGCTCACGCGGCGGGTCTCGGAGTTGGGGCGGACGCTTCTCCGGGACGCCTCGGAGCTGGGCGGCCAAGAGGCGCTGGACCGGGCGGAGGGGGCGCTGGCCGCGCTGCGCGAGGCGGAGAAGGGGGCGTATGGCGGGTTCCGCACGGCCTCGGACTTCGCGGGGCCGATCCTGGCGGACTATGCCTTGGTCCATCAGAAGCGGATCGTGGAGGGGGACGCGAAGTTCTTCATCGGGCTGCGGCTGCCGTGGGACGTGCTGAACGTGAAGTACACGGGGGTGAAGCCCGGGATCCACATCATCGCGGCGCGCCCGAGCCAGGGCAAGACGGCGATCGCCGTCTGCCTGAGCGCGGGAATGGCCTTTGGGGGCGTGCGCCAGCTCTTCTTCAGCGTGGACATGCACCCGAGGCTGCTGGTCGAGCGCTATGGGGCGCTGCTGGGGCAGGTGTCGCTGCCGAAGTTGAACTTCGGGGGGCGCAAGGCGGACCTCGAAAAGTTGCGCGCCGGTCTTTGGCGGACACAGCACGCGGGGGCGGGAAGCCGCGAGGCGCCCCACCCGAACAACCTGCTGATCTCGGACGCGTGCCGCGTGGACCGCATCATCGGCGAGGTCCACCGGGCTGTGAAGTATGACGGGGTCCGGTGCGTGTGGCTGGACTATCTGCAGATCCTGAGCGGGGACGGCGACTACATGAACCACAAGGAGGAGATCGACGACGTGCTCCAGCGCCTGAAGCAGACGGCGCTGGGGCTCGGGATCCCGATCTTCTGCCTGGCGCAGCTCAACCGCGAGAACGGGCGGGACCCCAACCGGGAGCCGCAGCTGACGGATTTGGGGGACAGCGGGAGCATCGAGCGGGAGGCGAGCACGGTGCTCATGCTGTGGAAGGACCCCGACGTGCGCAAGACGTGGGACAGCGAGCCGCCCGTGCGCCTCGCGATGGGGCAGGAGAGCCTGGCGCGGAAGCTGGAGCCGATGTGGCTGCTGTTGGCCAAGAACCAGCAGGGGGCGACGGGGAAGATCCCGTTCGTGTTCTACAAAAACTACTTCATGTTCCGGCCGGGGGACCATGAGGCCACGCCGATCCAGACGCGGGACGGCAAGGGGCGCGTGATCAAGACAGACCGGAGCCCTTATTTCGGCACCATCCGGGACGACTTCCTCGTGCTCTCCAAGCCGGATGGGACGGGGCTGGACGACGCGCTGGCCGAGGCCGGGGCCCTCGGGTTCCGTGGGCTCCGGAACCTGAACAAGAGCGAGGCGGAGGCGTGAGGGCGGTGCGGCGCGAAGTCTTCCCCCGCGAGCCGCGGCCCGGGGCGCCTGGGGGGCGGGCGTGCGGGGGCTGCGCGTTCTGGCGCGGCTGGACGCGCGGGGACACGCCGGGGTGGTGCGTGCGCTGGGGCGGGATGATGACGCGGGACGCCGGGGACGAGGCCTGCGGCGGCTGGCGCACACGCGCGGCGGGGGAACGCCCGGACGGCCGCGGCGCCGACGCGGGGAAGGCCGCGCACGCGGGCGCCCCGAGCGCCCCCAAGCCCGTCTGCGGGGTCAATCTGTTCGATTTGTGAGAGGCATGACTTTGAGACGAACCCGACAACGAAAGGAGTGTCGCACCATGAAGGACAACAAGATCCCAAGCTGCTTCCGCGGCGAGGCGCAGATCGAGGTCTCCGTCACCGTGAAGCTGGACGCGCGCGAGAGCCACGCCTACGCGGAGGCCGAGCTCGTCACCGTCGCGAACGACGCCGAGCCCGAGGTCGAGACGCTGCTCGCGCAGATCGTCGCGGACATCAACGCCGCGACCAAACGGAAAGCGCCCCGCGCCCGCGACTTGGACGAGGAGCTCGAGGACTGCGTGATGGCCAAGGCGGAGGGGCGGCCATGAGCGCCCCCGACAACAGGCCTGGACGCCACCACGCCCGCGTCCGCGAGGACTGGCGGTATGACCTCAAGGCGCAACGGTGGGACGGGCCGAAAGACCCGCCGAACGCGGAACGAAGCGTGCGCGGGCTCATCGACTGGCGCAGGGTGGCGCGTGCCAACCGCGCCTCGCGCCAGGGACTTTGACGCAGACAAAAAGGAGCGAAGACATGAAGACAATCACCGTCACCGTCGAGGCCGAACCCGACGAGGATCTTGAGAACATAGCCATCCGCATCGTCGGCACGCCGACCCCCGAAGCGCTGACCGACGACGAGCGTTTCTTTCGGGCCGCGCTCCTGTTCGCGGTCGCGCACGGCATCGAGGCTTGCTTCCGTAAAAAAGGCCGTGGTCGGCAAGCGGGAGGGACCCGCGCGGCCGCCGATGGCGACGAGGCCGCCATGCCCCCGGCCACCACGCCGGAGGGAACGAAATGAACCCGACCTGCCGCGCCTGCCAATGGTGCCACGCCGACCATAACCTGGGGTGTTTCCTCTGCGACCAAGACCCCGGCGGGGAGGAGATCGCCGTCGCCCCCGACGCCCCGGCCTGCCCGCATTTCGCCCCGAGGGAGGTGGCGCGATGAGACAGGAATATGACAGGCTGGTGGCCCGGCTGGCCAACATCTTCGACGTGCCGGAGCGCCATCTGCGCCAGCGCCTCCAGGCGAGCGTCGCGCCGGGTTCCACGCCGTTGGCGCACGCCAAGGCGTTGCTGCGCAATATCCAACGTTCCTCGCCAAGGCGGCTGGCGAACATCTGCCGGAAGAACGGCTGCGGGAACGGCATCGATTACGAACGGTTGCTGATCACGGCGGAGAAGGTGCGCCGCGCGGCACGGAGGGAAAAGCCCAGGGAGGTTCGGCCATGACGGTTTTCCAACGGCTGTTTTTCCGGAGGCGCGCGGGCGCCCCGGAGGTTTCGGGCGCGCGGCTCTTCGAGGGCATGACGGCGGAGCGGGCGCTGTCGCGCCTGGGAGGCGTGCGCGCGGAGGTCCGCGCGCTCCCGCCCATGCTCGCGCAGCGTCTGCTGGACGGGTGCCAGGAGGCCTTGGCCTACGGACGCGAGATGAGCACGGAGGAGCTGCTGACCCTCCGCGGGCAGATGCGCGGGCTGGGCGAGTTCATCCGCCAGTGGGAGGCGTGGTGCGCCCAGGCGGACGAGGCGATCGGGCCGGACGACGGCGGGGAAGGGGGCGAGGATGCGTGACGCGCAGCTGGGCGGGGTCCGCCTGGCCCAAGCGGAGGCTTGGGCGCGGGACCATGGGAAGAGCGTCTCCCAGGGGTTCGAGGTCTTGGGGAAGCTGCACGACTACCTCGCGGGGCGCCGGGCGGCGGACCCGTTCCTGCACGGGTACGAGCCCCCGATCTGGGCGGTGGCCTCGGCGCTGCTGAAGGACAGCCCCGTGACGGAGGGCATGAGGCGGGGCGTCCGCGCGCGGACGGGGCTGGAGTGGGAGGCGTTCGCGCCCGCCATGCGGCGCGCGTGCGGGTTCGACGCGCCGGTGGACGAGCTTTTGGTGATGGGGGCCAACCGCTCCGGGAAGACGGACTGGGCGGCGAAGCTGGCGGTGGCGCGGCTTCTCCGCGAGCCGAACCTGATCGTGACGATCGGGGCGCAGACGGTGGCGACGAGCCGCAAGACGCAGCAGAGCCGCGTGTGGCACTATCTGCCGGAGGGGCTTCGGAAGCGGAACAACACCAAGACGGAGTCGCTGTATCTCGTGTACAAGTCCCAGAACGGGTTCACGAACAACAAGGTGACGCTGGGGAACCTCGCGTCGGCGGACTTCATCAGCTACGAGCAGGACGTGAACGCGATCATGGAGGGCCCGGCCTTCAACCTGCTGTGGCTTGACGAGGAGTTCACCAAGCAATGGCTGGACGCCGGGCGCATGCGCCTTGCCTCGACGCGCGGGGCGCTCATCCTGACGTTCACGCCGGTGAGCGGCTACACGCCGGTGGTGGCGGATTACCTGGACGGGATGCAGGTGACGCGCGAGACGGTGGCGTACATGCTGCCGAGGGACGGCGGGCCGCCGTTGCCGTGGGCGCAGCTGGGGCTGACGGAGTCGGAGTACGGGGAACTGAAGGCGTTCGCGGAGGGGCGGAGCGCGACGTGCGCCGTCCCGGAGAGCCGACCGGAGGACTGCTTCGCGTGGTTGGGGACGGAGCCTTTCTCCGAGCCCGAGAGCGTGGCGCCCGGGCGGGTCTTCGAGTGCGTGCCGCGCGTGGCGCGGAAGCGCGACGGGAAGGCGGCGATCCTGTGGTTCCTGGGGCGGGACAATCCGTATGGGATGCCGTCGCAGGTGATCGACGCGGCCCAGCGGAACCGGAAGGCGACGGAGGAGATCCGCAAGCGCGTGTACGGGCTGGCCAAGCGGCTGGCCGGGCGGCGCTTCGCGACGTTCTCGAAGGCGGCGCACGTGGTCCCGGCGGCGGCGGTGCCCGCGCTTTTGGCGCGGACGTTCGTGTGCGACCCCGCGCCGGAGCGGAATTGGTTTTTCCTCTGGATGGGGGTGGACGGCCGTGGGGACGTGTGGGTGTACCGCGAGTGGCCGGGGGCGGACGAGATCCCCGGGGTCGGCGTGCCCGGGCCGTGGGCGGAGGTCTCCTCCAAGCGGCAGGGCGTGAACGACGGCGACCGCGGCGACGCGCAGGAGAAGTTCGGCTTCGGGCTTGACCGCTACAAGTTCGAATGGGCGCGCCTGGAGGGCTGGGCGGACTACGCGGCGTGGGCGCGGGGCGGGGGCGGCGAGGAGACGCCGCCGCGGGAGGAGCTGGAGCGTTGGCGGAGCGCCAACGGGACGCGCGAGCCGTTGCGGCGGCGGATCCTCGACAGCCGCGCGGGGAGCCAGTCGAAGATCGGGATGTCGGAGGATCGGACGCTTTACGACCTGTGCTGCGACCTGGACGACGGCTTCGAGCCCGCGAGCGGGAAGCGCATCTCCTCGGGCGAGGAGCTGATCAACGCCTTGCTGAACCCGACGCAGGGCGGGCAGCGCCTGTTCGTGTCGGAGCGGTGCAAAAACACCCTCTTCGCGCTGAGCTATTACACGGGGGCCGACGGTCAGCGCGGGGCCTGCAAGGAGCCGATCGACTGCCTGCGCTACGGGCTTGAGAGCGGGATGCTCGAGGACCGCCCGGACGCCGGGGACGAGGGCTTCGGGGGCGAGGGCGCGGGCGGCGCCCATGGGGACGAGGCCGACGAGGAGGGCCAGGCGGAGCTGGATTTCGACTGGTGAGCGCGCAAACTTTTGCGGAATTCCGCAAAAGTTGCGTCCCGGGACGGCCCATCGCGCGCCGGAATGTGGTTTCATGGAATCACGGGGCGCGGAAAGAACGGCGGACGCGCATCCCGGCGAACGAGGAAACGCCGTGACCCTCACATGGAGAAGACCCATGGCTGACGAAGAGAGAGACCCCGACCTTGAGGACCTGCCTGCCGACGACGAGCCGTCGCCGGACTCCGAGGGGGACGGGGACGAGGACGAAGACGGCGCGGACCCTTCCGACGACGCGGAGGAGGGGGAGTCGGAGGACGACCCCGACGCCGACGAAGCCCCGGAGGAAGACCCCGACGCGGGGCTTCCCAAGGGCGTCCGGAAGCGCATCGACACGCTGACGGCCAAACGGCGCGCCGCCGAACGGCGGGCCGAGGCCTCCGAGGCCGAGTGCGCGCGGCTGCGCAAGCTTTGCGGGGCGGACGACCCGAAGGCGATCCTTGACGTCGCGCGGCGCCATGGGATCCTTCCCGACCTGGTCGGGGCCGACGAGGCCAAGGGCCTCGCGGACCTGGAGCGGAGGGAGGGCCGCCTGTCGGTCATCCGCGACGCCCTCGACGACCTGGAGGATTCCGGGGAGGGCGAGGTCGAGCTCGGCGGGAAGCGTTACACCGCCGGGCAGCTGCGGAAGTTGTGCCGTCAGACGGAGCGTGACGTGGAGGAGTTGCGAGAGGCCTATGGCGAGCTCCGGAAGTCACTCTCCGCGCGCACCGCCAAGCTGCTTCGGCTTGGCCTCGCCGCCGAGAAGGAGGCGACCCGCGCAGGGAAGCGGAAGCCTGCGGACCGGAAGGCCCGGCAGGCGAGGACGGCGCGGGAGGAGGACCCCGAGGCGCTCGAGGACCTCCCCCGCAGGCCGCGGCCCGAGCGCGGGGCTTCCCGACGGGAGCCGGGGGAAGGCGGTGCGGAAGACCGCGGCATGAGCGCGCGCGAGCGCCTCCGCCGCATGACGATGGACATTGCCCGGGGGGCGGGACGCCGCCGGGCGTAAGCCCCGGGGAACGGGGCGGAAAGGGGAGCCGCAATGGCGACCAAAAGCATGTTCGACACCAAGGACCGTCTGTCCCAGCAGACGGACTACACCTCCGTGCTCATCGAGGCGAACCGCGATGAGCTTGTGCTGATCGACTACCTGACGCGCACGGGCATCAAGGGAATCGCGGCCGGCAAGGACTGGACCCGCGAGACGGAGGCCAAAAGCGCGCAGAAGGTCGGCATCAAGCGCATCGCGGAAGGCAACGACTGGGACAAGGCGACGTCGGTCGAGACGAACCACATCATCAAGTCGATGCTCGAGATCGCGCAGTCCGAGGGCTGGCGCGTGACGGAGGAGAGCGAGATCCTGGACCATGGGCGCCTGCCGACCATCCGCGCCTCGGACGCGATCGAGGACGACGCGTTCAAGCTGATGCTGGGCATCGAGCGCGTGATCGGCTCCGCGCAGGAGTGCGTGGACCACACGAGCACCGCGACCGTGACGAAGACGCGCGGCCTCGGCTGCTGGCTCCAGCCGGGGGCGCACTCGGTGCTGGACTTCGAGGAGCAGCACCGCCCGGCGGCCGAGCTTTCCACGGAGGGGACGACGGAGATCACGCAGGCCCAGCTCGAGGCGATCATGGAGCAGGCGTACGCGAAGGCGCGCCACCGCCTGAACCTCACGGCGTTCGTGGGCATCGGCCTGAAGCGGACGATCTCCGGCTTCCTGAACGCGGTCCAGACGGTGTCCGGGTACGAGAGCACGCTGCGCCGGAGCATCGACGCGGACGCGCGCGGGATCGTGAACATCGTGGACTTCATGGAGTTCCCGACGGGGCGCGTCCAGACGGTGCTGATCCCGGTGCCGTTCGCGGACACGGCGACGCTCGACGAGACGGCGCAGAGCAAGGACGGCGGGCTGTTCCTGGAGCTGGAGCGGTTCGGGCTCGAGTGGGTCCAGCGCGTGACGCACCGGGACATGAGCGACAAACTCAACCTCGGCGGCGGCCGCCGCGGCTACCACCGCGCCATGTACCGCGTGAACTGCCAGGACGCGAGCGGGTCCTTCCGCGTGGTCCGCACCGCCGGCGGCTGAGGCCCCCGCCCCCGTTTTGCGGCGGGGGCGGGTTTCTTTCCCTTCACATCCCCCCGGCCCCGGACCGCTTGGCGGCCGGGGCCTTTCAGGAGAGCGGCAGATGAGACATCTCGGCACCCGGCGGAACGTGACGCAGGAGGATCTGGAAGATCTGATCATGGAGGCGCGCGAGCAGCTGACGCGGGCCGGCGAGCTGACGGCCAGGCGCGACCAGGCGCTTGACAGCCTGCTCGCGCGGACGGGGAACGGCCTCCATGGCATCCGCCACCGAAGGAAGGGCGAGGAGCAGCGGCCGAAGCCGTTCGCGGGGGCGGCGGACAACCGCGTGCGCTGGTCGGACCACGCGACGGACTGCATGGTGTCGCTGATCATGGAGGCGCTTTCCGCGGCGGAGCTCCATGTGGTCCCGGTGGGCGGCCAGGGGGCGGAGGCGCGCGCGGAGGCGCTGACCCGCCTGGCGCGGTGGTGCGTCGGGGCGATGGGCAGCGCGTGGGACGAGCAGCTGGAGCTGGCCGTGCGGTACACGCTGACGGATTCCCCCGGCGTGGGCGGGGCCGTGGTGGGCTGGGAGCGGCGCCCGGTGAGGACGGCGCGGCGGGTGGACGTCGGGGAGGTGGCGCAGGCGCTCCTCGCGGCGCTCCCGGAGCGGACGGCGGACGAGGTGCTGCGGCTGCTCGAGGACGGGGCCGCCGAGGACGACGTGGCGCTTTTGCAGGCGGCGGAGGGGTATCTGCGGGCCGACCGCAAGACGGCACGCGCCGTCCTCCGGGCGTTGGCGCAGGATGGGGCCGCGGAGTTCCTGGCCGTGACGGACTGGGAGGAGGGGCCGAGCGTCCGCGCGATGCGTTATTACGACGACTTCCTGCTGCCTTCGCGCTGCGAGGATCTGGCGTACGCGAGCCCGTGGTTCCGCTGCGAATGGGTGAGCGCGCCCCGGCTGCGGGCGCTCGCGGCGTCGAACGGGTGGTCGCGGGCGTTCGTCGAGGAGACGCTGAGGCATGAGGCGACGGAGTTCCTGAGCTTCGGCGGGGACGGCGTCGGGCGCGAGGAGCTGCGGGGGCTGTACCAATTGGTCTACGCCTACGAGGCGGAGACGGACGAGGACGGGTGCGTGCTGCGGTGGCAGACGGTCTTCTCGGCGGCGAAGGGGGTCACGGCCTGCGGCCGCGAGCTCCTGCGGGGGCGAAAGGGGGGATGGCCCGCGGTGATCTTCCGCCGGGAGCGCCTGAACCGGATGCTGCTCCAGAGCCGTGGGCTCGCGGAGGTCGCCGCGCCCGAGCAGGAGGCCGCGAAGCACCTGTGCGACGTGGCGGCGAACAACGCGCTCATCGGCGGGCTGCCGCCGGTGGTGTCGCGCGGGGTGCGCGGGGCGCTCAAGATCCGCTCGCTCGACGTGATCCGGCTCCAAGGGGTGAACAGCGAGGTCAAGTTCATGCAGCCGCCCGCCTACCCGGCGCAGGCCAACGCGGAGGTGCAGCGTCTGCGGGACAGCGTTTACGAATACCTGGGGCTGGCGACGAAGGGGGGCGACCCGGAGATCCTGGGCGTGCGGCGGCGCAAACTGGTCAAGCTGTGGATGAACGCGCTTCAGGATCTGCTCGGGGCCGTGCTGAGCCTGGCGCAGGCGAACGCCTCGGACGCGCTCCTCGCGGAGATCCTCGGGCGCGTCCCCGACGACCCGTCGCTGCGCCGCGACATCGCCGGGAGCTTCACGCTTCGGCTGGAGGTGAACCCGGAGGACCTCTTCGCGAAGAACGTCATCGAGAAGGTGCAGGCGTTGGGGCAGGTGCTGGGGCAGATGGACCGCCAGCGCGCGGTGGACACCACGCCGCTGGCGCTGCGCGTCACCCGGGTGCTGTTCCCGGACGTTTCCGAGGCGATGATCCGCACGCCGCGCCAGCTGGGCGAGGCGGAGCTGCGGGACGAGGAGGACAATTACCTCCGCATCCGCGCTGGGCTGCGCCCGCGCATGGACACGGCGGGCGGCTGGGACTACGCGGCGCGCCTCGGTTTCTGGGAGCGCCTGGCGCAGGAGCAGCCCGAGGCCCTCGCGGAGATGGCCCCGGAGGCGCAGGCGTTCGCGCAGGAGTGGGTGGAGGCGCTGAGGCAGCAGGCGCGGCAGTTCGGGGAGAACGCCGACCTTGGCCGCACGGGGTCGGAGGCGGTGGAGGCGATGGGGTGAGGGGCGCGGCCCCGCCGCGCCCGGCAACGATGCGCCTTGCGTCGCGCGCACCGGGTCGGTGCGTGCCCCCATGCCTCGCCGTTGCTTGACAAATTGGCAAAAAAAGCATACTCTTGTCCACGAAACAAGGAGAGAGCGATGGACGCGGTCGTATCAAAACAGCTAAGGCATTTTCGGGAACTTCATCATTTGACGCAAGAGAGGGTCGCCGAAATCGCCGGGGTGTCGCGTTTCGCCTACCAGAAGGAGGAGCGCGGCGAGGTGATGCCGGGCGATGACGTGCTCTTTCGCCTAAGCAGGCATTATCGCGTGCCAATGACACGTTTCTTTGCCCCAAACCTCTCTTGCAACGCCGCCTATCTTTCCAACAAATGCCAACGCAACTACGAGAAGGCCCGACAGGCGGAGGATGGCCACATCGTGGCCTCTTGGGTGCGGGATATGCGTTATCTCTTAGAGTTGGGGAGGCGCACGGAAAAGACGGATGCCGCGCTGTTGGGAGCTTTCCTCAAAAACGTCAGGGCGAACGGGAGCGATCCGGTCGCTTGCGCACGAGCCGTGAGGCAGGCATTGTGGGACAAAGGCGGATTCGTGCAGGAGTCGTTCCCGGACGCGCTCGATCGCGTCGGCATCCTTTTCGGGATGTTTCCTTTCCACATGAAAGGCTGCGATGGGTTCTCGTTCGAGGAGCCGGGTGTCGGCACGGCGCTCGTGGTCAATTCGCGCTCCGACGTCTCCTCGGAATCCCGCGTGTTCGCGATCGCCCATGAGTTGGGGCATATCGTGCTGGGCTCCCACCATGGCCCGCATGGCTCGAAGCGGTCGCACGACGAGGAAGAGGACAAGGCAAACGCCTTTGCCCGAGAATTGCTTGTCCCGCACGAAACGTTTCTCAAGTATTGGGATTCGCTTTCCGGGCTTATCTCGTTTGAGAACGCGGTGCTTCGGGCGAAATTGGCTTACAAAGTTTCCTACAGAACCGTCATAAAACAGCTTGAAAACCATGGGAGAGCCCCGGAGAATCCCTATCAGCGGTTTCTCGGATACGTGAAGCAATGCTCGGTGTCTTCCTCGGGGGAGCCTTGCCCGGTGGACATACCGCTGAAGCCGACGGCCTTTTGGCTTGCCGCGTTGGATGCGGCGAAACATGGCGAAATCACGCTTTCCCGTTTTTCGGAATTGACCCGGATACCTTTGACGGAAGTCGCCAAGGAGCTGCATGGGCTTGGGAGGGGTGTCCATGCCTGATGTGCCAAATACGTTGTGGATCGTCGATGCCAACATTTTGATTTGCCTTGACCGGGTCAATCGCCTGCATCTTCTTGAAGGCATCCATGATGTTCTTGGATGTGAGGTCCGTGTCCCATTCAAGGTGGCGGAGGAAGTGGCATCCACCATCCCGCTTGAGCGCCTCATGTTGCTCAACGTCCGCATCGAAGAGACAACCTCGGCAATCGCGCGTGACCTCTTGGAGGAAAAGCGAAAGCAGGAGAGTCACGAAGCGACGTGGTATTCACGGGGGCTTTCTGAGGCGGATTGCGAAGTGGTACTGCAAGCGAAGCACAAAGGCGGGTGTGTGTGGAGCAACGACAGGCTTGTACGCGAGGCGGCATCCAATCTGAACCTCCGGACCTATTGGTTGATGGAACCCCTTTATGGCCTTGTCGAAAACGGGTTGGTCTGTGTTGACGACATACGCTCGATGGCCGCTGAACTGTCTCAGCGCAATGATGTCTGGGGATTCCCGAAAGACTTTGCAAAACTTGTCGAAGATGAGCTCAGGCGGCGGGACTTGATCTGAGATACCGCACAATCCCCTGAAACTTTTGCGGAATTCCGCAAAAGTTGCGTTTCCGGAGGCCCCCAAGGCGGGGGCCTCATGGTTTAATAGGCGCGGAAGGAGGAACCATGCTCAGAACGTTGTCCTCGGACGCCTTTGTCTCCCGCTGTCTCCGCGCGCTCGGCTACACGTCGAACCTGCCGACGGCATCCGACTACGCGCAGCGCGTGGCCGATTGCGCGAACGACGCCTTGCGCCATGTGTGGACGTTCGCGCATTGGCCGATGTTGCGGCGGACGGAGCTGCGGACGTACCGCCCGCCGTTCACGCGCGGCCTTGGCTTCGCGAAGGGGCAGGAGTGCTGGCACAGGGGGGCGTACTGGCGGGCGGAGACGGACGCCCCCGCGTCCGAGCCGTCGGAGGGGAACCCGGAGTGGCGGCGCCTGGCGCCCGACGAGGTGGTCCGCTTCATCGCCTTGGACCAGCCGTGGGAGAACACGGAGATCGCGCTTGGCGGCGTGAACCTCCGGGGCTTCGCCTATGCGCGCGACCCCAAGGCGTTCCCCGACCAGCCGCCGATCGTCGGCTGTTCCTTCGCCGGGGATTACCCGGGGGGCGGGACGACGCGGATCAACCTTCCCCGGGACGCGCCGGACCGGGTGTGGGTGGCCTTCGTCCCGGACAGCCCGCGCGTCAGCCTCACGGCGTGGTCGTCGGGGGCGGCCTATGGCTACGGCGACGACGTCCGGCACGACGGCGAGAGCTGGACGTGCGTGGCGTCCGAGTCCTCGGGCGAGGAGCCTGGGGTGGCGGCGTCCTGGCGGAAGAGCCGGATCCCGGAGTTCCTGGCGCCCGCGGCCGTGGCCCATTTCCAGTCGTCCATGGCCTCGGAGGATCAGGGGCGGGCGCACGCCGCCGCCGTCGCGCAGCGGCTCCTCGAGGAGCTTCACGAGACCTATTTCGGGCTTCAGGGCGTGGACGACCGCGCGGATTGCGACATGGAGTGAGAGCGATGGCGGAGGACGCACGGGAGCAGACGGGCGAGTGGTATCCCACCCGATGGCCGCTGGAGACGCCCTCGGACCCGGGCGTGTCCCGGCTGGAGGCGCATCTCCAAGACCGAAACAACCCGCACGGCGTGACGGCGGAGCAGGTGGGGGCCGTGACGGAGGCGCAAGTCCGCGACCTCATCGCGAGCGACGGCTCCCTGAGGCCCGAGGAGTTCGAGGATTTGGAGATGGGGACGGCAAAGACGACCAAGAACATCTTTGAGACGGTCTCGCGCCTGATCCGGCGCCTCAAGCGCGCCGCCGTCGCCGTGCTGGCGTCGACCGCCTTCTCGGCGTTCGGCCAAAGCGTGACGGGCGAGGACGGGAAGGCGCTCTACGAGCTGGACCAGGAGGCGACCGTCATCCTCGACGCCCCGGCGGTCAAGGGCCTTTTGGGCAAGAAGCAGGACGCGCTGGCCTTTGACGCGGAGCCGACGGAGAACGGCGCGAACGTCGTGAGGGGCGGCGGCATCTGGGCGTGGGTCCGGGCGCAGCTCGAGGGTTACCTCCCGCTCTCCGGCGGCACGCTCACGGGCCCGTTGAGGACAAAGGGCGTGACGCTCGGGGGCGACGTCGTCGGGACCGGTTGGACGCTCCGGATGGGCTACATCGAGTCGCTGGGCGCCCCGCGCACGGGGGACGGGCTCATCCGCCGCGCCGACCTCCCGGCCTATCTCCTCGCGGGCGACAACCTGACGGTGGACGTCGACGACGGCGGGAAACTGACCTTCTCGGTCGCGTCCTTCCCGTGGGGGGCCGTCACGGGCGCGCCGGACTTCCTGACGTCGGAATCCGACCCCACGGTGCCGGCTTGGGCCAAGGCCGCCGCCAAGCCGGCCTATGCCTACACGGAGGTGGGCGGCCTTGTGCAGCAGCTCGCCGCCAAGGCCCCCGCCGCGCACACCCACGCCCAGGGCGACGTCGAGGGCCTCGCCGCCGCCCTCGCGGGGAAGCAGGACGCGCTCACCGCCGGGGACAACATCACAATCGAGGGGAACGTGATCTCCGCCGCGGGCGGGGCCTCCGTCCCCATCGACACGACGATGCCCGACGAGCCCGCCGACGACCACGTCCCCAGCACCAAACTGGTGAAGGACTACCTTCTCAACGGCAAGGGGCTGATCAACTACATCTACGGCGGGAACGGCGGCTTCTCCTTCATGGGCGGCGAAAGCTCGGGCAGCCCGGGCGCGCAATTCGACATCGCCCCGCCCATCGGCGAGGAAAAGTTCTTTAAGGTGGGGGACGCGTCCTCCGAAGTCGGCCTCATCCCCGTCCCCACCAAGGACTACGTGGACGACGCGCTCGCCGACATGGCGGGGCAGGCGGAGGCAAGCTACCTGCGCAAGGACACGAACGAACAGCAAACGATTCTTGGCTCGGTGCTTTTCGGGACCGGGAAAATCAATGTCGATGCCGCGAACGGGAACATCTTGGTTTCCGGCCAGATGTCCGAAAACGGCAAATGGCTCCAATATGTCTATCAGAAGAAGCTCACCGCGGGCGCGGGCATCGTCCTCTCGGAGGACAACGTCATCAGCGCGGCGGGCGAGGGGCCGGGCCCGGTCTGGGTGCATCCCGGGGACTGGACGCTGGAGGCCGTCCCGTTGGGGGACAGCGTCGTCAGCGGCGAGGCCTCGGGCCTCTCCACCAACGCGTACGGCCAGATCTTCGCCGTCCGCTCCTCGACGCTCACGCGGGGGAACGCGGTCTCCGTCCGCCCCGTGCCGCTCGACGCGCTGGCCACCGGCGTCTTGCCGGAGGCCTTCACGTTCACGCTGGTTTCCGGCCCGGCGACCCTTGAGCCGGAGGGGAACGCGGCCACGCTCACGGCCACCGGCAACGGCCTGGCCAAGGTGTCCGCGACGGACGGGACGCGCACGCGCACGGTGATGACCTCCTTCCGCTCGGAGACGCGGGTGGCCGAGAGCGCGTTCTATCACGGCGACGTGGAGGGGAGTGCCCGCGACGCCGCGAACGACGCCGTGCTGGCAATCCTCCAGGCGCGCGACACCTCGCAGACCGTGGCCTCCGGCATCACGCCCGCCGTGGCGACGTGCGATTACCTCTACGCGACGGCGGGCGCCGCGCCCACGGCCTATGCCGACGCGCTCCCGGCGGCCCCGGCGCTCTGCGCGATGGTGGACACGGGCGTGGGCCAGTACGGGCGCAGGATGTTCGCCGTCGCGCCGCACTACGCCCTGACGGCGGCCCACTGGGATCCCGCGCCGACCGGGCGCGTGGGGCGGTTCCTCGCGCCGGACGGCACCGTCGCGACCGTCACCGCCACGGGGGGCGTGCGGCTCAGGGATTGGGCCCTGCGGAACGGCTACACCGCGGAGGAGGCCGAAAGCGTCTGGGACGTCTACGTCTTCACTGTCGACGACGCAATCCCCGACGCCTGCGTCCCCTGGGTGATCGACCAGGAGGGCGTCAACGCGCATTACAAGGGGAGCCTCAAGGGGATCGCCTGCCTCACCGTCACGCAGAACGGCTACCTCTCCTACACCGCCTACGCCAACCACAAGGGCAGCGCGTGGGGGCGGCCCGGCGCGCTCCGCCCCGAGGATTTGGCGGAGGGCGCCCTCGACTGCCGCGACGACGTCGCGCAACTCCTCTCCGACTCCCGCGCCGCGCAGGTCTATGGCGGCGACTCCGGGCTCCCCGTCTTCTTCGTCCACGACGGGAAGCCCGTCGTCACCTCCCTCTACCACACCGTGTGCGCCGGTTCCTCGCTCGTGGGCGGCGCGGACATCCTCGACCATTACATCCGCGCCGCCTCCGGCGGGACGGAATCCCTGAAACGCATCCCCATCCCCGAAGCCACCGAGGAGACCACGCCATGAGACGCCTTGCCCTCGCCGCCCTCCTGATGGCCGCGTCCGCCGACGCCGCCACCGTCCCGCAAACCTCCGAGGCGCAGAACCTCGTCTCCCCGCCCGAGTCCGGGAAGCTGGCCTACAGGCTCTCGGACGCGGAATCGGCCATCCTTTACGTCGGCGAGGATGGGCGCGCCGTGGCGGTCTCCGACCCATTCGCCCTCCGTTCCGAGCGGAGCGCCCCGTATCCCGCGAAGGCCTACGACGTCGACCCCGGGGCCGCCACCGTCGGCGCCTACGACGGCCATGTCACCTACGCCGCGGCGGAGGGGGCGACGCTGACGGTCACGATGCTGGACGGGCGCGCGATCGGCGCGGTCACGTGGCGGACGGGCGGGAGCAGCGGCCTGATCCCGGGGTCGGCGGACGGCGCCGTCACGATCGACGGCCCCGTCGCGACGATCGACCTGAAGACCGCGAACGGCGGCTTCGCCTATGACATCCAGGTCTTCGCGCCAAGCGTCGAGCGCGTCAACGACACCACGGCGCGCGACTTCGTCATCACCGACCACCTGGGCACCTACCGCCTCTCCACCCTCCGCGCGGACCTGCTGCGTCACCACGACGGCAACCGGGGCGAGGACTGGGCGGACTATCCGGCCAAGAGCCGGGTCGAGGCCAACGGGAAGGCGATCTGGTTCGGCGGCGAATCCGGCGCCTCCATCCTCCCCAAGGCCGGTGGGCTCGCCCTCTCGGTGCTTTCGGCCGAGGCGCTCACGATCTCGGCCGCCTCGGGGGAGGCGCCCGCCACCGGCGAGATCGCGGTCACGGACATCAGCGTCGGGGACGGGTCGGTGGCGATCGACGCCACCGTGATGGGGATCGACGCGTCCGGCGTCTCGGTCCACGCGGCCGAGGCGTTGGACGACGCGTTCGTCCCGACGCCGTCCGCCATGACGAGCCTCGGCGGCGACGCCTATCGGTTCACGGTGGCGCGCGCCGCGGGCGCGTCGCACTTCTACCGCCTCGTCGCCGACGGCGGCGTCACGTCCGTGACGGTCCGCGTCTCCGGGGACCTGGAGGTCACCGGCGGCCTCATCCTCGCCTCCCCGAACGGGACGCGTTACAGGGTCTCCGTGTCCGACGACGGCACGCTCACCGCCGCGAGGGAGGAGTGAGCATGAAAGACCCCACGTCGCAAGCCGCCATCCGCCGCGTCTCCAACGGGGACCATTCGCCCGAGGCCATCGCCCAGCTGCTGCTCGTCCTCGCCATCTGCCAGACCAAGACGAGCGACGCCGTCGAGGACATCAAGTCCTCCGTGGGCACCCTCGCGGCCAACCAGGCGGCCTGCCCGGCGCGGGTGGGCGCCGCCGCGCGGCAGCCCCTCCCCGGCGGCATCCTCCGGCTGACGCTTTGGTGCATCCTGGGCCTCATCATCCTGCTGGCCGCGGCCCTTGGCGTCTCCCTCCCCTTCGCCGACATCTTGCGCTAACGATCAGAAAGGAACACGACCATGAAGAAACCCACCCTCAACGGCTGGCTCGCCATCGTCGGCGCGCTCGCCGCCCTCATCCTCGCGGCCATCGCCGCCTTCTCCGACGGCGTCTTCACCCCCGAGGAGGCCACCGACCTCTCCGGCAAGACCGGCGCCCTCATCGAGGAGGTGCAGCAGGCCACCGCCGAAGAGGCCCAGCCGTGAGCTGGGCCGCCGTCGCGGGGCTCGCCGTCCTGGCGGCGGCGGCCCTGCCGGTTCTCTGCCTTGCCCGGGAGACGCTGCGGCATCGTCGGCGGGAGGCGCTGGAAAATCGAATCAAGGAGGCGGACGATGCGCTGCGCAAGGCGATCGACGAGGAACCCGGCAACCTGGCTGAGCATCAGCGTCTGCGCGCTGAGCTTGTGCGGCTGTGCGGGCGGCGGGACGTTGCGTGACCGGCAGGACGCCGTGATCGGCGCCGGGAGCGCCTACCATCCGCGGGGCTGCGACGTGCGGGACCTCGGCGACCCCGAGGCCGCGCCGGTGCGGTGGGAGGGGCCGACGTACGTGTTCCCGGCGGAGACCTACAAGGCGCTGATGCGCTCGGGAGGGATGGAATGAACACGCAGGGGAAACCTTATGGGCAGCGGGTGAAGGAGGCTTTGGAGGCGGGCGCCCGGGCCGGGGCGGCGCTTCGGAGGCGGCGTGAGGCGGCGGGGAGCCGCGGGCACTTCGGGGTGACGGGCCAACTCCCAAAGATCCTGCACCGGCAGCTGTTGGACCGTTACGGCCCGGCCTGCTTCGGCGACGAGGGCTTCATGCGCGACCTCAAGCGCAACCACCCCGAGATGATGAACGCCAGTGGGGAGGACGTCGGCGGCGACAACCTGCTGGGGACGAAGAACCGCTTCGGCGGCGTGAGCTACAAACGGCTGGCGGACGGCACGTGGCTGCACTGGACGGGCCGCGGATGGGAACGCAAGGCGCCGCCGTCCAAGATGAATTGGGGGGAAGACCCCGCACCGGCGTTGATGTGAGGCCCGCATGACACGCGAAGACGTCATCCACTATCTGAGGAGCGCGCCCTGGAAGACGGCGCGCTTCGGCGCGAACGTCCGCTTCTTTCGCGGCGACACGCTTGTGCGCTACATCGACGTCCCGTTCTTCGAGGGGATGGAGGACGCCGTCGGCTGGCTTTGCTCCGACGAGGGCTGCGCCGAGGTCTTCGTGGACGGGAAGCGCCCGAAGGTCCGGTGGAAGCCCCTCCGCGCGTGGTATGAGGATTCCGGGGGCCCCGGCGGTCGTTCGTGGAGGCTCTACCACGCGGTGCGCAACGCCGAGGACGCCGACGCCGACGGGCCCTATGCCGTGGAGAACGGGTGCGTCTACAAAGAGGAACACACCTTCTTCTGGCGCGTGGCGGAGGTCATGGAGGCGCCGGAGGGCGGCTCGGGGGTCGCCTATTCCATCCAAGGGATCCGGCGGGACGGGGAGAGCGGGCTCTTCTCGTATGTGCTGGTGCGGCGCGAGCGCGTCCAAGTCGACGTCGGGCCCTGGCTTTCCCATCAGGAAACAGGGGAGACGCGGGAGAGCGCGCTGCTGCTCGGCGTCCGCGAGGAGGAAGGCTCCGGCGTCGACGACAAGATCGCCGACTTCGCCCAGCGGCATGGGATGAGGGTCGACGACGGGGACGGGACCGTCGTCGACATCCAAAAGTCGAAGAATGACGACTGCACGACGGACGTGACGTTGGTCAACACGAGCGAGGAGCCCGTCGACGCGGCGGCGGAGTCGAGGCGGGAGACGCTCTATGCCTCCGAGTCGACGGAGGCGGACCGCCACGTCGGGCGGGTCGCAGACGCCCCGGGCCTCGGCGAGGAGATCCGGCAGGAGCGGACGCCCGGCGGGAAGTGGAACGTCACGAAAACCAAGGTCACGCCGAAGACGGTCGAGAGCGCCGTCCGCCAAGGGAGCGCCACCATCTTCTCGGCGACGGAGTCGACGACGGACCGGAACCGTGACGAGGCCGGGGCGCCCCCCGCCTCCGCCGCCGGGGACGGGACGATCAGGACCTTCCGCTCGGAGCGCACGCCCGAGGGGAAACATGACGTCACGGAGACGGTCGAGACGGAGCTGGAGGTGCTTGGGGCCGCAGAGGCGAGACGGAAGACGGCGTTCGCGGAGGAGGCGACGAAGACGGACCGGAACACGGGGCGGGCGGCAGGCCTCCCGGAGGTCGGCGAGGAGATCCGGCAGGAGCGGACGCCCGGCGGGAAGTGGAACGTCACGAAGTCCACGGTCACGCCGAGGACGGTCGCGGAGGGGGAGGCCGGCGTCGACTGCGAAAGCACGGTCTACGAACATCGGCACACAGAGACCGGGCGGAACCTTGACGGCGTCCCCGACGGCGGCGAGGCGCAGGCGCCGGACGCCGCCAGCGGCAAGACCTTCGGCGTCTCCGCGCGGATGAACGAGCTTGGGAAGATGGACGTCGAGCGGCGGGAGACGACCGAGAGGCTTGTCCCCAACCACAGGACGTCCAAGTCCGTCACCGCGCTCGAGGACGTGGAGGTGACCTCCGCGGCGAACGACCCCGCGCCGCCGGACGACCCCGAGGCGGCCGACGAGGGGACGACCGTCAGCGTGGACAGGCAGGTCACGCCCAGCGGGCGGACGACGTGGTCCAAGCGCCTGGTGACGGCGAAAGGCTATCAGCAGACCCACACCTTCGGGAAGGATGGCAGCGGGAGGACGCTGCGGATTTGCGTCTTCCAGAACCAAAAGGCGCTCCCCGCCGGGGATTGGACCGGGGGCGGCTTCCGCAAGAACGCGTTCGGGCTCTTCGACGGGCAGTTCTCGTCCAGCGAAAGGGATTCCGGCGGCGGGGGCGGCGGGCAGGACGCGTGGGAACAGACCTATGAGGTCAGCGACGGGGACATCTTCTACGTCGGCAAAAAGGTCTTCAGGCGCACCGTGACGATGACCTATGTCCAGGGCGTCCTTCACGACAACGACCCCTCGGAGGGAAGCTCGCAGAGCGCGGCCGCGAAATTGGCGGGGTGCAACCGCGGCGACATCGCCTATCTCGGGGACGGCTGGTGGTCCTACAAGGGCTACAGGAACAAGCGGGAGACGCACGAGCAGATCGGCACCGTCTCCGACGATGGCAGCAACTTCTTTGACACGTCGTGGTGAGGCGCCGGGATGTTTGACTTCGAGGATCCTTTCGTGATGGACGTCGAGCGCAGGGTCCGCGCGCTCGAGGGCGCCAAGGCGTCGATGCCCGGGGCGTCCTTCCCCCTCGGCGGGATGGTCGGCCAGCGCGTCTTCGGGGGCGAGGGCGGGGAGGGCGGCTCGCTCGCGCTGGGGCCGATCGTCGAGCACGAGGGGGCCTATGCGCAGTTCGTGGGCACGTGGGCCTTTGACGAGGCGGGGGGGAAGTGGACGTTCACGAAGGCCAACGACGTGCCGGCCATCCTTTACGAGAAGCACAAAATCGCCATCCGGGAGGCGATCGCGTCGGACGGCTCGTCGTCCGCGACGGACGCGCTGAGCGTGGTGGACGCGCCGAAACTCGTGAAGCACACGCCTTCCCTTTGGCTGAGGCTGGAGACGACCGGCATCTTCAAGAGCTTCTCCTACACGCCGCCCGGCGACGAGACGGGCACCGGCGGGATGGACGCCGAAAGCGCGACGATCTCCTTCCTTGGCTCGGTCGCGGCCGGCGCCAAGGAGCGCATCCTCGAGACGGTGGTCGAGGACGCGAACGAGATGACGACCTACCAAGACGCCGCGGAGGAAAGCGAGGCGCCCTGATGGACAAGCCCGCACGCGTCCAGTTGTTCGGCTCCGGCTCGGCGACCGCGAAGGCTGGGGCGCATGAGGGGCCGCTTGGGTTCCGGGCGGGGGCGGTCGTTGGGCGGATAGGCGACTTGGACGAGGCGATCCGGCTTGGCGTGGTCTGCTACACGGCGGCGGACGGGACCGTCTTCGCCCATCACCGGGACGCGCCGGACGGACAGGAGCTGTCGCGATTTTGCGAGCGGATGGGCATCCCGGAATCGGGGCGTCTGGAGATCGAGCGGGGCATCGCCGGCATGGGCCACGCGACCAACGAGTTCGTCTTCTGCGCGCCCAAGATCGCGCAGGCCACGATCCTGCATCTGCGGACGCCCCCCCTACAGGCTCAAGATGATCGCCCCGAACCGCTTTTGCCTCCATGTGTCCAAGGAATGGCACAAACGGGCCTATGGCGCGCCGCCCGGGGTGGAGGCGCGGATGGCGTACCTCCCCGGGAAGGTCACGTCGCGGAACCATGCCGAACGCTTCCTGACGCGGCCGTTCGGGAACGGCTCGGACGGCGCCGGGAATGTCGTGCCTTCCGTCGGGAAGGCCGCGGGCGCCCGCGTGAGCCCTTGGCCGGAGGCGTTGCTCGGCTTCGCCCCGATGGTCGCCGTGGACACCTACACTGGCGCCGGCCCCGAGAAACGGATCCCGTTCAACGCATGGCTCGGGCCGTGCGAAGGGGGTGCCATCGACTTCTATGGGGACGGCGAGGAGACGGCGAAGATCAATGGCTTCGCGGATGGGCGGCCTTCCGCGGAGGCGGATGACGTCGCTCCCGAGGACCCCGCGGCGTGGTTTGCGGACTTCTTTGGCGGGGCCACGCTTCTGCCGCCCCCGACGGCCGACACGGGGGCCTATCGCCCCGGCGTGTATTACGACGCCGACGGGAACGTGGCCATCCTGAATCTGGGGCAGACGCATGGGCACACGACGAACGGCACGATCGACGGTTATCCCGTGCTGCGGGTCGATTACCCCATTTCCGTCGTGCGCCCCCCGCTTGAGCCGGGCGAATGGATCCGGTATGAGGCCAAGCGAGACGGCGAGACGGTGCTCGCCGACCTTGAGATTCAGACGCTGCCCGACATCAACCCCGTTTTGTTCTTCGAGGAGCGCGCCGCATGGGACGACCCGGCGGACTTCCTCCGCCTTGAGGTCAGCGTCAGCACCGGCTGGCCGAATCCATGCCCGAAAAGGGACATCGTTGCCCAAGCGACGTTCTACAGCGACGGTTTTGGGTTCGATTTGATCCCTGAGGGCGACGCGCCCACGCCGGAGATCGTCGTGGAAGGCCGATGGACGCGGGTCACGGTCCCGCTGGACGGGCAATTGGAGGAGGCGGGCTCCGATCATTGGGCGGCACGGCAGCGCAAAACCTTCGTCTACAAACTCGGCTTTTTGGGCGGCGCGGACATGAAGGTCTATCCCAAGGCCGTTTTCGCGTGGGGCGACGACCCCGTGACGCCGGACGGGGCCTTTGAGCGCTTCGAGCCGTTCCCCCTGCCGGAGTGAGGTCACGTGATGTCGATCGTCGCCATGTTCGCACGGCTCGGGTCGGCATAGAACCGCAGGATGGTTTTGATGTCGTCGCCGGAGACTTGGACGGCGGCCTCGACGCCATAGGTCCGATAGATGCGGTCGATGCACATCTTCCTGAGCTCATACGCGCGTTTGTGGTATTGCGGCGGCTTCCAGCCAAGGTCGAACAGGGAGGCGTTGATTTGCTTGAATGCGCTCTCGGCGCGCTCAAGGACGTAGGCCCCCTTGCCGCCATTCGCGCGAAGACGCTCGTAAAAGGCGTCGCTCATGGCGCAGTGGACGCGTCTCCCGCTGCTGTTCCTCGTTTTCTTGGGCGTGTAGCCAAGCACCCACTTGCCATCCTCCCGGACGATGTCCTCCCATTTGAGGCGGGCGGCGTCGCAGTTGCGCATCCCGAACTGCAGCATGAGGCTTGCCGCCGCCCACGCCATCGGATCGCTCCTCTCCAGCGCGCGATACCAATCCATCGTCCTTTCCCTGAGTTCCTCTGGGGGCCGCTGATACACCTTTGCGGCCGTCAGTTTGCCGCGCCTACGCGGGAAGTTCGGCATGACGACCTCCCACCCCCTCGCGGCGTAGCGCTCCATGACCCAGGCGCCGAAAAGACTCCGAACCTGCTTCAGGATCGAATAGACGGTCAGCGGGATCAACCCCCTCGCAAGCGACTCCGAGACGAACGCGTCCATCCGGTCGCGCGTGATTGAGGCGAGCGAATCCGAACGGGACAGGCCGCACGTCCTCACGAAAATATCGAACGAACTCCTGTATTTGGCCAACGTACTTGGGGCCGGGGAACCATTGCTCAGATATTCCTGCTCGGCGAATTCGACATAAGCGTCAAAGAACTCCCCGATTGTCGGGACCCTCTTCCCCTCTTTGTAATAAGGCGCGTTTTCCAGGCCTTCCCCCCACCGCCTCACCCAGCGCTTGACCTCCGCCGTCGGACGCCCCTTCCCATCGATCGCCGCCAACCCTTGGATCGGGGCCACCTGCCGAACCGTCTTCCCCCTCACCTTTTTCACGCCATAAACACGCCCGTTGCGGACGCACAGCCACTCGCCGATGCGAACGAACTTTCCTTTGGTATCCTTGATGACGCTCATTTGTGCTCCCATGATTGTTTTCGCACCCCGAAGTGTAACAATTGTGCAACCAATTTTGCAACTTTTCCGGAGAATTGCACGATATAGGACGACACAGGCACCGCTTGACATCAAAATAAATATTCCATTGTCCCATTGAAATAAAATTAAAACTCATTAAAAATCCAAGAGATGCCCGAAAAACAATAGAAGTAGTATTTTAGAAACACGCCGTATCTCCCCTCGAGACACGCCGCATCTCAGGAGGAGGTCCGTCGGGGGATTTATCGACAGTTCGCCGCGTCATTCCATTTCCCTGGACAACATTGCAACAAAAAGGGTTGATAAAACGGAGGGGGGTGTGATACCATGTGAGCAGTTTCATGGTTGGGGCCAACGGTTGAGCTCCTGCGCATGGGGCTTGGTTACGCAATTAGGAGCAAAACATGGACTACAGTCGCAATCAACGTTACTTCAAGCCTCGTCCGCGCCTGAAGTGGCCGCTAATCTTCCTTCTCGTTGGCATTTTGACGTCTGCGGTTGGATTGTTTTTGGTGGGGTTGCCTTTGGCAATCATCGCCGTGCTTTGGTTGTTCGTGGCGTTTGGCGGGCGGCCCGTGGATGCCGATATGGACGCTGCGGCCTCGTCGCTGATGGGGGATTTCCGCCAACGGGCATTCAACAAGTTGGGTGTCGAGGAGGAGGAAATCGCGCTTGCCGACCCCATCGAGTTTTGGGGCTGGGATTTCGACGCACGGTTGGACGACGAGAAGAACTTGTCGGCGCAGTACGTCCGGGGCAAGGACAATGTGTGGCGGTCGAGCGAGGTGTTCATCGGCGGCTTTTACTTCTCGGAGGATGTGGTCCACTACTATTACAAGATTGTCTCGTTGGTGTCCGATGCAACGATTGAGGGCACGGAGGAGTATTTCTACAAAGACATCGTCAGCGTCAAGACCGAGAGCAAGAATGTGGCCAAGCGCGACCCGCGGACGGGTGTCGAGGATCCCAAGGTTCGGATGCGTTACGAGACGTTCGTGTTGCGCAATTCGGGTGGGGAATCGACGGTGTGTTCGGTACGCGACCCGAAGACGGCGGAGGCGGCCGTGGCGGCGTTTCGTTCCTTGTTGAAGCAGAAGAAGCTTGCCGACAAGCAGTGAGTGGCGATGTTGCCATCCGGCGGGGATTGCCCGCCGGATGGCGCGTCTTACACGGCTCATGAGGGAGGTGTGCCGGATGAACGTGTCGTGCCAGGAATTGGAGAACGGGGAGTTCATCGGGCTTGCCTCGATGGAAGTCGTCGCCGTACCGGATGCGTCAATCTTGGCCGTGGGCGGCGAGCCGGAAGAGGCTGTGGTGGAGGCGCAGCGGCGCGCGGGCGAGGTGCTGTTGGCGGAAGTTTCCCAGCTGCATCGCCAGGGTGGCGCGGCTCAGGACGTGGGGGTGGAGATTTTGTGGAAGACGGAGCCGGTGGCCAACCAAGCCTATGCGGCGCGTATTCGGCTGTTCGTGACGGTACGTGTCATCGCACGCTCGTGCCGGGAGGCCGAGGCGGCGGCAGGGGATTATGTGCGTGTCTTGGGCGCGGATTTGCGCCAGCGGCAGTATGCGTTGGCGGATCTTGACGAGGCGACCTATCGGGAGGTATTGGAGGGCATCGCGACGGAGAGCGCGGTGGCGTTGACGAAGGAGGGGCGTTTTGTCTCGTTGCAGAATAGGTTGATTGGGGAGTGTTATTTGTTTGAGCGACTTCCGCGGGGGGAGGCGGACTTCGGCAATTTGGCCAATGCCTTGGTGGCCTATCCCAGGTGCGGTGTTTTCTTCCAGGTGATGCCGACACGGTACACGGAAGAGGAGTCTGCGGCCCTGAGCCGGTGGGCGACGTTGCTCGCGACGTTGGAGCGAGGCATCCAAGAACGGGGCATTGGCGAGGTGGGCATCGCTTCGGCGGCACGCCCCGCCGAGACTTATGCGTATTACGCCAAACGCGTGGATGGCGCGCTCTTTGCGTTCAACATTGCGGTAATGGGTGGGCGCGAGGCCGTCGGGGCGGTCTCCAGCCGCCTTTTTGGGCAGTTGGCGGGTGCCTCTGGGGCGGAGGCGCTGTTGCGGGTGGTGGATTTTGGGAACGCGGGAATCGACTGCGCGGAGCAGCGTTTTGCGTTGCCTTGGCTTTTTGGGGAGGCCATTCGGGCTGCGGGGCAGACTCAGGGGGGGATGGTTCCCGGCGGGCCCTACGCGTCGTTGGCACGCCTTCCCTTTGTCGTCACGGGCGAGGAGGCGTGCGGCTTTTTCCGATTGCCGATTGGGACAGCCCACGTCGGCGCGGGGCTGGAGGTCAATCGGTCAAGCGGCAGGGGCAAGACGTTTGCGGGCGGCATTGTCAATGGCGGAGACATCACGGTCGGGCGGTTGAAGAGTTCGGGCGGGAAGGACACGATTGGGTTTTTCTTGCGGGATTTGACGAAGCATATGCTCATCGTCGGGACGCCGGGCTCGGGAAAGACAACCTTTTCGGTGAGCCTGTTGGATCGGCTGTGGAAGGAACACGGCATTCCCTTCTTGGTCATCGAGCCGGCGAAGAACGAATATCGTGCGTTGGTTCAGAGCATTCCGGATTTGCAGGTCTTCACGCCGGGGAAACGTTTTGTTTCGCCCTTTGTCTTTAATCCCTTTGTGCCGCCGGAGAATGTAACGTTGGAGAGTTACAAATCGGTGTTGCGGACGGCCTTTGCCGCAGGGCTGACGATGACGACGCCGTTGGACAAGATTTTCGAGGAGACGGTGGACAACTGTTACTCGGAGTTCAGGTGGTTGGAAAGTTACACAAGCGCGGACAAGGGGGGTGTCTTTGGGTTGCGGGATTTCATTGCCTGTTTTCGGAGAACCTTTGACGCCATCGGCTACACCGGCGACGCGCGAAACATCGGCCGCGCGGGGCTTGTGCGGCTCGCCGGGCTGTTGCGCCTGTTCGACGATTACGGTACGATTCCCATCGGTGATTTGCTCGCAAAGCCCACCGTCATCGAGTTGGCCGCAATCGAAAACGCGGAGCAAAAGGCGCTTATCATCGCCTTGCTTCTGCTGAATGTGTTGGCCTATGTGAACGCCAACTTCTTGGGCGATGGGCGCCTGCGGAACGTCTTGGTGCTTGAGGAAGCGCATGTTTTGCTGGATGCCGATGGCAAAACGGTTGAGGGAGCGGCGGATCCCACCGCCATCGCCAAGGGCCTGGTCAAGCGGATGCTCGCGGAAATCCGCTCCTATGGCGTTGGGCTTGTGATCGCGGACCAATCCCCGCGCAAGGTCGGGGTCGACGTCGTGGCGCTCACAAACCTCAAGCTCGCCTTTCGCTTGGTGGAGCGCGCGGACCGGGAAATCCTCGCCGACAGCGTGAACATGGACGATGCGCAAATCAAGCGTCTGGCCAGGCTTCGCCCCGGCGAAGCCTTCCTCTATTTCGACAAACTGGACGAGCCGGAAGAGGTCGTCACGGAGGATTATCGTGCCGCGAACGGCATCGCGATTTCGCTCACCGACGCGGACATTCGCGATGCCTCCACCTATTGGGCGGCGCGCCGCGAACGGCTTCGCCCCTACCCGGAGTGCGCGTGTCTCAAGCCGTGTGCCGAGGAGTGCGCGTTCGAACGGCGTGCACTGGCACGGGAGCTTGCCAAGCGGATCTTCAAACGTTTCTTTACGGCGCAAAGCGAAGACTTTTCCTTGTTGCGGCGCGTCTATGCCAATCTGGACGAATTGGTTCGGCGTGAGGTGAATGATGAGCCTGTGACACCGGAGCTGGTGGCATGCATCCGAATGCACCTGTTGCGCGAGGTGAAGTATGACACGCGCATCCGTCTGAACGATGCAACCATTCGTCAATCATTGGAAAGCCTGAGGTAATGTATGTGCGGTTCCGAAGAATGCAGTGAGACCTCTGTGGACACGAGCGTGTCCACGCCCGAGTTTACGCCACCTGAACCTCTCGCGGAGGTCGCCGAGGCGCCGGTCGAAACCTTGGACACCACTCCCTCTTATGCTGGGGACACCCTGCCGGACGAAGTTCAAAACAGTCTCGACGATGCCGCGCGCCAGTTGCGTTGGGAGGCCGAGGAAACACGTGTCGATGCCGAGAATGCCATCGAGCACCTCCGCACCGATGCTGAAAATGAAGCCGAAAAAGCACAAGACGCCATTGACGAACGCCTCAAAAATGAGCGCGACGACGCCGAGCGGGCAGAACGCTGGGCCGAGGACGAAGCCCGTGCCGAAGCCGAATGGGAGGCCAATCAAGCACTGAAAGATGCCGAGACACCCTTGGACGAATCGCTTGCGGGAGACGTGTCTTCAGAGACCGAGGAGACACTACCCGAGGAAGCGGTGACAGAGACAGAAGAAGCGTCGGAACCGGAAGTGGCGGAAACGCCGGCTGAAGAAGAGGGCGAGAACAGGCAACCCGAGGAGGCACCGCCGGAGGAAGCGGCGGAACAGGAATCCGAAGAGGTGGCGGAAACCGAGGAGGGAGTGCACGAAGAAGTGGTGACTGAAG
>CALXSF010000007.1 GCA_944391055.1 uncultured Kiritimatiellota bacterium | reverse complement strand
CCGCCCGGCCGCCCGAACTGGAACGCCCGGAACTTCTCCTCCTTCGCCAGCCCCTCCGCCGTGTCCGGCAGGCTCTCGGAGCCATTCGCCCCCGCGCTCGCCACGCGGTTCCACTTCCCCACCGCCGCGTTGCCGCCCTGCTCCAGCGCCCCCTCAACCGCCGCGTTCCCAAACGCCAAGTCCTCCTGATGGCGGATGAGGTTGTCCACCAGCCGCGCCACCACGCGCTTGCCCGCCTCCGTCTCCGAAAAGCGCGGCGCGCCCACGGCCTCCGTGCTCCACCGCACGTCCTGCCTCCCAGCGTCGAAACGCTCCGAAAGCGGCACAACGCCCCCCGCGTCGTCATAAGTCACCGGGTCAAGGCTCTTCACCTGATTGGAGTTAAACGCGATATAAACAGACCTTGGCCTATCCTCAAAACCGGAAATACGATTGGCACCCACGTCATGGACGTTTTCAATTATCACCCCATCATAACCATGCTTCTTCGCATAGGCCGCGATGTCGCGCGTCTTCCACGTCTTTCTGTTCGAGCCGAGCAAAGAGAACGTCATTGCAGACCAAGGCTTCCCTTCTGCGTCCACGTGAAGCGGGTTCTCCATGCGGAGCGCCACGCCATAAATGCCGAACGTGTCATTGCCCGCGTCCCAGTCTCGTTTAATATAACCTGCTGTCTCTCCCTGTAGTTCATCGAGCGTGTCCTTGTATCCGTTGTATTTTTCTTGAATACGTTTTCTGGAATCCGGAGAAGCATAGGCAAACGTATCCCACTCCCCATGTCTTTTGGGGGCTTTAACTAAAATATAATCCACTTCCACCGAATCGATTCGTCTTCCAATCGACGCACGGCGAAGTTCCTTGTTGTCGTAAGTGTTCTCACCTGCATTCAGATGGATGACACGAAGACGTCCGCCACGCCTTTCAACCTCGGTTTTGACCGCTTGGATAAACGCCGCGTCGTCAGGATAACTCGCGTTGACATCCAAGTCCAACCCGCCCCTGGTTTCATGAATATTGCGGACGGACGTGTCGTCAGACGAAGACGCGCCTATGTCACTGATTTCTTTGTAAAGATAAGTTGTGGCCAACTCCCTGTCCCCGGCGAAAAAGAGCGAAGTTCCATCGTCGCTTCTCTTCGGGTCAAACACCGTGAAGCCGAACTGCCCCGTCCCATGGAAGCCCTGAATCGTGTACCCGGCCTTCCGCGCCGCATCCTCTACCATGCGCCCAGCGGCCTCCATGTTCCCGTCTGCCACGGCTTTCAGATACGCCGCGTCCTCCTCAGGCAGGACGGCCTCCGTGGAAAACGAGCGGCCCGAAGATTTTTCTTGCGTTTCTTCCCCGGCGTCGTCTATAATTGAAGGCACAGAAGGGTTACCCCATTCAGGCGCAAATGCGCGTAGCCCTTTTTCATCGGCGCTCCTACGGCGTTTAGCAATGACTTTCAGCGGCGAATCGGCGAGGCGCCTCAATCCCGATTCGCTGGTAGGCTGGTTGAGATTTCTCTTGCTCCCGTAGGGCGTCCGATACTTATCCAACCTCCCTTCGTCAATGTAAAGAACCCTGTCAGGCTCCCGTTGAAGGGCGTGAAACAGGCCGTCCCATTTCCTGCGCTGGTCCAATCCGTAGGAACTCGACACTTCGTAATAAGCCCCCTCTCTTCTAAAGCGCGGCACAATGCGGATTGGCACCATGACGGGCGCATAAACCACGCTTCCGTCATCCCTCTCCACGCGCTCCTCCATCTCAAGGAAAAAGAGAAGCGCGATGTTGCGCTCGTTGTAATTGTCGAGGACGACACCAAGCGGCTTGTCGATGGCGTCAATGAGACGGAACAAGTCCTCCTCCGTCAGATTGTGGTCGTGCAACGTACCGACACTGCGCCCGCTTGCGCCACCGTATATTTTCGCAAGCGTGCTCGGCGCAATCATGAAAGGCAACCGCTCGTCGAAATCGTATCCCGTCTCGTCCCTGAACAACGTTGGGTAATAATGGTTGAGGTAACGGATGACGTCGGGCGCGCCGCGAAACATCATCTTTGGCGTCGTCCACCACGCTTGGTCAAGGTTCCCGTAATTGTCGACAAAAGTGCTGACAACTTCATCCCAATTGCCTCGGGTATCCGCGTCAATCGAGAACTTCCGCCCCCTTCTCTGCGCGATTTTGGCGAGCAGTTCCCGCCGCCTGTCCGCGCGCAAGGGGACAGATTGTACGTCGTCTCGTACCACGTTATCAGAAGGCGGCACAGTTCCCTGTTGTCCCCCCTCCTGTCCGCTTCCTCCATCCTCCGAAGCAGTTCCCTCTGACGCTTTTCCTTCGTCGCTTCCAGTTCGCACAGTTCCGGCATCCTGCTCACCTCCCACGTCCTTCATCTCATCGACCGGCACGCCAGAGCGGCGCATCCCGTCCTCGACCTCCTGACCCACCGGCGTCTCGCGCACCAGCGCGTCCACCGCGCCAGCCGCGTCCGTGGGCGTTCTGACGGCCCCTCCGCGCGTCCTGCGCACCGCCTCGACAATCCGTGCCACCCAGCCCGCCAACGCGTCCAAAAGCCTCACAACCGCGTTGTCGGGCGTCTCCGCCAATTCCCTCTGCCCCACCACGAAAGCCCGGCGCAACCTGTCGCCGAACGCGTCCGCGAAAGCCTCCTCGTCGAAGGCCCCGTCCTTGGTGGCGAAACGCTCGCGCAACGCCGCCTCCCGCTCCGGGGTCAGCGTCCCGGTGCGGCGCATGACGTCGAGCAGGTTGTGCGCCAGTTCGTGGCCCAGCACGAACGTGGTGCCCGCCATGCTCTGCTCGCGGATTTCGATGAGGTCGTCCACGACCTGCGTCGCGTCCACCCCCTCGCCGCCCTCAGCGTTCCGCACCTCGACGCTCGCAAACGACCCGCGCCGCTCCATGGCCTCGTCACCGGTGATACGCTGGCGCATGACGACCGTCGTCCCGCGCCCGTCCTGCCCGGAGATTTCGAGCCGCACAGCGCGTTCCCCGTCCGGCCCCGCATCCGCCACGTCCGAGGCGCGCACCACGCCATCCAGCCCTGCGGCGCGCAACGCCGCGTTGTAACTGTCCGCGTTGAAGGCGACCTCCAAGCCGTACTGCGCCCCGTTGCGGGCCTCGTACAATTCGTGGAACAAGTCCTCCAGTTTCGCGATGTCCGTCTCCGAGAAGCCAAGCCCGGCGAGATACGCCTTCTTGCGCTGCTCGTCCCGCGTCGTCGACCATCTGCACGCGGTTGTCAATGCGTCAGCGAGATTGGGCGTGGGAGGCGTCAGTGGGACGAAATCGCATGAACGCCCCGGAGGTGATTCCCCAGGGACATGTTGGCGGCGGACGAGGGTGGGCGCAGGCGCGCGCCGCTCACAGGGCGGGCGCGCAGGTTTCGCCTTCGGTGAGGCGGCGGTAGCACTCGGCGTAGATGGCCTGGGTCTTGGCGATGACCTCGTCGGGCAGCGGGGGCGCGGGGGGCTGGTGGTTGAAGTGGATGGCGTCGAGCCAGTCGCGCACGAACTGCTTGTCCATGCTGGGGGGGTTGGCGCCGACGGCGTAGGTGGCCTTGTCCCAGAAGCGGGAGGAGTCGGGGGTGAGGGCCTCGTCGGCGAGGACGACGTCGCCGGCCTCGTCGAGGCCGAACTCGAACTTGGTGTCGGCGAGGATGATGCCGCGGGCCTCGGCGTGCTCGGCGGCGGCCTTGTAGAGGGCGATGGAGCGATCGCGGAGTTTGCCGGCGAGCTCGGCGCCGACGTCCTGCGCCATCCGCTCGAAGGAGACGGCCATGTCATGGTCGCCGATCGCGGCCTTGGTGGTGGGGGTGAAGAGCACCTCGTCGAGCTTGGAGGCGTTTTGGTAGCCGGGGCGGAGCGGCTGGCCGTTGACGGTGCCGGATTTCCGATACTCGGCCCAGCCCGAGCCGGTGAGATAGCCGCGGACGATGCATTCGTAGGGGACGACCCGGAGCTTGCGCACGAGCATGGAGCGGCCCCGGAGCTCGGGGCAGGCGTTGAAGGGGGCGGGATAGTCGGCCACGTCGTCGGAGATGAGGTGGGTGGGGCAGAGGCCGGCGAGCTTGCGGAACCAGAAGACGGAGATGTTGTTGAGCACCTTGCCCTTGCCGGGGACGCCGTCGTCCATGATGACGTCGAAGGCGCTCAGGCGGTCGGTGACCACGATGAGCATTTTGTCGCCCAGGTCGTAGATGTCGCGCACCTTGCCCTGGAGTTTCGTCGCGCCGGGGATCTCGGTCTCCATCAACGCGCCGCGCTTGTCAAACTTCATGCCTTGCTCCTTGATTGGTTGTGGCCTTTTATTATGCCGCAGGCACGGGGCAAAATGCAAGCGCGGCCGATGGGAAGCGTGATAGGGCACGTTGTAAGATTAGGCCGTGAATTTTCCAAGAGGCAGCGAAAGGCCCCTACCCCATGCGTTTTTCCCATCCCCTCCCACACGCCCTGCGCGAATCCATTGACATTCACAGCCTGAAGAGGGGCCGGTTTCCGCGACACGCCCCGCCGCCCGCCAAAGTCCGCACGGGAGGGTATGGCCCGGCGCCGGGAACGAAATTGCGGGGGTCGTTTCGCGGATCGCGCCGCAAGTCCACCCGAACCCCGCCGCAAACCCACCCGAACCCCGCCGCGGCGAGGCTCGGGGCGCGCCGTCCGCCGGGGGTCGAAAAAGCCCCCGGCGTGGGGCCGGGGGCGTGGCTTGCGCGCGCGTGGCGCGGGGGCTCAGTAGGCGCCTTGGGGCTCGAGGGCGAAGTAGGCCTTCGGGTGCTTGCAGACGGGGCACATCTCGGGGGCCTTCTCGCTGATGACGATGGCGCCGCAGTTGAGGCATTCCCAGCGGTTCTTGCCGGTGCGGACGAAGACCTCGCCGGTCTCGACGTTCTTGGCCAGGGCGTTGTAGCGGGCCTCGTGGCGGGCCTCGACCTCGGCGACGCCGCGCATCTGGCGGGCGATGTCGTGGAAGCCCTCGGCGTCGGCCTCGTCGGCCATGCGCTTGTACATGTCGGTCCACTCGTAGTTCTCCCCGGCGGCGGCGGCCTTGAGGTTGTCGAGCGTCGAGCCGATGCCCTGAAGGTGCTTGAACCAGAGCTTGGCGTGCTCCTTCTCGTTGTTGGCCGTCTCCTCGAAAATCCGCGCAATCTGGACGTAGCCCTCCTTCTTGGCCACAGAGGCGAAGTAGGTGTACTTGTTGCGCGCCTGGGATTCGCCCGCGAAGGCCTCCATCAGGTTCTTCTCGGTCTTGCTGCCTTTCAGTTCCATGCTGCTCTCTCCTTGGTTCGGCCAGGGGCACGGCGCCCCCGGATTGGCCCTTAGTATACAACAAACGGTCCGGCTTTTGCAACCATTACAAGTCTTGCGCGCACGAACGTCGCGCCGGAACCCCGCCTCTTGTATAATAAGGGGCATGGCGCCCTTCTTCCACGTCGTCTTCCTCGCCCTGCTCGCGCTCTGCGCGGCGGGGGCGCTGCTTTGGCGCGGGCGCGGCGCGGGCTGGGGCGGCTGGGGGCTGGGCGCGCTCCTCGGGGCGGGCTTCGCGGCGCTGCTGCTGCACCAGGCGTGCTGGCAGCTCAGCGGCTTCGGGTCGCTCGGCTTCCAGAAGTTCCAACGGCGCTACGACGCGCGCCCGGCGACCGCGGCGCGGACGGCGGAGGGGCGCGGGCGGCTGCTCGACCGGAACGGCGCCGTCCTGGCCGAGGCCGAGCCCGGCCGCCGCTGGGGCCAGCGCGCGCCCCTGGGCGCGGCCGCCCTCCACGCCGTGGGCTACGCCTCGCGCGAGTTCGGGCTCAGCGGCCTCACGCGCGTCTACGACGCCCGGCTCTGCGGCTTCGCGCCCCCCGAGGCGGCGCGCGACCTCCTGCGCCGCGCCGCCCCCGAGGACGTCCGCCTCACCCTCGACGCGCGCCTCCAGCGCGCCGCCTTCGAGGCGCTGGCCGGGCGCAAGGGCGCGGCCATCGCCCTCGACCCCCGCACCGGCGAGATCCTGGCGCTGGCCTCCAGCCCCTCCGCCGACCCCGCCGACCTGCGCGCCGCCCTGCGCGACCGCGCCAACGCCCCGCTCTTCAACCGCGCCACCCAGGGGCTTTACCCGCCCGGCTCGGTCTTCAAGCCCTTCGTCGCCGCCCTGGCCCTTGGGTGCGGCAAGGCGGGGCGCTACGTCTGCCCCGCCCGAGGCTGGTCGCCCGCCGCCTACACCAAGCCCATCCGCGACACGCACCGCCACCCGCCCGAGGAGGATCTGCTCCCCCTCCGCCAAGCCTTCGCCGAAAGCTCCAACATCTGGTTCGCCAAGGCCGCCACCGCCTGCGGCTGGCCCGCCTTCCGCGAGGCCCTGCGCCGCTGCCGCCTGGACCAAGGCTTCGCCCTCGCCCGGTGCGGCGAGCGGGTCTACCAGGCCGAGGCCGGGCGCCTCCCCGATCTGGACGGCGCGCCCAACCGCGTCGCCTACCTCGGCTTCGGGCAGGGCGACCTGCTGCTGACGCCGCTGCACGTGGCCGCCCTCACCGCCGCCTTCGCCAACGACGGCGTGCTCGTCCCCCCGCGCTTGGGGCCCGACGGCGGGGGCGAGCCCGTGCGGCTCTGGCCGGCCGCCGTCGCCCGGCGCGTCCGCGCCCTCATGCGCGCCTCCGTCACCGAGGGCACCTCCCGCGCCGTCGCGCTGGGCGGGCTGGAGGTCTGCGGCAAGACCGGCACCGCCGAGACCTCCGGCGCCGACCATTCGTGGTTCACCTGCTTCGCCCCCGCGGAGGAGCCGCGCATCGTCGTCACCGTCCTCATCGAGCACGGCGGCTTCGGCGCCGCCGCCGCCCTCCCCGCCGCCCGCGCCATCCTCGCCGCCTGGCAGGCGGGCGGGGAGTGACGGGGAGCGCGCAGAAAAGGCTTGCACCCAAAGGGGAGGGGTGGTATTATATCCGTGTCGGGCGCGAAAGGCGCGCCCCCAAACGGAGATGACGGCATGAAAGGATTATTCGCGGTTTTGGCGGCTGCGGCGGCTTTGGGCACGGCGCGGGCGCTCCCCAGCGGTTGGACGGATTGGCAGAGCAGCGGCCCCACGGCGCTGACCTCCAACACGTGGTCGGTGGCCTCCAACTCGGCCTATGGCTACACCGGCAACGCGGATTTCGCCTTCCGCGTCACGTATGTCCTCGACGAGGACGCCACACTTCAGACTGGCCAGGCGTGGGCGGCGCTGCTGGTGATGGATTTCTCCGAGACGTATTATCAGTTCCAAACCTCCGCCGTGGGAGGGGACGCGACGGTTTGGACAAGCGGCGCAGGGGCGACCACCATGCAGACGCCCTTTTCGGAGTTGCTGGCGGCCAACGACAACCGAATCTCGTTCGGCTTCGACTATGACGACAGCGCCTCGACGTTGGAATATTACGTCAACGATGTGCTCGTGGACACCCAGAACGGCGTGGACATCAACGCATGGGTCACATTCAAGGCCGGGGTTTCGGATGGCAACCGCCCGCTGGATCGAATCTTCCCGACCGACGGTTCGGTGAGTTACGAGACGGCCTTCTCCACCACGCGCTCCATCCCGGAACCGACGGCGCTGGCCTTGCTGGCGCTGGGTGTTGCCGCGGCGGCGCTCCGCCGCCGTGGCTGAGCGGAGGGTGACGAAAAAAACGCGTCGGGGCGCCCATTCGGGCGCCCCGACGCGTTGTGCGCACCGGAGTGCGCAGGGTGGGATTGGGGCTGGCGTGTGCTTGTGGCGGGGAGGGGCGGGTGCTAAAGTAAGAGTGTCGCGTTTGGCGACGGAATGGTCTATTCGGAAAGGAAAAGGACATGAAGTTCAGACAGTGGATGTTGGTTTTGTTGTTGGCGGCGGTGGCCGCGCCAGCGGCCTTCGCCGCGCAGCCGAAGGCCCGGCACGTGGTGTTGGTGGCGTGCGACGGCTGGGGCGCCTACAGTCTGCGCAAGGCCGACAAGGCGACGATCCCCAACATCGCCGGGTTGATGAGCCGGGGGGCGTGGACGCTGAAGGACCGCGCGGTGCTGCCTTCGGCCAGCGCCATCAACTGGGCCTCGATGTTCATGGGCGTGCCCACCGAGCTGCACGGCTACACGCAGTGGAACTCGCAGAAGCCTGAGATCAAGCCCAATCTGCTGAACGAGCACGGCATCGCCCCCACCATCTTCTCCGAGCTCCGCCGCCAGCGCCCCGACGCGCGCATCGACGTGGTGGCGGAATGGGGCGGCATCGGGCACCTCATCGACCGCAAGGCCGTCGATTCCTACTTCCTCGTGCCGGGCAAGTACGAGGAGAAGCCCAACGCGATCATCGACGAGGCCGTGCGCCTCATCCGCGAGGAGAAGCCGACCCTCCTGGCCGTCTGCATCGACCAGCTGGACCACGTGGGCCACGGCCAAGGCCACGACACCCCCGCCTATTACAAGAAGCTGGCGGCCGTCGACGGCTACGTCGGGCGCATCCTCAAGGCCATCGACGAGGCCGGCATGGCCAAGGACACCGTGGTGATCCTGACCGCCGACCATGGCGGCATCAAGAAAGGGCACGGCGGCAAGAGCCTCGAGGAGATGGAGATCCCCTTCATCCTCGCCGGCCCGGCAGTCAAGGCCGTGGGCGAGTTCGACGCGGCGATGATGCAGTATGACTGCGCCGCCGTCATCGCCGACCTGCTCGGCGTGGAGGCCCCCGCAGGCTGGCGCGGCCGCGCCTACCCGCAGTTGCTGAAATAAGGCGGCCCACGCCGTCACCGAAAGCCCGGGGCGCGCGGTTTGACCGCGCGCCCCGCCTTTTTCGCCCATCGATCCCCCCGCGGGTGTGGTACAATGGGGGCGGAAGGAGGACGCGATGAAGGTTTGTTTGCTTGGCCCCATCTGGGGCGACGTGTGCGGGGTGCCCTATGAGTTCAACCCGGAGCGGCGGGCGGAGCGCATCGACCTGGCCCATCCGGCGCGGGCCTTCTCCGACGACACGGTGCTGACGCTGGCGGTGGCAAAGGCCATCCTGGAGCGGCGGCCCTACGGCGAGGCGATCTTCGAGCTGGCGCGGCGCTACCCGGACGCCGGCTTCGGCGGGATGTTCCGGCGGCTGTGGGTGGAGCGGCGGGAGCCGCGCCCCTACGGCAGCTTCGGCAACGGCGCGGCGATGCGCGTGGCGCCGGTGGGGTGGGCCTTCAACACGATGGACGACGTGCTCCGCGAGGCCGCGGCCTCGGCGGCGTGCTCGCACGACCACCCGGACGGCATCGCCAGCGCGCAGGGCACGGCGTTGGCGGTCTTCCTAGCGCGCAAGGGGCAGGACAAGGAGGAGATTCGCCGCGCGCTGGAGGCGCGCTTCGGCTGGGAGCTGGGCGGCGGCCTCAAGGAGGCCCGCGCGCAGGCGGCGGAGGACGGGTTCGACGAGACTTGGCGCTCCGTGCCCCTCGCCCTGCGCGTCTTCCTCAGCACCGAGACCTTCGAGGAGTGCCTGGTGCAGGCCATCGCGCTGGGGTGCGACGCGGACACGCAGGCCTGCATCGCCTGCGCCGTGGCCGAGGCCTTCTATGGGCCTGACGAGGCGTTGGCCCCGCGCGTGCTGGCCTTCCTGCCGCCGCCGCTCGCCAACATCCTCCGTTCCTTCTGGGAGCGCTTCGGGGTCTGACGCGGCGGGGCGGGGGCGCGCACGGCCGTAGGCAGGTGCCGACGTGGGCGCGTTCGGCGCCCACGGGAAGGCCGCGCCGTGCTAAAGTCAAGGCGAAAGGAAGGTTCCTATGCGACTGCGTTTGATTTTGGCGATGGCGACGATCGGTTTGGCCTGCGTGGCGCGGGCGGTGGGCGACCGGGAGGTCTGGGTGGCGGCGGCGACGCGCATCGCCGAGCCGGTCCTCGCCCACGGCGCGGAGGGGCGGCTTCAGCAAACCCTGCCGATGACCAACAAGAACCGCGCCTCCACCGCCTCCTTCGAGGCACTCGCCCGCACGCTCAACGGCCTCGCGCCGTGGTTCGAGCTGCCGCCCGAGCCCGACACCGACGAGGGGCGCGCGCGGGCCCGTCTGTTGGCCTTGGCCCACCGGGCGCTGACCCACGCGGCCGACCCCGATTCGCCCGACTGGGTGGGGCATGGCAAGGGCGCCCAGCCGCTCGTGGAATACGCGTTCCTGGCGCAAGCCTTCCTGCGGTCCCCCACGCGCCTGTGGGGCGGCCTCCCCGAGGAGGTGCGCGGGGCGTGGCTGGCGCTCTTCCGCAAGAGCCGCGCCATCCGGCCCTTCGGCAACAATTGGCTGCTCTTCGCGGGGGAGGTGGAGGCCTTTCTGCGTCAGGCCACCGGCGAATGCGACCGCAAACGCCTCTACCTCGGCACCGCGCGCTTCCTCGACGGGTGGTACAAGGGCGACGGCGCCTATGGCGACGGCCCGCGCTTCCACTTCGATTACTACAACAGTTTTGTCATCCAGCCCATGCTGCTCGACATCCTCGCCGCGCAGGCCGCCCTGGGCGACAAGGAGGCCGAGGAGGCGCTGCCCACCGTGCGCCGCCGCGCGCGCCGCTTCGCCAATTGGCTGGAACGGCTCATCGCGCCCGACGGCAGTTACCCGGCGTTCGGGCGCTCGCTCTGCTATCGCATGGGGGCCTTCCACCTGCTGGCCGACGTCGCGCGCCGCCAGGAGAAGCTGTGGCAGGTGCCGCCGGGGCAGATCCGCGCCGCGCTCACCGCCGTCCTCCGCCGTCAGGTCACCGACGTGAACTTCACCGAGGCCGGCTGGCTGCGGATGGGCTTCAACGGCGAGCAGCCGGGGATGTGCGACTCCTACATCAACACCGGCTCGCTTTACCTCTGCACGTTCGTCTTCCTGCCGCTGGGGTTGCCGGCCGACGCGCCCTTCTGGGCCGAGCCGGCGCGGGACTGGACTTCCAAGCGCGCGTGGTCGGGGCAGCCCTTCCCCAACGACCACGCCATCGAGTGAGGCGGCTCAGGCCAGCAGGGCGGCGAGTTCCGAGAAGGTCGCGTCGAGGTCGCCCAGGCGCAGGAGCGCGAGGGGGTCGAGCGGCGTGAGGGTGTCGTTGACGATGACGAGGCGCGCGCCGAAGTCGTAGCCCTCCTTTGGGAGCGCGGCGGCGGGGTAGACGGTGAGGGACGAGCCCAGCACCAGGATGAGGTCGGCGCGGCGGCAGGCCTCCACCGCCGCCGTCAGCGTCGCCTCGGGGAGGGCCTCGCCATAGAAGAAGATGTCGGGCTTGAGCACGCCGCCGCAGGCGTCGCAGCGCGGCACGAGGCCTTGGTGGGCGGTCGGGGCGACGGCGGCATAGGGATAGGCACGCCCGCAGGAGAGGCAGTGGTGCCATTGGGGCGAGCCGTGGAGCTCGTGGACCGTGCGGCTGCCGGCGAGGGTGTGGAGGCGGTCGATGTTCTGCGTGACGACGCAGCCCAGCAGCCCGCGCGCCTCCAGCGCGGCCAAGGTGGTGTGGACGACGCTGGGGCGGAAGGCGTCGAGCCCGTAGACGAAATCCTTGGCCCAGGCATAGAAAAGGCCGGGGTCGCGGCGGAAAAGGTCGATACCGAAGAGTTCCTCCACGCGGTGCCCGCGGAAGGTGTCGTTGTAGACGCCATGCCGCCCGCGGAAGTCGCGGATGCCGCTGAGGGTCGAGACGCCCGCGCCCGTGAAGGCCACGGTGGCGGAGGATTGGCGAAGCAGATCGAGGAGTTGTCCGGCGGGGTTCATGGGCGGAGCCTTTCCTGCGCGAAACGGATGGGCACGGCCAACGCGTGGCCGGCGGCGGCATAGGCCTCGGCGGTGCGGCGGACGATGCGCCGCCCCTGCGCCGCCGCGCCGGTCTGCCCCGAGAGCGTCAGCGCCAGCGAGGCGAAGAGGAGGTTGACCGAGACGATGAGCCAATAGGAGAAAAGGCGGCCATATTCCCGAACATCGGGCTGGGCCGTCGACCAAAGCGTGTCGAAGGTGTAAAGCACGTGGAAGAGCGTCAGCGCGCCGAAGACCGCCGCCCACACCCAAAAGGGCGTCGCGCCCGGCCAGAGCCACGCCGTCAGCGCGCAGAGCCCCAGCGCGACCAGGAGATAAAACGGCACGCAATAAGGGGCGAGCGTGATGGCGAGATTGCTTTTGGAAAGCTCCACGAACCCGCCCGTCTCGCCCACGCTCACGCGGTGGACGCGCGCCAGGAAGAGCAGCCCCACCGCCGCGTGCGTCATCTCGTGGGCGAAGACATAGGCGATCGCCAACGCACGCCCCTTCCACAGATAGAGCGCCGTCATCGCCGCCGCGCCGGCGGCGAAGGCCAAACGCCCGGGCGTGAGCCAATCCTCGCCCAGCATCCCCACCACAAGCCCGTCCCAAAAGGCCCGCGCGAGCCCCCAGGCCAAAGGCAGGCCGGCCAGCCCCAGCACCATCAGGGCGAAGCGCTTCACGGCCTCGCCCGCGCTCACTCGCCCGAACCCTGCGGCTCCAAGCGCCCCAAGGCGGCGCGCGTGGCGGGCAGACGGTCGGCCACGGCCTTCAGGCGATCCATCATGTCGCGCAGCGACTTCGACTTCTCCAACATGGTGGCCCCGAAATACCGCAGCACGAACTGCCGTGCGCCGATCGCCAATTCGGCGCGGCGGAGGGTGCTCAGCCCCCACGCGCCCTGGTCGTCGGCCAGCAGCGTGTTGAAGATGCGGAAGGAAAGCCCCTGCTGACGGATGGCGAAGTCCTCCCAAGTCTGCCGCGCGCCGCCGACGGTGATGCCCTCGGCGTCCGCCGCCGACACGCCGAAGCCCTTCAGCGCGCCGCCCTTGGCCGACTCGATGAGCCACTCGCGCACCTGCGCCAACGCCGCGATCCGGTCGGCGACCACCTGCGCGGCGGCCTTGGCCTCGTCGGACTTCAGGCGCGCGGCGCGGGCGACGAAGGCCTTGGCGGCCGCGTCGGGGCGGAAGGCGCCCAAGTCCCCGGAGACGGCCGCCTCCAGGTCGGCCACGGAGGCCACCTCGTCGGCGATCGCCTGGCGCCGCGCTTCCTCGGCCTCCTCGGCCTTGGCCTTGGCCTCGGCCTCGGCGGCGGCCTTGAGGCGGGCGCGGTTGGCGGCCTCAAGCGCGTCGCGGCCCTCGGCGACGGCGGCGCGCCAGCCTTTGCGGAGGGCGGCGACGGCCTTGGCGGCCGCGTCGGCGCCCTTGGCGGCCGGGGTGTCGTCGTAGGCTTTGCGGGCGGCCCGCGCGTCGGCGAGGGCCTTGGCGACGGCCTCGGGCGCCGCGTCGGGCGGCTCGACGGTCACGCGCAGCCCGTCGACCTTGGCGCGGAGGGCGTCGGCGCCCTTGGCGGCCTCGGCCACAAGGTCACGCTTGGCAAAGGCGTCCTGAAGGTCGGCGAAGAGTTTGGCGGGCGCCTCGCCCTCGTGCGGCGCCAGCCAGACCTCCTGCTCGGGGAGGACGACGGCGCGGCGGGCCTGGCCGACGAGCCACTTGAGCGTGGCCTCGGTCTCACCGGCCTGGACGGCGCGGGCGGTGGCCAGCGCGGCGCAGGCCTCGCCCAGCTCGGCCAGGGCCCGGCGGTCGGCGGCGGCCTGGAGCTGGGCCGGGTCGGCGGCGGCCACCTGGGCCACGGCGTTGGTCATCGCCTCGCCCACCTCCTCGGCGGTCTTCTTGGCGGAGGCAACGAGGATGACGGCGAGGATGGCCACCACGACGAGCGGCACGCCGCACCCGACGCCGGCGGCTAGGCCGATGATGGCGCCCTTGCTTAGCCCCGGCTTCTTCTCGGCGATGAGCGGGGCGTTGGGGTTCTCGACCACGGGCATGGGGCGCGAGGGGCCGGCGCTGGGGTGGCCCATGCCTTTGATGACGATGCGCTTGCCCGCGCCGGTCCGACTCTTGGCGGCGCGGAGCTCGCGCCCCATGTCGGAAAGCAGCGAGTCGTAGTTCGGGTAGCGGCGGAGGGGCTCGGCCTCCAACATCCGCATGACGATCTTCGAGACGGCCTCGGGGCAGCCCGGCGCCACCTCGCCCAACGGCTTGGCCGGGCCCAGGAGGCGCGCCTTCATCACCTCCACCGCGTCGGCCCCCTCGAAGGGCGGGACGCCGGCGATGGCGTGGTAGAGCGTCCCGCCGAGGGAGTAAATGTCCGCCCGCAGGTCGACCTTCTGCTTGCGGAGCGTCTCGGGTGCGATGTAATAGGGCGTGCCCCAGACCTCGTTGTCGTCGGCGGCGTGGGCGCCGACGAGGGCGGCGATGCCGAAATCGGCCAGCTTGGCCTCGCGCGCCTCGTTGATGAGGATGTTCTCGGGCTTCACGTCGCCATGGACCATGCCCTGCTCGGCGGCCGCCTTCAGCCCTTGGGCGATCTGCATCCCCACGTTGAGGGCGGTGGCCGGCTGGACGGGCCCGCGCCGCATCATGCGGTCCAGCGAATCGGGCCGCACCAGCTCCATCACGAGGAAGGGCTGCCCCTCGCTCTCGCCGAAGGCGTAGACGGTCACGATGTTCGGGTGCTGCAACTTGGCGGCGGACTGCGCCTCGCGCCGGAAGCGCTCGATGAAGCCCGGATCCTCCGCCGCCTTTTCGCGTAAGATCACCTTCACCGCCACGCGCCGCTGGAGCCCTTCGTCGACGGCCTCGTAGACGGCGCCCATCCCGCCCGCGCCGATCAGCCCCACCAACCGGTACTGCGCCAGCGCGCCCGGCGCCATCACCGCCTTCCCGCACGCCGGGCAGGCGACCTCGCCCAAAGGCGGCGCGCCCGCCGGCAGCGCAGCCCCGCACAGGGGGCAGACGGGGTTGGCGACGGGTTTGGCGACGATTCCGGTTGCGCTCATGGCCGATCCCTCCTTACAACTCACGCATAACGTTCGCGCAGCAGCGCGACGGCGCGCTCCAGCAGCGCCTCATCCATCTCGCCCACCTCGGTCTTCGCGCCGAGGCCATCGGGCAGCGTCACGCACAGCCGCCCCCCCAGGTGCTCGCGGAACTGCCTCAGCCCCTCCAGCACCGCCAGCCTGCCGTCCGTCCCCCGCAGCGCCAGCTCGTCGCACCACACCGGCAGCCCGCAGGCCCGCAGCAGCGCCACCACCCGCGTGCAATCCGCCGGCGGCAGCAGCCCCGCCAACGCCGCGTAGGCCATGTCCAGCGCGATGCCGATGGCGACCGCCTCCCCGTGCGTCAGCTGATAGCAGGTCATCGCCTCCAGCCGGTGCGCACTCCAGTGGCCGAAGTCCAGCGGGCGCGCCGCCCCGCGCTCGAAGGCGTCGCCGCCGTTGGCGATGTGCGCCAGGTGCAGGCGCGCCGTCCGCTCCACCAGCTCGGCCATCGCCTCCAGGTCGCGCATCCGCAGGGCGTCCGCGTGGGCCCACAGCCAATCGAGGAAGGCGGCGTCCTTGATGACCGCCACCTTCACCGCCTCGGCGATGCCGTTGCGCCACTCCCGGTCGGGGAGCGTCGGCAGGAAATCCGCGTCGTTGATCACCGCGAAGGGCGGGGCGAAGGTCCCCAGGAAGTTCTTGCACGCGCCGTAGTCCACGCCATTCTTCACGCCCACCCCCGCGTCCGCCTGCGAGAGCGTCGTCGTGTTCACCCGGATGGTGCGGCAGCCGCGGTGGACGAGCGCCGCCGCGTAGCCCACCACGTCCTGCACCGCCCCCCCGCCAATCGCCACGAAAGCGTCCTTCCGCCCGAAATGCGTCTGATAGGCCAGCTTCACCAATTTCCCCACCACCCCGTCCTGCCGCTTGGCGAACTCCCCGCCCGGCAGGTACTCGATCGGCGCGGCCAGCTCGACGCGCCCCTGCCGCGCCGTCAGCCACCGCGCGATGGCCATCGGCAGCCCGGGATGGGCCGCCCGCACCCCCTGGTCCATCACGATCAGCAGACGGTGCGGCAGCGGCGCCTCGGCGTCCCGCCCCAGCACCTCGTCCAACACCCCGCAGTCCTCGCCGAACAGCCCCCGGCAGAAGATCACCGGGTAGGCGAACGCCACGCTGAACCGTTCTTCGACCACTTTCATCATACGCACAGTATAACACCCCCGCCCGCCTGCCGCAACCGCTCCCGGCGCTGATTTCGTCATGGGGAAGTCCCTGCGCGGGCCATGCGTCCGCCAGAAAGCGGCGACCACGTTTCCACCTTGCGGCGGCGGGGGGATTCTGTTATTGTATAGGAGATGTCGCGCGGAGAGGCCGCGGGACGGATTTGAGGAGTTTTTCGATGAAGCGACAACTGCTTTTGGGCCTTTGCGCGGCGACCACCGCGGCGTTGATGACGGGCTGCGCCACGAAACAGGATTCCTCGGCCGCGCGTGCGCGCCAGGAGGCGACCGAGGTCGCCGCCGCCGAGGAGCGCGCGATGCAGGAAGAGGTGAGCGCCGAGCCCGCCCCGGCCATCGAGCCGGCGCCCGACGCCGAGCCCGCCCCGACCATTGAGCCCGCGCCCGCCCCGGCGGCGGAGCAGCCCGCCCCCAAGCCGGTGATCCACCCGAAACCGGCGGTCTACACCGTCACGGCCGGCGATTCGCTCAGCGCCCTCTCGGTGCGTTTCGGCGTGCGCCAGCCTGACATCCTGGCCCTCAACCCCGCGCTCCGCGCCAACCCCGACCGCCTGCAGATTGGCCAGCAGGTGCTCCTGCCCGCGGGCACCGACGTCACGAAGGCGCCGAAGCCGCGCAAGGCCAAGCCCGCCCCCGCCGCGGGCGAGACCGTCTACACCGTCCGCCCCGGCGACGTGCTCGGTGGCATCGCCCTGACCCACGGCGTCTCCATCGAGACCATCATGAAGGCCAACCACCTGAAGAGCGACACCATCTTCGTCGGCCAGAAGCTCGCCATCCCCGGCGCCAAGGCCCGCGGCCGCGTCGTCGCCGCCAAGGACCCCGCCTCCAAGCCCGCCAAGCCGGCCCAAAAGGCCGAGCCCAAGCCCGCCCCGCAGCCCAAACCCGCCGAGAAGCCCGCCCCCGACGCGGCCCCCGAGGAGGAGCCCCTGCCCGAGCAGCTGGGCGAGGAGGCCCTGCCCCCGCCGCCCGTGGCCGAGCCCGCCGACGACGGGGAGGCCGCGTTGCCCCCGCCGCCCGCCGCCGAGCCCGAGGCGAAGACCCAGACCTACGTGGTGCAGGAGGGCGAGGACCTCGTGGGCATCGCCCTCAAGTGGGGCGTCATGCTCCAGGCCATCCGCGAGGCCAATAACCTGGCCGACGACGTGAACGAGGTGGCCCCCGGCACCACCCTCAAGATCCCCATGACGACGGCGCAGTGAGCGTGGCCGCCGCCTCGGCGAAGGGCGCGGGCGACCGCGCCCTTTTTCATGGGCGGCGGAAAGGAGGTTCGGGCGATGCTGCGGTTTTGCGTGCGGATGGTGGCGTTGCTGACGCTGGCGTTGGCGGCGCTGGGCGTGTTGGTTCTCTCCTACGCCGGCAAGGCGCAGGCTTCGTCGCAGGAGCCCTTCCACTTCCTGGAGATGCAGCTGATCTTCCTGGGGGGGAGCGTGCTGGCGGGCGCGGTGTGTTACTTCCTGGACTACCGCCTCTTCCGGCGCAAGTGGGTGCTGTGGGCGCTGGCGGCGGTGATGGTGGCGGGGCTGCTGATGGTCTTCGTGCCGGGGCTGGGCAAGACGGTGAAGGGGTCGCACCGCTGGATCGGCCTAGGGCCCATCAACGTCCAGCCGGTCGAGTTCGTGAAGCTGCTGATGGTGGTCTTCCTCTCCGCCTACCTGGGCCGGGTCGGCGCGCTGGTCCGCCGTTGGAAGGAAGGGTTCGTCGCGCCGCTCATCCTCCTGGGCGCCGTGGCCCTGCCGCTGCTCCTCCAGCCTGACTTCGGCGGGCTGATGGTGGTGGCGGGGCTCTCGGGCGCGATCCTCCTCGCCGGCGGGGCCGATTGGCGGCGCTGGGGCGCGCTCGCGGCGGTGGGCGCCCTGCTCCTGTGCGCCGTGATCGCCACCAACGAGAACCGCATGGCCCGCCTCCGCAACGAACGCGACGGCCAGAACTACCAGACCCTCCAGGCCCAGGTGGCCTTCTGCAACGGCGGCCTCACCGGCGTCGGCCTCGGGCGCGGCATGCAGAAGGAGCACTACCTCCCCGAATGCCACACCGACTTCATCTTCGCGGTCATCGGCGAGGATCTCGGCCTGGCCGCCACCGGCGCGGTCTGCCTCGCCTACCTCTTCCTCCTCCTCGGCGGCGCCGTCATCGCCCTGCGCGCCCCCGACCGCCAAGGGATGCTCCTGGCCTTCGGCGCCACCCTCCTCGTCTGCGCCCAAGCCGCCGCCAACATGGCCGTCGTCACCCACATCTTCCCCACCAAGGGCATCGCCCTGCCCTTCCTTTCCTACGGCGGCTCCAGCCTCCTCACCTCCTTCTGCGCCGTCGGGCTCCTCCTTGGCGTGGGCCGGCGCGCCCTCGAGGCCGCCGACGCCCCCGAGCGGCCCGGCCAGCGCCTGGTCTCCCTCCGCTAAGGCCCGCGCCATGCCCGCACCCCTCATCGTCTGGGACTTCAACGGCACGCTGCTCGACGACGTCCGCGCCTGCCTCGACGCCCTCAACTCCTTCCTCCGCGCCCGCGCCCTCCCCACCCTCTCGCGCGAGGACTACCGCCGCCGCTTCGGCTTCCCCGTCGCCGACTTCTACCGCGGCCTGGGCATGACCTTCGGCGACCCCTTCGACTGGGAGTCCCTGGGCGAGAGCTTCCACATGCGCTACCTCTTCTCCCCCCACCTCGCCCTCCAGCCCGGCGCCCGCGAGGCCGTCGCCGGGCTCCGCGCCCGCGGCGTCCGCCAAGGCGTCCTCTCCGCCCTCGAGCAGGGCCTCCTCGAGGTGCAACTCGGCCAATTCGGCCTCCTCGGCGCCATGGACTTCGTCTGCGGCAGCCGCAACTACGAGGGCGCCTCCAAGGAAGCCGCCGCCCGCGCCCTCAACCTCCAAGGCCCCGTCCTCCTCATCGGCGACACCCTCCACGACGCCGAGGTCGCCCGCGCCCAGGGCTGGCGCTGCCTCCTTTGCTCCGCCGGCCACCAAACCCCCGAGCGCCTCCGCGCCGCCGGCTTCCCCGTCATCGACGCCCTCACCCGGCTCGACCTCGACGCCCTCCTCGCCTGAACGCCCCCAAGCCGCGCCGCCCGCGCGCATCGACGCCGGCCTCCCCGCAGGCGTAGGCCCTTCTCCAGGGAAGCGAAGGCATGGGTGTTGATGGGGACGACGCAACGCTGACACTTTCCCTTCCTTTTCCGTCCCGGTTCGCGGCCGGGCCCCCTAGAGGGGCCCTGGGGGCCTTTCGCTTCCTCTTGGAAAATTCACGGCCTAATCTTACAACGTGCCCAGCACACGCGACGCGACGGGAGGGGTTGCGCGGACGAGGGGAAGTTTGCTATGATTAAAGGACATTTTGTTTCCAAGTGGGGCTCAGCCCCCCGACAACACGTCCAAGGAGGTTCACGATGAGCCAGCACAGAAGTCTCAAAGGGTCGGGCAAGATCACGGCCAAGCGCAACGTGCTCAAGCGGTTTGAGCGCATCAACCTGCTCATCAAGCGCGGGCAGTGGAAAGAGGGCGACCGCGGGCAGGGCCTGCGCAAGACCATGCCCGAAGCCTGAGCCGGCCAATGGCCGCATGATGGGGAGGGCGCCGCGCGCGGCGCCCTCCTTTTTTTTGACTGCGCGGCCCACCCGCAGGGGTTGCCGAACCGGGGGCGGTTTGTGTTATAGTAGAGGCATGAGACGTTGGCTGACGGCTGCGCTGATGGCGCTGTGCGGGGCGTGGGCGTGGGCGACGCCCGACGCGGAGGGGGCGTTCCGTCTGCGCGTGGGGCCGTTCTTCGAGTATGGCTCGCGGGAGGGGCGGGGGATGACGCGCCTGGCGGTGCGGCCCTTCTTCGCGTGGGAGGAGGATCGGCGCAACCCGCCCGACCGGGACATGGAGGTGGTTTGGCCGCTCTCGCACTTCGGCTGGCGGAGGGACGCCTTCCATTGGCGCGTGGTCATGACCTTTTGGAACGACGAGGACCGCACGGATCGGCTGACGCGCGACTATTCCCTCGCCATCCCGCCGCTGTGGGTGAACGGGCGCGACGGCGAGGACGCCTATTGGGGCCTCTTCCCGATTTGGGGGCGGATGCCGAAGTTCCTGCTGCTGGAGGATTTCCGCTGGCGCCTCTTCCCGCTCTGGCTCAGTTACCGCACGGGCGGCACGCAGGGCGTGGGGCGCACGTACGTGCTGTGGCCCTTCTTCTCGCTGAAGCACGATGACGACGCGGCGCGCTGGGGGCTGTGGCCCCTCTACGGCACGAAGCGCGAGCGCGAGCGCGACTCCCGCTACGTGCTCTGGCCCTTCTGGAACGACCAGACCTTCCACGCCCCCAACCACAACGGCGGCGCCTGGATGCTCTGGCCGATCGCCGAGCGCATCGACGCGGACACCGAGCAGGGCTGGGGCCTGCTGCCCCCGCTCTTCCGCTGGAGCGAGACGACCGACGGGGCCTTCCTGCTGCGGTGCCCGTGGCCGCTCTTCGAGCGTTACCGCGACCGCCGCGAGAGCACGTGGCGCGCCTGGCGCTTCTGGGGGATGACCCACCGCGGCACGCGCGACGGGTGGTGGTTCCTCCACCCCATCGTGGTGAGCGAGCGCCAGCAGACCGAGAACCGGTTCGTCCGCCGCTTCCGCGTTTGGCCCTTTTACGTGGACGAGGAGACGGTGGCCTACGACATCCGTGGGCGGGCGCGCACGCAGCACCGCCATTTCCGCGTCTGGCCCTTCTACGCCAGCGACTGGCACGAGGGCGAGGGCCTCCGCCGCCGCGCGCTCGCCCTCTTCCCCATCCGTGAGGTCCCCGCCGTCGAACGCAACTGGGCGCCCTTCTGGACGCTCTACACCGCCACCCGCGAGCCCGGCTCCGGCGAGGTGCTGCACGAACTGTTCTGGGGCCTCATCTGGTGGCGCACCCACCCGGGGGCCGACGAAACCGAGGAGGGCCAGGCCCATGACGCTCACCCGTGAACCCATCGAAGGCCCCGTCGCCGCCGCCGTCGCCGCCGTGGGGCGCACCGCCCGGCTGACGGCCGCCGCGCTCGCCGGCCTGCCCGCGGCGCTCTTCCGGCGCGACTGCCGCGCCACCTTCCTCCGCCAGCTCTACCTCATCGGCATCGGCTCGCTGGCCGTGGCCACGGTGGTCGCCCTCTTCACGGGGATGATCCTGGGGCTGCAGCTGGGCATCGCCTTCCGGCAATTCTCGCAGGAGCTGATGGTCGCCTTCACCCTCTCCTACGCCATGCTGCGCGAGATGGGGCCCTTCATGACCGGCATCATCCTCGCGGCGTGCGTGGGCAGCTCCATGGCCGCCCAGCTCGGCACCATGACGGTGAACGAGGAGGTGGCCGCGCTGGAGATGATGAGCGTGGACCCCATCCGCTTCCTGGTGGTGCCCCGCCTTTGGGCGATGACGCTCATGGCGCCCATCCTCTCCTTCTACACCTGCGTCATCGCCTTCCTCGGCGGCGCGCTGGTGGGCTACACGCAGCTCAACATCCCCTTCCTCCAATTCATCGGGCAGGTGATGGAGGCCGCCGAGCCCAAGGATCTCTACGTGGGGCTGCTCAAGGCCGCCGTCTTCGGCGTGCTCATCAGCGGCATCTCCTGCGCCGTCGGCTTCGCCACCACGCAGGGCGCCGCCGGGGTCGGCGCCTCCACCCGCCGCGCCGTCATCCTCTCCTTCCTGGCCATCCTCGTGGGCGGCTACTTCATCACGAGGTTCTTCTATGTCTTCTGAGCCGGCCATCGTCTTCGAGGGCGTCGTCAAACGCTTCGGCCCCCGGCGCGTGCTCGACGGGCTCGCCCTCTCCGTCGCCAAAGGTGAGCTCTTCGTCATCATCGGCCCCTCCGGCACCGGCAAGAGCGTCACCCTCAAGCTTGCCTCCGGCCAGCTTTTCCCCACCGCCGGGACCGTCCGGCTGCTGGGGGAGGATCTGGGCGCGCTCGGCTCCCGCGCGCTCGCCAAACTCCGCCGCCGCGTGGGCTACCTCTTCCAAAGCGGCGCCCTGCTCGGCTGGAAGACCCTGGCCGAGAACGTCGCCCTCCCCCTCGCCGAGCGCGACCGCCTCCCCCCCGCCCAGGTCGAGGGGCGCGTCCGCGCCGCCCTTGCCGAGGTGGGGCTGGCCGACGCCGGCGACCTCTACCCCGCCGAGGTCTCCGGCGGCATGGTCAAGCGCGCGGCCTTCGCCCGCGCCATCATCGAGGATCCCGAGGTGCTCTTCTTCGACGAGCCCACCTCCGGGCTGGACCCCGTGATGGCGCGCACCGTCGACAACCTCATCGCCCAGGTCGGCCGCGCCCGCGGCGCCACCTGCGTCGTCGTCACGCACGACCTCGCCGGCGCCCTCCGCTACGCCGACCGCATCGGCTTCCTGAAGGACGGGCGCTTCCTTCAGGTCGCCGCGCCCGACGCCATCCTGCACACCCCCGTCCCCGAGGTCCGCGCCTTCCTCGAGGCCCAACGCGTGGAGCACCGCCCATGAGCGCCCGTTCCCAAAGCATCCTCCCCGAGGTCATCACCGGCCTCTTCGTCGCCGCCGTCATCGCCCTCCTGGCCTTCTTCACCATCGTCATCAGCGGCGTCGACCTCCTGCGCGGGCGCCACCGCGCCGTCCGGGAGGCCCGTTTCGACCACGTCGGCGCCCTCAAGGTGCAGGATCCCGTCCACGTCCGCGGCATGAAGGTCGGCTCCGTCCAGGCCCTCCGCCTCGGCGACGGCTGCGTCATCGCCACCCTCACCCTCGACGCCGACGTCCCCCTCCGCGCCGACGCCACCGTCGCCGTCGCCCAGACCTCCGTCCTCGGCGGCACCTGCCTCGAGATCAACCAAGGCGCCTCCCCCGACCCCCTCCCCCCCGGCGCCGCGATCCCCGGCAAGCCCGCCCGCGACGTCATGAAGGAGCTCGGCGAGCTCGTGGGCGACCTGCGCCAGGCCTTCGAGCCCGCCGACGTCCGCGCCCTCCTCGCCAACCTCAAGACCGCCTCCGAGGACATCGCCGACCTCACCGCCCGCCTCCGCCGCGGCGACGGCCTCCTCGGCAAGCTCATGTCCCCCCAAGACAACACCTACGCCGACCTCAAGGACACCCTCGCCAACCTCAACGGCCTCACCGGCGACCTCCGCCTCGTCGCCCAAGACCTCCGCGACGGTAAAGGCCTCCTCGGCAAACTCCTCCGCGAGGACGACGCCACCTACGACGACCTCAAAGGCACCCTCGCCAACCTCCGCGCCGCCACCGCCAACCTCAACGACCCCTCCCACGGCATCGGCCGCCTCCTCGCCGGCGACTCCCCCCTCGTCGCCGACCTCGAGACCGTCGCCGCCAACCTCAAAGACGTCTCCGTCAAGCTCAACGAAGGCCAGGGCACCCTCGGCCGCCTCGTCAACGACGACGCCCTCGCCCGCGAGGCCGAGGCCGCCGTCAAGGACGTCCGCCAAATCATCGACAACATGCGCGACACCGCCCCCATCACCACCTTCACCTCCCTCTTCTTCTCCGGCCTCTGAGGCGGGCGCCCCGCGCACACCCGTCCCCGCGCCCCGTGCGGCGCCCGAGGCGCGGGCGCGACGGCGGGAAATCTGCTAGAATGAACGCATGAATAAGCGTTCGCGGGAAGAGGACCCCCCATTGCGGCTGGCCGATCTGCCGACCTCGGCGGTCTTGCTGGGGCGGTTGCGCGCGGGGGGCGACAGGGACGCGGCGACGCTCTTCGCGACGCTTTACCGGGAGCCGCTCCTGACCTTCGCCCAGGCCAAGGGCTTCTACGCGGTGGATTTGGAGGTGGCGGTCCACGACACCCTGCGCATCGCCTCGGAGCGTCTGCCGCGGGGGCGCTACGACCCGGCCAAGGGGCGTTTCCGCGACTGGCTGGTGGGCATCCTGCGCAACCGGCTCCGGATGGGGGTGCGCGCGGTCTGCGCGCGCCTGCGCCGGGAGCGGGCCTACATGGCGGAGACGCTGCCGCTGCACGCGCCGCCGCCCTGCGCGAGCGACGACGCGGTGTGGCGGAAGTGCTGCCTGCGCCACGCACTGAAGCTGTTGCTGAGCGACGAGGCGCTGCGCGGGCGCACCCGCGCGGTCTTCGTCGACTACGTGCTGGCGGGGCGCCCCGCGCCGGAGGTGGCCGCCGCCTACGGGATGGCCCCCAACGCCGTCTACCAGATCAAGTCCCGCTGCCTGGCGCGGCTGCGCGCCCTCATGCGGCGGATACGCTGAGGCGCCGGGCAAAGGCGCCCTTGACGGGACGTTTTGTATTTGATACAGTTTGCGTCGTTTTCCGGCCGCCCTGCGCGCGCGTCGCGGGGCCCCGGGCCAACCCAACCAAGGAGGAACGCCCATGTTCCAGTATCCCGCGTTCAAGTCCGGCAAGTGGCAGGACAGCATCAACGTCCGCGATTTCATCCAGACCAACTACACGCCCTATGAGGGGGACGCCTCGTTCCTCGCGGGGCCCACGGCGCGCACGCGCAAGGTGAACGCCGAGTATGAGCGCCTCCACAAGCTGGAGTTCGAGAAGGGCGGCGTGCTGGACGTGGACGTGGACAACGCCTCCAGCCTGCTCAACCATGCGCCCGGCTACCTGGACCGCGAGAACGAGCTGATCGTGGGCCTCCAGACGGACGCGCCCCTGAAGCGCTCCGTCAACCCCTTCGGCGGGATGCGCATGGCCGTCCAGGCCGCGGAGGCCTATGGCTACCACATCAGCGAGAAGCTGAAGACCGAGTTCACCTATCGCACCACGCACAACGACGGCGTCTTCCGCGCCTACACCAAGGACATGCGCGCCCTGCGCTCCGCCCACGTCCTCACCGGCCTTCCCGACGCCTACGGCCGCGGCCGCATCATCGGCGACTACCGCCGCGTGGCGCTCTACGGCGTGGACCGCCTGATCGAGGCCAAGCAGAAGGATCTCGACGCCATCGGCACCGCGCCCGACGCGGTGATGGACGACGAGACCATCCGCCTGCGCGAGGACGTCTGGCGCCAAATCGACTATCTCGGCCGCCTCAAGAAGATGGCCGAGCTGTACGGCCACGACATCTCCAAGCCCGCCCAGAGCGCCAAAGAGGCCATCCAGGCCGTCTACTTCGCCTATCTGGCCGCCATCAAGGAGCAGAACGGCGCGGCGATGAGCCTCGGCCGCACGGCCACCTTCCTGGACATCTACATCGAACGTGACCTGCGCGCCGGCGTCCTCACCGAGGAGGCCGCCCAGGAGTTGATCGACGACTACGTCCTCCATCTGCGCATGAACCGCCAGCTCCGCACGCCCGAGTACAACGAGCTCTTCGCCGGCGACCCCACCTGGACCACGGAGAGCCTCGGCGGCATGGGCTTGGACGGCCGCACGCTGGTGACCAAGACCTCCTTCCGCGTCCTCCACACGCTGGAGAACCTCGGCCCCGCGCCCGAGCCGAACATGACCGTCCTCTGGGCCCAGGCGCTGCCGCAGGGCTGGAAGGACTACTGCGCGCACGTCTCCATCGTCACCGACTCCGTGCAGTACGAGAACGACGACCTCATGCGCGAGCGCTTCGGCGATGACTACGCCATCGCCTGCTGCGTCTCGGCCATGACCATCGGCAAGGACATGCAGTTCTTCGGCGCCCGCGCCAACCTGCCCAAAGCCCTGCTCATGGCCCTCAACGGCGGGCGCGAGGAGATCAAGGGCAAGCAGGTCGGCCCCGTCTCCGACCTGCCCCCCGAGGGGCCGCTGGACTACGAGGACACCCTGGCCCGCTACAAGAAGGTCCTCGCCTGGCTCGCGCACCAGTACGTGAACACCATGAACGTGATTCACTACATGCACGACAAGTACGCCTACGAGAAGATCCAGATGGCCCTGCACGACACCCACCTCGCGCACCGCTGGATGGCCTTCGGCGCCGCCGGGCTCTCCGTCGCCGCGGACTCCCTCAGCGCCATCAAGTACGCCAAGGTCACCCCCATCCGCAACGCCGAGGGCCTCGCCGTCGACTTCAAGGTCGAGGGCGACTTCCCCAAGTTCGGCAACGACGACGACCGCGTCGACGCCATCGCCAAGGAGCTCGCCGAGTTCTTCTACGCCGAGCTGCGCAAGACCCCCTGCTACCGCGGCGCCGAGCACACCCTCAGCCTCCTCACCATCACCTCCAACGTCATGTACGGCAAGAACACCGGCGCCACGCCCGACGGCCGCAAGGCCGGCGAGCCCTTCGCCCCCGGCGCCAACCCCATGCATGGCCGCGACGCCTCCGGCGCCGTCTTCTCCCTCAACTCCGTCGCCAAACTCAACTACGACGCCTGCCGCGACGGCATCTCCAACACCTTCACCATCAACCCCTCCGCCCTCGGCAAGACCGAGCCCGAGCAGGTCGGCAACCTCACCCGCCTCATGGACGGCTACTTCGTCCAGGGCGCCCACCACCTCAACGTCAACGTCTTCAACACCGACCTCCTGCGCGACGCCCAGGCCCACCCCGACAAATACCCCAACCTCACCATCCGCGTCTCCGGCTACGCCGTCCGCTTCATCACCCTCTCCAAGAAGCACCAGGACGAGGTCATCGCCCGCACCTGCCACAGCTGCCTGTGAGCCCGTGTCGGCGAAAAAGCCCCCGGCCCTCCCGGCCGGGGGCTTTTTTGTGCCCTCGGGACGCGCGCTCAGGGCGCGCCGTCGGGGCGGCGGGCGAGGGCGTCGAGGAGGGCCTGGGTGGGGAGCCGGGCGAGGAGCGCGGCGGGGGTCGGGGCGACGACGCGGTCGGCCAAAAGCTGCTTGTCGCGGAGAAGGCGGTCGATGCGCTCCTCGAGGGTGCCGCGGCAGATGAGGTGGTGGGCGACGACGGTCTTGCGCTGGCCGATGCGGTGGGCGCGGTCGGTGGCCTGGTTCTCGACGGCGGGGTTCCACCAACGGTCGTAGTGGATGACGTGGTTGGCCTTGGTGAGGGTGAGGCCGAAGGCGCCGGCGCGGAGGGAGAGGATGAGAAGCCCGGGGCGGGGGTCGTCGGAGAAGGCCGCGACCGCGCGGGCGCGTTGGGCGGGGGTGAGGGCGCCGTGGAGGAAGGGGACGGGGCGGCCGAGGCGTTCGGAGAGGGCGGCGCGGAGGGCGTGGCCGACGCGGGCGTATTGGGTGAAGAGCAGGGCGGATTCGCCGGCGGCGAAAATGGCCTCGAGGAGGGGAAGCAGGGTGAGGAACTTGCCGGAGGGCGCGCCGTCGAGGCCCTCGCCCTGGCCGTCGCAGATGAGCTTGAGGCGGGTGAGGAGGGCGAGGACGGCGCCGCGGCGGGGGCCTTGGGCGTGGGGGAGAGCCTGGGCGTGATGGGCGAGGGCAAGGTCGTAGGCCGCGGCCTGGGCCTCGGTGAGGGGGGCGTAGTGCTCCTGGGCGATGCGCGGGGGAAGGTCGGCGAGGATGGCGGGGTCGGTCTTGAGGCGGCGGAGGAGGAAGTGGGAGACGGCGCGGCGGAGACGCTCGGGCTCGGCATAGCGCTCGGCGAAGTCGCGGCGGGGGCCGAAGAGGCCGGGGTTGAGGAAGTCGAGGATGGACCACAGGTCGTCGAGGCGGTTCTCGATCGGGGTGCCGGTGAGGGCCAGGCGGCTCTGGGCGGGGAGGGAGCGGGCGGCCTGGGATTGGCGGGTGGCGGGGTTCTTGATGAGCTGGGCCTCGTCGAGGACGAGCGTCTGCCAGGGGACGCGCCGGAGGGTGGCGAAGTCGCGCCAAAGGTAGCCATAGGCGGTGAGGACGACGTCGTGGGCGGGGGCGGTCTTGGCGAAGCCCTCGTGGAGGATGCGCGCGGGGCCGACGTGGCGGAGCACGCGCAGGCGGGGCGCCCAGCGGGCGAACTCCCGCTCCCAGACGGGCAGGACGGTGAGGGGCGCGACGACAAGCGCGGGGCCGGCGGGGCGCGTGAGCAGAAAGGCGATGGTCTGGAGGGTCTTGCCCAGCCCCATGTCGTCGGCCAGGCAGACGCCGAGGCCGTGGGCGGCGGCCTGCATGAGCCAGCAGACGCCCTGCGCCTGGTAGGGGCGCAGCGTCCCCGCCAAGGGGAGGGGGACGGGGGGAGGGGCGGAGAGCTCGCGGAGGAAATCCTGCACGGCCTGCGCGCCGGGGCCGACGCGCAGGGCGCCGGAGAGCAGGAGCGGCAGGGCGCGGCGGCGGTCAAGCAGGGGCGGGCCGAGGGCCTCGAGCGCGCGGCGCAGGGCCTCGAGGTCGACATAGCGCCAGCGGCCCTGGACGAAGGCGAGCGGTTCGCCGGCGTCGAGGATGGCGCGGGCCTCGGCCTCGGGGATCTCGGCGCCGCCGATGAGGACGGTGCGCGCCACGCGCAGGGCGTCGCCCTCGAGGGCGACGGCGGTCTCGCGCAGCTCGGGGACGGCGGGTTCGAGCTCGGGGGGGAGGGGGACGGCGAAGGCGGCGGCGCGGAGGGCGGGGACGGCCTCGCGGAGGAAACGGGCGAAGGCGGCGTCGTCCCACGGCTGAGGCAGGGCAAGGAGGGGGGCGACGGCGACGGCCTGGCCAAGGAGGCGCAGGGGGGCGAGGGGCGGGGGCTCGGCGTCGAGGCCGGGGAGCTCCAGGCGCCAGCCGTCGGGGTCGCGGCGGGGACGGATGGGGAGGGCCTCGCGGCCGCCCTCAAAGAGGGGTTCGGCCCAATGGCCGAGGGCGTCCCCGAGGGCGGGGTCGCGGAGGGTCAGGCGGGGGTCGGGGGCGCGGAGGGCGGCGAGCCAGGCGTCGTCGGCGGTGAGGAAGCGGGCTTTGGTGGTCTGCGCGCGGGAGAGGACGGTGGAGGCGGCGGTACGCATCCAGAGGTCGACGAGGGCCTCGACGAGGGCGGGGTCGTGGCCGGCGGGGAGGAGCGTGGGGCGCCAACGGGCCTCGCCGCCCACGCAGAGGGGGGCGACGCGCCCGGCGGCGACAAGCCGGAGGACGCAGGGCCAGGCGGCGACGGCGGCGCGGAGGTCGGGGGCGCAGACGACGAGGGGCGCGGCGGCGCCGTTGGCGAGGGCTTGGAGTGCCTGAAGGACGCCGCGCCCGGCGAGGACAGGGGCGCGCCAGCCGGGGAAGAGAAAGGCGACCGCGCGGCTAAGCGCACGGTCGTCCATGGGGCGGCCCCGTTCCTCGCCCCAAAGGGTGAGGGCGCGGTCCTGGAGGCGCAGGTGGAGGATCATTCGTAGGATTCGGCGGCGGCGGGGAAGGCGCCTTCGCGGACGGCGGCGTCGTAGGCGCGAAGCCCCGCCTTCGCGGCCTCGCCGAGGGCGGCGAAGGGGCGGACGAAGCGGGGCACGCGGCCTTGGGTGAGGCCCAGGAGATCCTGCCAAACGAGGATCTGGCCGTCGGTCCCCGCGCCGGCGCCGATGCCGATGACGGGGATGGCGAGGGCTTTGGCCATCCGCGCGCCGAGGGCGGCGGGGACGCCTTCGGCGACGAGGGCGAAGCAGCCGGCGGCCTCGAGGTGGCGGGCGTCGGCCAACAGGCGCTCGGCGGCGGCGGGGTCGCGGCCCTGAACCTTGAAGCCGCCCATGGCCAGGCAGCTCTGGGGGGTGAGGCCGAGGTGGCCGCAGACGGGGATGCCGGCCTCGACCAGGCGGCGGACGAGGGGGAGGACGCGCTCGCCGCCCTCGAGCTTCACGCCGTCGGCGCCGCCTTCCTTGACGAGGCGGAGCGCGGCGCGGAAGCCGTCGTCGTCGCAGGTCTGGTAACTGCCGAAGGGGAGGTCGGCAAGCAGGAAGGGTGCGCGGAGGGCGCGGGCAACGCAGCGGGTGTGGTAGACCATCTCGTCGAGGGTGACGGCGAGGGTGGAGTCGCGTCCCTGCATGGTCATGCCGAGGGAGTCGCCGACGAGGACGAGGGGGAGGGCGTCGGGGCCGAGGGCCTCGACGAGGGCGGCCGAGGCGGCATCGTAGCAGGTGACGGTGGCGAAGCGGCGGACGCCCTTGAGGGCGCGGATCTTCTGCGGAGTCCAGGTGCGCATGGCGTCTCCTCAGAAGAGGCCGCGGACTTTGCCGGTCGCGGTGTCCACGTCGATGCGGCGGTAGGCGGGGTTGGCGGAGGTGCCGGGCATGAGCTGGATCTTGCCGGAGACGGGGACGACGAAGCCCGCGCCCTGGTAGAGGAGGATGTCCTGCACCTTGAGGCGCCAGCCGGTGGGGCGGCCGATGCGCGCGGCGTCGTCGGAGAGCGAGTATTGGGTCTTGGCGACGCAGAGGGGGAGGCCGGCGGTGGCGGGGTCGGCCTCGAGGGCCCGCAGCTTGGCCTGGGCCTCGGGGGCGTAGTCCACGCCGTCGCCGCCGTAGACCTCGCGGACCTGGCGGTCGAGGCGGGCGGAGAGGGGCTCGGAGAGGTCGCAGAGATAGGCGAAGTCGTTAGGTTCCTCGCAGGCCTCGATGACTTGGCGGGCGAGCTCCTCGGCGCCCTCGCCGCCCTTCTCCCAGTGCTTGGAGAGGGCGAAGCGGCAGCCGGCCTCCTCGGCGACCCGGCGGACAAGCGCGACCTCGGCGTCGGTGTCGGTGTGGAAGTGGTTGAGGCAGACGACGGGGCGGATGCCGGCGCGGCGAATGATGTCGATGTGCGCCAGCAGGTTGCTGCGGCAACCGGCCTCGAGGAGGGCGAGGTTCTCTTGGGTGTAGGCCGGGTCGAGGGGCGTGCCGGGCTTGACGTCGGGGCCGCCGCCGTGGCGCTTGAGGGCGCGGATGGTGGCCACGAGCACGACGGCGTCGGGGCGGAGGCCGGAGCAGCGGCACTTGATGTTCCAGAACTTCTCGAAGCCCATGTCCGCGGCGAAGCCGCTCTCCGTCACGGCATAGTCGGTGAGGGCGCAGGCGACGCGGTCGGCGATGACGGAGCTCTGCCCGATGGCGATGTTGGCGAAGGGCCCGGCGTGGACGAGCACGGGCTGCCCCTCGACGGTCTGCATGAGCGTGGGGTCGAGGGCGCGGACAAGCCAGGCGGTCATGGCGCCGGCGACCTCGAGGTCGTCCGCGGTGATGGGCCTGCCCTGCCGGCTGTGGGCGACGACGATCCTGCCGATGCGGCGGCGGAGATCCGCCAGGTCGGCGGCCACGGCGAGGATGGCCATCACCTCGGAGGCGACGGTGATGTAGAAGCCGCTCTCCATCTCAAAGCCGTTGAGCGGGCCGTCGCCAAGGCCGATGACGATCTTCCGGAGGCCCTGCGCGCAGAAATCGAGGGCCCAGCGCATCTGGACTCGGGCGGGGTCGACGTCGAGGCGGGTGAGGCCCTTGGCGGCGAGCCAGGCGTCATCGTGGTTGCGCTCGTGCTGCATCCGGGCGTTGAGGGCCGTCATGCAGAGGTTGTTGGCCTTCTCGACGGCGTCGAAGTCGCCGGTGAGGCCGAGGGAAAGGGGCGTGAGGGGGATGACCTGCGCGAGGCCGCCGCCGGCGGCGCCGCCCTTGATGTTGAAGGTGGGGCCGCCGGAGGGCTGGCGCAGCGTGCCGCAGCAGCGTTTGCCGAGGCGGCCGAGCCCCTCGAGGAGGCCGACGGTGGTGGTGGTCTTGCCCTCGCCCAAGGGCGTGGGGGTGATGGCCGTCACGTCGATGTACTTGGCGCGCTGGCGGCCGCCGGTGCGCGCGAGGATGGCGCGGGCGTCGAGCTTGGCGCAGGCGTTGCCGTAGGGGATGGTCTCGGTGGGCAGGGCGCCCAAGTCGGCGGCCACGGCGGCGATGGGGCGCATGGTGGCCTCGGCGGCCTCGGCGATCTGCCAATCCTTCATCTTCGTGGGGTCCAGGTTCATGGTCTCTCTCCTTCTTGCAAAAGCGGTTGGACGGCGGCCCAGACGGCCTCGGCGGTCGCCTCGGGCGTGCCGGAGCTGTCGATTCGGCGGATGCGGGGGGTGTCGCGCGCCAGGTTGCGGAAGCCCTCGGCCACGCGGCGGTGGAAGTCGGCGCGCTCGCGCTCGAAACGGTCGGCGGCGCCGCGGCCCGAGACGCGGGCGCGGCTCTCGGCCTCCGGGATGTCGAGCAGCAGGGTGAGGTCGGGCTCGGAGTCCTCGGTGGCGAAGGCGTTGAGGGCGCGGAGCGCGCCCAGCCCCATGCCACGGCCATAGCCCTGATAGGCGAAGGTGGAATCGCAGAAGCGGTCGCTCAGCACCCATTCGCCCTGCCGGAGGGCGGGCCGGATGACCTCGTCCATCAGCTGCGCGCGGCAGGCCAGGAAGAGGAGCAGCTCGGCGCGGGGCAAGGGCGGCTCGCCGGCGGCGTCGTGCTGGAGGATGGCGCGGACGGCCTCGCCCAGGCGCGTGCCGCCGGGCTCGCGGGTGGTGCGGACGCGCAGGCCGGCGGCGCGCAGCCGCTCGGCCAAAAGGGCCAGATGGGTGCTCTTGCCCGCCCCCTCGGGCCCCTCCAACGTGATGAAGCGCCCCCGGGCCATCACTGCGCCAAGGGTTTGAGGGTCTGGCCGTCCTTACCGTCGCGCACCTGCCAGCCCTTGGCGGCGAGGGCGTCGCGCAGACGGTCGCTCTCGGCCCAGTCCTTGGCCTTGCGGGCCTGGGCGCGGGCGTCGGCGAGGGCCTGGACGTCGGCGGGGACGGCGGCCTGGGCGGCGCGGCCGAAGAAGACGAAGCCGAGGACGCGGTCCATCGCGCGCAGGTCGTCGAGCGCCGCCTTCGCGGCGGCGGGGGAGAGGCCCCGCTCAAGGGCCTTGTTCGCGTCGCGGACGGCGGCGAAGAGGGCGGCGTAGGCCTCGGGGGCGTTCAGGTCGTCGGCCAAGGCCCTGCCGAAGTCCCCCAGGCGCGAGGGGAGCGCCTCCCCCTCGGCGCCGGACTGGGCGGCGCGGGCCGCCAGGGCGTCGACGCACTCGTCGACGCGCGCCAGGGCGGTGCGGGCGGCGGCGAGCGCCCCAAGGGTGAAGTTGAGCGGCTGGCGGTAGTGCGCGCCGAGAAGGACGTAGCGGACCTCGCGGCCCGACCACCCCTTGCCCTGGAGGTCGCGGAGGGTGTGGAAGTTGCCGAGGGACTTGGACATCTTCTGCCCGTCCACCCGCAGGTGGGCGCAGTGCATCCACGTGCGGACGAAGGGCTTGCCGGTGACGGCCTCGGCCTGGGCGATCTCGTTCTCGTGGTGGGGGAAGAGGTTGTCGACGCCGCCAGTGTGCAGGTCGAAGCTCTCGCCGAGGTACTTCATGCTCATGGCGGAGCACTCCAGGTGCCAGCCGGGGCGGCCGCGGCCCCAAGGCGCGTCCCAGGCCACGTCGCCGTCGCGCTCGTCCCAAGCCTTCCAGAGGGCGAAGTCGCCCACGCCCTCCTTGTCGTACTCGTCGGCGTCAATGCGCACGCCGCTGCGCAGGGCGGAGCGGTCGAGGTGGGCCAGGCGCCCGTAGGCCGGGAAGCGGTCGACCGCGAAGTAGACCGAGCCGTCCTCGCTCTTGTAGGCGATGCCCTTGTCGAAGAGCGCCTGGACGAGCGCCTCCATCTCGGGGATGTGGTCGGTGGCGGCGGGATAGACCGCCGCGGGCTCGACGTTCAGCGCCGCGAGATCCTCGAAGAAGGCCTGGATGTAGGGGCGCGTGTAGTCCTTCAGCGGCACGCCCGCCTGGCGCGAGCCGCGGATCGTCTTGTCGTCCACGTCCGTCAGGTTCATCACCTGGCGCACCTCATAGCCGGCGAACTCCAGCGTCCGCCGCAGGAAATCCTCGAAGAGATAGGCGCGGAAGTTGCCGATGTGCGCGAAGTTGTAGACCGTCGGCCCGCACGTGTACATCCCCACCTTGCCCGGCACCAGCGTCTCGAACGGCTCGACCCGCCGCGTCATCGAATTGTAGAAGCGCAATTCCATCGCAATCCCTTTCACTTGTCCTCACAGTATACCACAGCGGCGCGGGGCGTGCGTGGGCGGGGGAAGGGGGAAAATGCTATAATGACAGAATGATTGAGTTCCGGGATGTCAGCGTCCGTTATGGGCCGGAGGCGCTTTTCGAGCACGCCTCCTTCAAGATCAACGCCGGCGAGCGGGTGGGCATCGTCGGGCCGAACGGCTCGGGGAAGTCCACGCTCTTCAAGCTCATCCTCGGCGAGTTGTCGCCGGACGTGGGCGAGGTGCTGACGGAGGGCGCGCCGCGCATCGGCTTCGTCCGCCAGCATCTGGAGCCCGACTCGCCCGAGCAGACGCTGCTTCAGTATTGCCTGGAGGGCATCCCCGGCTTCGAGCGCACCGAGCGCGCCATCGCGCGCCTGGAGGAGGCCCTCGCCACGGAGCGCGACCCCGCGGCCAAGGCGCGGATGCTCCGCGAGCTGGGAGAGGCGCACACGCGCTTTGAGCAGATGGGCGGTTACTCCATCGAGGCCCGCGTCAAGGAGTCCCTCGGCGGGCTGGGCTACGCGACGGAGGATTTCGGCCGCCCCTTTGCCGCCTTCTCCGGCGGCTGGCGGATGCGCGCGGAGCTCTCGCGCGTCCTGGCCTCCAAGCCCGGGCTGCTCCTGCTCGACGAGCCCTCCAACTACCTTGACCTGCCCGCGGTGGAGTGGCTCCAGCGCTTCCTGCGCGGCTTCGAGGGCACCCTCGTGCTCATCTCGCACGACCGTTACCTGCTGCGGGCCATCACGCAGATCACCGTGGAGGTCGACGGCGGCACCGTCACCCGCTACAACGGCCCCCTCGACACGTACCTCCGCGACCGCGAGATCCGCTATCAGCAGCTCCTCCAGGCCAAAGCCAACCAAGACCGCCGGCGCGAGCAGCTCGAGCGCTTCATCGAGCGTTTCCGCGCCAAGGCCACCAAGGCCGCCCAGGCCCAGAGCCGCGAGAAGCAGCTCGAGCGCCTCGAGGAGATCCGCCTCCCCGCCCGCAGCCGCTCCGCCGGCTACCTCCGCCTCCCCAAGGCCCCCCACGCCGGCGCCGAGATCGTCCGCCTCGAGGACGCCGCCTACACCTATCCCGGGAGCGACCGGCCCATCTTCGAGCACCTGGACCTCCGCGTCATGAACGGCGACAAGATCGCCATCGTCGGCTACAACGGCATGGGCAAGACCACGCTGCTGCGCGTCCTCGCCGGCGTCCGCGCCCCCACGCGGGGCAAGGCGGTCTTCGGCTACCACGTCGCCCCGGGCTACCAGAGCCAAGACCTCGCCGAGACCATGGATCCGGACTCCACCGTCTTCGCCGTTGCCAAGGCCGCCGCCGGCACGCTCCCCGAGAAGGAACTCCGTAACCGTCTCGGCGGCTTCGGGTTCGACGCCGACGACTGCGCCAAGCGCGTCAAGGTCCTCTCCGGCGGCGAGAAGATCCGCCTGGCCTTCCTGCGCCTCTTCCTCAACCCGCCCAACTTCCTCCTGCTCGACGAACCCACCACGCACCTCGACCTCGAGGGCCGCGAGCGCCTCCAGCAGGCCGTGCGCGACTACGACGGCACCGTCGTCCTCGTCTCCCACGACGTCGAGTTCGTCCGAGGCACCGCCGAGAACATCCTCGAGATCTCCCGCAAAGGCATCCGCCGCTTCCACGGCGGCTACGACTACTACCAGGAGAAGCTGGCCCAGGAGGCCCCCGAGGCCGAGCGCGCCCCCGCCCCCGAGGCCGCCCAGAAGGTCTCCTCCAAGGATCTCCGCCGCCAACGCGCCCAGGAGCGCGCCGCCAAGGCCCCCGAGATCAAGCGCCTCCGCCGCCGCGTCGCCGAGGCCGAGGCCGCCATCGCCGCCCTCGAGGCCGAACAGGCCGCCCTCACCGCCAGCCTCGGCGACGGCACCCTCGACGCCCAGGGCCTCGCCGACGCCGGCAAGCGCCTCCGGGCCATCCAGTTCGACCTCGGCAAACGCTCCCTCGACTGGGAGGAGGCCGCGACCGCCCTCGAGGCCCTGGAGAACGCCTGAGGGCGCCCCTTCCGGGAAAACGACGCCCCGGCCTCGCGCGAGGCCGGGGCGTCTCGTTCGGCGCGCCGCGCCGTCACTCCCCTTGGGGCGGAGGCGGCTCGGCGGGGGCGAGGGCGGCGGTGGGCGCGATGCCGTGGAGCTCGACGAGGAGGTTCTGCGCGAGCTTGCGGGAAAGGCGCGGGATGGCATCCATGACACCGGTCTGGAAGTCGTTGCGGGTGAGGGCGGAGTCGGTGGCGGAGACGGGCTTGCCGTTGATGAGGGTCTCGCCGGTGCGCGCGTCGTAGGCATAGAGGCGGGCGCGGAGGGTGACGCGGTACTCGTCGGGGAGGATGGCGTTGTTGCGGTCGTAGCTCACGGCGTCGGCGGCGATGCCGGTGACGATGACCTGGGTGCGCAGGCGGGCGTGCTCAAAGTCGGTGGGCTCGAAGATCCCTTCCTCGATGAGGGCGTCCAGGAACTGCTGCGCGGCCACGGCGCCGACCATGGGGTATTCGGTGTTGTTCTCGAAGGCGGGCACGTGGATGGCGCGGAGCTCCTCGGGCACGGGGGAGCCGAGGCGGTAACCCGCGCAGCCGGCGCCCAGCGCGGCGAGCGCGAAGAGGGGGAGGGCGAGGCGTGCGAAGGGCGTCATGGGGTCTTCTCCTTGGGTTGGGGTTGGGCCGCGGGGCGGGCCTGGGCCGCCAGTTCGGCCACGCGCGCGCGCAGCTTGGCCGCGTGCGGGGTGTCGGGGAAATCGCGCAGGAAGGCTTGGTAGGCCAACAGGGCGGCCTCGGCGGAGTAGGCGGCGGGGTTGTCGTAGAAGGAGGCGTTGGCGTAGGCGCGGTCGTGGCGGAGCTGGTAGACCTCGCGCTGCCACTGCGCGAATCGCGGGCGATCGGGGTGGTTGGGGCGGAAGACCTGCGCGCCGGCGAGGAGGCGCTCAAGGTGCGCCAGGCGCCCGACGTCGTTGCGCCAGACGTCGGCCTGGAGGCGGCAGGCCCGGCAATAGACCGACACGGCGTCGTCGAGCCCCGCGTAGCGCGGCCAGTCGATCACCAGACGGTCGCAGATGGTGATGGCGTTGGCGTACTCCTCGTCCTCCACGTACAGCTCGGCGATGCGCAGGAGCAGCTCGGGCACGCGCTTCCAGCGCGGCGCGAAGTGGATGATCTGCTCGTAGTTGCGCCGCAGCGTCGCCCCGGAGCTTAGGTGGAAGGTGCGCCCGCGCTCGCGCGCGGCCAAGGCGTCCGCCTGCGCCACGGCGTCGGCCAGCACCGGCTCCAGCTCGAAGCGCCCCGCGAAGTGCGCCAGCAGGTAGACGTCCGCGTCATAGGCCTGCTGGGCGCGGCCCGCCGCCGACTCCAGCCGCGCGATGGCCAGCTGCGCCGTGAGGGCCTCGGGCGAGGCGTGCCATTCGTGGACAAGATCGTCATAGGCCTCCACGGCCTCCTCGCGCTTCCCCTCGCGCTCCAGCCGTTCGGCGAGGAGCAGCTGCTCGGCGGGCGTCCCCATCTTCGGCCCGCCGAAGAGCCAGGCCGGCTCCTTCAGCTCGATCTTCAGCGGGTCGTCCAGGAAGCGCAGCGCCTCCGGCGTCCGCCCGATTTGCGAATAATCCTGATACTGCGCCCATCCCGTCACGGCGGCGCAGCAGGCGCAGGCCAGCGCAAGCGTTCTCCGTCTCATGCGCAACATGATAGCACAATCCCCGCCCGTTTCGCGGCACGCGGGGGTGTGCTATAATGCGGCCATGAGCACGGTGAGGCCATCGGAAGAGATGAACCAACGGAACGCGTCGTTCGACAATCGGCTGAGGCCGACGCGCTTCGCGGATTTTGTCGGCCAGCAGAAGGTGCGCGACCGCCTGATGCTGGCGGTGGAGGCGGCGTTGGGACGCAAGGAGCAGCTCGACCACGTGCTCCTTTCCGGCCCGCCCGGCCTGGGCAAGACGACGCTGGCCTACATCCTGGGCGAGGCGATGGGCGTCCACGTGAAGGCGACGAGCGGGCCGGTCATCGACAAGCCGGCGGATCTGGCGGGGCTGCTGACCTCGCTGGAGCCGGGCGACCTGGTCTTCATCGACGAGATCCACCGGATGCAGCGCACCGTGGAGGAATATCTCTACTCCGCGATGGAGGACTTCGTCATCGACATCATGATCGACCAAGGCCCCAACGCGCGGAGCGTGCGCCTGGAGCTGCCGCGCTTCACCTTGGTGGGGGCGACGACGCGCAGCGGGCTGATCTCCGCGCCGCTGCGCTCGCGTTTCGGCCTCCAGAACCGCTTGGACTACTATTCGCACGAGGAGCTCGCGGGCATCGTCACGCGCAACGCGGCCAAGCTCGGGGTGGCGATCGACGCGCGCGGCGCGCTGGAGATCGCCGCGCGCAGCCGCGGCACCCCGCGCATCGCCAACAACCTCCTCCGCCGCGTGCGCGACTACGCCCAGGTGCGCGCCGACAACCGCATCACCGGCGAGGTGGCGGACAAGGCGCTGGCGTTGCTGGAGATCGACCCGCAGGGGCTGGACGAGATGGACATCCGCATCCTCGAGGCCATCGTGGCGAAGTTCGGCGGCGGCCCCGTGGGCGTCGCCACCGTCGCCGTGGCCGTCGGCGAGGAGCCCGACACCGTGGAGGAGGTCTACGAGCCCTACCTCATCCAAGAGGGCTACATCGACCGCACGCCCAAGGGCCGCGTCGCCCTGCCCAAGGCCTACAGGCGCCTGGGGCTGGAGCCCGCGGCGCGGCAGGATTCGCTCTTCTGACGGGGCGCGGCATGGCGGTCCATCTCTCCCATCCCCCGGAACGGCCCGTGCGCGTCAGGCGCGCCGGGGGCCTGCGCGGGCTGCGCTGGCGCAGCCAGGCGGAGCGGCGCGAGGCCAAGCGGAAGATCGACGCCATCCGCCGCGACGCGGAACGTCAGCGCATCGAGGCTCTGCGGCTCGACGCGCGCGCCTTCCACTCCCCCAAGGTGCTCCTGCTGATGCTGGGGCTGATGGTGGTGGTCGGCGGGCTTTTGGCGCTCGTCGCGGGGCGTCCGCGCCCGGAACCGCCGGACGTGACGCCGCTGAACCAAACCCGCGCCCGCCGGAGCGTCCGCACCCTCGCCTTGGCGATGACCCTCCACCGCGTCCACACCGGCGCCTGGCCGCAGCAGCGCCTGGGGCTCTTCGCCTTGGCCAAGGACTACGGCACGCCCGGCTGGAAGGGGCCGTACATCAACTGGGCCTACAAGGATCCCTGGGGCACGCCTTACGTTTATCGGATGCCGGCCTCGCCCTTCGAGGCCCCCACCCTCTTTTCCTGCGGACCGGACAAACTGCCGGACACCAACGATGACATCCGCGCCGTCCCCGAGGACTTCGCCTGCGGGGAGGGCGACTGGCGGCGGCCCGCCGGGGCCGACGACGCCAAGGAGACTCCGACGCCATGAACAGACTGAAGACGCTTTTGGCCAACCCCTGGCTGTGGGGCGCGTTCGCCCTGTGCATCCTGCTCCCTTGCCTCACGCCGTGGGTCTATCCCGGCGAGGCCGCGGCGCTGATGGCCCGTACGCTCGGCGTCTGGCAGGTGGGCGCGGACAACGCGCACCCGCTGGCGCAGTTCCTCTTCCGCGCGCTGGCGGCGGTGGCGCCCACGGCCGCGGCCTTCAACCTGCTCAACGCCTTCCTCGCGGCGCTCTGCGTCGTCCTCCTCTGCGGCGTCGTGCGGCGGTCACTGCGCCTGCTGGCCGCCGAGCCCCGCACCGCGGCGCACGTGCCGCTGGCCGCCGCCGTGGCCGTGCCGCTGGCCGCGCTCGCCCTCCTGCTCTCGCCCGACTTCCTCCGCGCGGGCACCCACTTCCAATGGCAGACGGCCGACTTGGCGCTGACGCTCGCCGCGGCGCTTCTCACGCTCAGCGCGGCGACCGACGGCCATCGCCGCCGCATGGCCGTGGCCGCCTTCGCCATCGGCCTCATGGCGCTGGGCTCGCCGTGGCAGCTGGCGCTGGCGCCCTTCTTGGCGGTCGCGCTGGGGGTGGGCTATTTCGCGGCGCATGAGCGCGTGCGCGTCCGCCCCTTCCTCACCTGCCTGTTCCTGCCCTTGGCGGTGGGCGCGGCGCTGACGGCATGCGGGGCGGCGGCGCTGGCGGCCGAGGCCGGGGCGATGCCCTTCCCCGGCGCGCTCAAGGTCTTTGTCCTCTCGCAGGCGATGGGCACGCTCGAGGCGCTGCGCGGGCCTTGGCTGCTGATGGGGCTGTTCGGCGTGGTGCCGGGCCTCTTGGCGCCCTTCGTCGTCGGGGCGGTGGGCGCCAACCGCCGCACCTTGGCCGTCGTGGGCACCTACCTGTCGATGGCCGTGCTGGCGGCGGTGGCCTTCCTGCCCCTGCCCGCCGCGCCGACGGCCCTGGCCGCCGAGTGGGGCGAGGCCTATCCCCTGCTCGCCGCGGCGTTCGTGGCGTTGGCCGTGGGCGCGACAGGCGGCGCGGGCGCCCTTCTCATCGCCGTGCGCACGCCCGCCGAGGGCGGGGCCGGCGAGCGCGTCGGCGTGCGCGCGTTGGGGCGGGGCGTCGCCTGGGCGGCCATCGGCGGCACCGCCGTCTGCCTGGGGTTCGGCCTCTGGGGCGCCGTGCGGGCCCTCCGCGCCGACGCCGTGGCCGCGGCCCTCCCCCGGGCCTACGCCGACGCCGTCCTCGACCGTTGCGCGAAGGGGGGCTGGCTTTTGGTCGACGGCGTGGCCGACCCGTATCTGGCCTTGCGCCGGGCCGAGCGCGGCGGCCCCTTCCTCTTCTCATTGGCGGAAGACTCCGAACGTGGGCGCGGGCGCCTCCGCGAACAACTTGAGGCCGACCCCGCCTTCGCGGAGCCGCCGGCGCTGCGCGACCGCCTGCTCCTCTCGCTCGACATCGGCCTCATCCCCTTCATCCAAGACTGGCTCCGCACGGACAAGGCCGCGTGCGGACGCTTCGCCACCCTCGCCCTGCCCGACCTGTGGTACACCGGCGACCGTCTGCCCCTGCCCGACGGCCTCCTCTACAAGGGTGCCCTGACGCGCGAGGCCCAGCACGCCGCCCTCGCCGTCCCCGCCCGGGTGGGCGACGTCCTGCCCGAGGCCGACGCCCAGGTTCCGGAGGCCGCCTCCGTGGCCGTCCGCGCCTTCGCGCGCTACGTGCGGCGGCAGGTCGGGTTCGTCGCCAACAACACCGCCTTCTACCTTGCCGACGCCGGCGAGAAGGAGGCCGCCTACGCCCTTTTCGACCAGGTCTACGCCTATGACCCGGACAACGTCTCGGCCCTCTTCAACCTCTTCGAGCTCGTCAACGGCGGGCTCCATCCCGAACGCAGGGAGTGGTGCGACAAAGAGATGAAGGCCCTTGTCCGGCGCCTCGCCGGGCGGCGCCTCCGGCTCCTGGGCCTCGCCCGCACCTACGGCTACATCCGCTCCCCGCAGCTCCTTGGCGCCATCGCCGGCAGCTGGGCCATGAGCGGGCAGATCGGCGCCGCCCTCTCCGGGCTGGACATGGCCATGGACATGCTCGGCGACGGCCAGCAGACCGCCCTCCAAGGCGCCGTCGCCGCCCTCTACGCCATGGATCCCGGCCGCCGCGGCGAGGCCATCGCCCGCTACAAAGACCTCCTTGCCCGCTCCACCGACGCCCGCGCAAGCCTCAATTACCTCCGCGAGCTCGTCCGGATGACCATCCTGGAGAACGACTTCGCCGGGGCCGAATCCTTCCTCGAACGCGCCGAGACCGCCGGCGACCCCGTGGCGGTCGCCTACGAGCGCGCCCTCTTCCACGCCGCGAAAGGCGAGCCCGACAAGGCCCGCGACGCCCTCCGCCGCTTCCTGGCGCGCGACCCCAAGAACCTTGAGGCCAACGCCATGCTCGCCACCCTCCAGCTCCAGGCCGGCGAGCTCAAGGCGCTCCGCACCCACACCCGCCCCCAGTTGATTACCGCGGCCGGCACCGAGGAGAACTATTTCGTCCAAGTCATCGACGCCCAGCTGGCCGAACGCGACGGCGACCTGCCCCGGGCCCGCGCCTGCTACCTCCGCGCCCTCGCCCTCAAGCCCGAGGTCCAAGCCCTGCGCAACACCGTCCTGGCCCTCGACATCCGCCTCAACGACCGCGCCTCCGCCGCCCGGCACGCCCGCGACTTCCTCTTCCACGACCGCACCCTCCCCTTGGCCAACTACGTGATGGGCTCCATCGCCCTCGGCGAGGGCGACCTCGACCGCGCCCTCGCCTACCTCACCGTCGCCACCGGCCCCGGGGCGAATCCGCCCCTGCCCGAGGCCTTCAACGACCTCGCCGAGACCCACCGCCGCCGCGGCGACTGGACCGCCGCGCTCAACGCCGCCCGGCGCGCCAGCGCGCTCGCCCCCAAACTCCCCATCGCCCACGAGACCGCCGCGGCCGCCCTCCTCGGCCTCGGGCGCCACGCCGAGGCCCACGCCGAGCTTGACCAGGCCATCCGGCTCGACGGCGAGCTCCGCCCCGGCCAACCCACCGACCCGCGCTTCCTCATCACGCTGGCCCGCCTCCACGCCGCCGAGGGCCACCCCGACCTTGCCCGCGCCGCGCTCGCCGAGGCCCGCGCGCAGTATGGGACGCTCGACCCCGGCGCCAAGGCCGAGTTCGACGCGCTCGACGCGCAGCTCAAAGGAGAGGCGGCCCCCCATGGCACGTTATGAGCGCCGCAACGCCCTCATCCTCGGCGCCGGGCGGAGCGGCCAGGCCGCGGCCCGCCTCGCGCTTGAGACCGGCGGGCGCGCCGCCGTCGTCGACGAACGCTGGGCCCCAAGCGCCCTCGCCGAGCTCTCGACCCAAGGCGTCTCCTGCCTCCACGCCGACCACGAGCACCTGCCCGACGGCGCCTACGACCTCGCCATCGTCTCCCCCTCCTTCCCGCCCGACCACCCTTGGGTCCGCGCCGCCCGCGACCGCGGCCTCTCCCTGATCTCCGAGCTTGAGTTCGGCGCCGCCCACTGGCGCGGCGACCTCCTGGCCGTCACCGGCAGCAAAGGCAAAAGCTCCGTCGTCAAATGCCTGGCCGACGCCCTCTGCGCCGCCGGCCGGCCCGCCCTGCCCGCCGGCAACTATGGCGTTCCCCTCTCCGAGTGCGTCCTGGAATGCCCGGGGCGCGGCGCCGGGAGCATCGCCGTCACCGAGGTCTCCTCCTTCCAGATGGAGCACACCCGCACCTTCGCCCCCCGCCTCGCCGCCATCCTCAACATCCAGGCCGACCACCTGGACCGCCACGGCACCCTCGAGGCCTACGCCCGCCTCAAGCGCCGCATCTTCCAGGCCCAGCGCCCCGAGGTCGGCGCCCGCGCCTATCTGCCGTGGGGGCTCTCCCCGTTGGGCATCCGCCCGGACGTCCCGCTCGAGCGCTTCGGCCGCGAGGCGTGGGTCGATTGGCGGCACGTGCCCGGCGCCATCCTCCACAAAGACCTCCGCATCCCCTTTTCCGGCTACTTCGACAACCCCGTCCTCGGCCCCGCCGCCGCCCTCATCGCCGCCATGCTCCACGCCTGCGGGCTCACCCCGGATCAGATTGCCGCCGGCCTCACCGGCTTCCGGCCCCTCCCGCACCGGATGCAGCCCATCGGCGAATGCGGCGGCGTCCGGTTCGTCGACGACTCCAAGGGTACCTCCCTCGCCGCGACCCAGGCCGCGCTCCGCATGGTCGGCCGCGGCGTCCGCCTCATCGCCGGCGGGCAGCTCAAGGAGAACGACCTCGACTTCCTTGACCAAGAGCTCGCCGCCTGCGCCCGCAAGGCCTACCTCATCGGCCAGGCCCAGGACGCCCTCCACGCCGCCTGGGCCGACATCCTCCCCTGCCAGCGCTGCGGCGACATGGCCGCCGCCGTCCGCGCCGCCTATGCCGACGCCGCCCCCGGCGACACCATCCTCCTCTCCCCCGGCTGCGCCAGTTTCGACCAATATCCCGGCATGGCCGCCCGCGGCGAAGACTTCCGCGCCCAATTCCTCGCCCTCCCCCGCCCCACCCCCTAAGCCGCGCGGGCGCTCAGGCCCGGCGGAAGCGCCGGTCAAGCTCGCGGTAGGTGGTCAGGATCATGACGGGGCGGCCCCGCGGCGTGGCATACGGCAATTCGCAGCGGGCCAGCTGGGCCATGAGCGAGGCGACGGCCTCCTTGGTGGCCACGCGGAAGGCGCGGGAGGCCGCCTGCGCGGCGGCGCGGGCGACGACCTCGCGGCGCCAGGCGTCCAAGCCTTTTCGGGGGACGGGCTGGTCCAGGTCGGCGGCGAGCTCCGCCAGGATTTCCTTGGGGGGGAGCTCGGCGAGGGCGACGGGGAGCGCGTCGACGAGGAAGGTATCGTTGGCGAGCGCGGCGACGCCGAAGCCACAGGCGTTGAGGGCGGGCAGGAAGCGGGCGACGCGCTCGGCGTCGGCCACGGGCAGACGGAGGGTCTCGGGGATGAGAAGCGGCTGGGAGGCGGGCGCCGCCGCGGCGGGGGCCAGCCGTTCGTAGAAGATGCGCTCGACGGCGGCCTTGGCGTCGACGGTGACGTAGCCTTGGTCGGTGACCACGAGCCAATAGCCGGGCTCCAGGATGTCGGCGACGCGCAGCCACTTCCAAGGGAGCGTGGCGGCGGTCGGGAGTTCCATGGGGGGCGGCGGCGGGGAAGGCGACGGCAGGTCGTCGATCGGCGGCGCCACGATGGGCTGGTCGCGCAGGACGGGATACGGGTCGAGCGTCGCGGGGCGGGCGAAGGGGAAGGCGTCCTGGCGCGGCTTGGGCGCCTGGGGCGTCGGCAGCGCGCCGATGGGGGGGAGCGGCGGCGCGGCGGGCGCCTCCGGGGCGGGCGCGGCGGCGCCAAGGGCCAGCGAGACGGCGGCCTGGACGGCCCGGATGACGCGGTCGCCGTGGCGGAAGCGCACCTCGCGCTTGGCTGGATGGACGTTGACGTCGACCTCCTCGGGGGGGAGGTCGACGAAGAGGATGGCGATCGGCCGGCGGTCGCGGGACGGCCACGCCTCGCGGAGGGCGTATTGGATTTGAGCGGCGGTGGCGGGGCGGCGGTTGACGAAGACGTATTGCTCCGGCGTGCCGGCGCGGGTGAAGTCGGGCTTGGAGAGGAAGCCGCGGACGACGACGCCCTCGCGGGCGAAGTCGAGCGGGAGGAGGGCGTCGGCCACGGCCTCGCCGAGCAGCGCGCGGACGCGGTCGGCCAGGGAATCCCCCTCGGGGAGCGCGAAGAGGTCGCGGCCCTCGACACGGAGGCGGAAGGCGACGGCGGGGTTGGCGAGGGCGATGGCGGTGAGCGTCTGGCGGATCCTGGCGAGCTCGGTGGCGGCGGCGCGGAGGAACTTGCGGCGGGCGGGGACGTTGAAGAAGAGGTCGCGGACGGTGACGGTGGTGCCGACGGGGCGGGCGGCCTCGCCGACCCATTCGAGCGCGCCGCCGACGACGGTGAGCGACGTGGCCGCGTCCTCCCCCTGGGCGCGCGTGAGCAGGGCGAAGCGCGAGACGCTGGCGATGGAGGGGATGGCCTCGCCGCGGAACCCGAAGGTGGCGATGCGGTCGATGTCGCCGACGGTGGCGATCTTGCTGGTGGCCTGGCGCTCCAGGCAGGCCAAGGCGTCGTCGCGCGCCATGCCGGTGCCGTTGTCGCCGACCTCGACGCGTTTGGAGCCCCCGCCCTCGACCGAGACGTCGATGCGCGTGGCGCCGGCGTCGAGCGCGTTCTCGACGAGTTCCTTGACGACGGAGGCGGGGCGCTCGACCACCTCGCCCGCGGCGATCTGGTTGGCCACGTTCTCGGGCAGGACGCGGATGGGGCGGCGCGCGCTCATGGGCGAAGGGAGGAGAGGAAGGCCGCGACCCGGAGGCGCAGGCCGGGGGCATCGAGGCCGCAGGCCGCACGGAGCTCGCCGTCGGAGCCCTGGGGCACGAAGCGGTCGGGCCAGCCGAGGATGAGGAGCGGGCCGCGGTGGACCTCGGCGACCGCGGCGCCGAAGCCGCCCTCGGCGGCGGCGTCCTCAAGCGTGATGAGGGGACGCCCGGCGAGGGCGCGGACAAGCGCGGGCAGCGGCTTGACCCGCGACACCGGCTCCAAGGCAAGGCCCAGCGCCCGGGCGACGGGCTCGGCCCAGAAGGCGGTTGGCCCTAGGGCGAGGATGACGGGCCCCTCCGGGTCGGCGCCGGCGAGGCGGGGGGCCGCGGCCTCCGGGAGCGGGCCGCGCGGGTAGCGGATGACCGTCGGGCCGTCGCGGCGCAGGGCCTCGGCGAGCGCGGCGGCGAGCGCGGCGGCGTCGCCCGGCGCGTGGATCTCCAGGTTGGGGAGGGCCCGCAGCATGGCCAGATCGTAAAGGCCGTGGTGGGTGGGGCCGTCCGGGCCGACGACGCCCGCCCGGTCGAGGCAGAGGACGACGGGGAGGTTGGGCAGGCAGACGTCGTGCATCAGGTTGTCGACGGCGCGCTGGGCGAAGGTGGAGTAGAGGGCGACGACCGGGCGCAGGCCGGCGGCGGCGAGGCCGGCGGCGAAGGCGAGGGCGTACCCCTCGCAGATGCCGACGTCGTGGGCGCGGGCGGGGAAGTCGCGGAAGAAGCGGTCGAGGCCGGTGCCGTCGCGCATGGCCGCGGTGATGGCATGGACGCGCGCGTCCTCGGCGGCGTGGGCGCAGAGCGCCTTGCCGAAGGCGGCGCTCCAGGTGGGGCGGGCGGCGCGGGGGGCGGCGTCGGCGGCCCAGGGGCCGACGCCGTGCCATTTGGAGGGGTTGCGCTCGGCGGGGGGATAGCCCTTGCCCTTGACGGTGGCGATGTGGAGGGCGACGGGGACGTGCCCCTCGGCGGCGGCGCGGAGGGCGTCGCAGAGCGCGGGGATGTCGTGGCCGTCGATGGGGCCGATGTAGCGGAGGCCGAGATCCTCGAAGAGCGCGGAGCGTTGGCGGAGGAGCAGCCCTTTGACGATGGTTTTGAGCGCGCGGTAAACGGCCTTGAGCCGGAACAGACGGAGGCGGTGGCCGGCGGCCTCGGCGGCGGCGCGGATGCGATTGTAGCGCAGGCCGGTGAGCTGGCGCGCGAAGATCCGGGCGATGGCGCCGACGTTGCGGGAGATGCTCATCCCGTTGTCGTTGATGACGAGGATGAGCCGCTCGGTGGTGTGGCGGACGGCGTTGAGGGCCTCCAGGGAGATCCCGTTGGTCAGGGAGGCGTCCCCGACGACGGCGATGACATGCTCGGCGCCGCCGCGGGCGTCCCGCGCGGCGGCGAACCCGAGCGCGGTGGCGAGCGCCACGCCCGCGTGGCCGCCGACGGCGGCGTCGTAGGGGGATTCCGCGGGGAAGGGGAAGCCCCGGATGCCGCCGAAGCGCCGGAGCGTCCCCATGCGCTGGTTGCGGCCGGTCAGCATCTTCCAGGCATACGCCTGGTGGCCGACGTCCCAGACGAGCTTGTCGGCGGGGAAGTCAAAGACCCGGCAGAGCGCGATGGTCAGCTCGACGACCCCCAGGCTCGGCGCGAGGTGCCCGCCGGTCTTGGCGACGACGGAGACGAGGCGCGCGCGGATCTCCCCGGCGAGCCGCGGGAGCTCGGCCTCCGGCAGTGAACGGACGTCGGCCGGGGCGTGGATGGCGTCCAGCAGCGGCGTGTCGCAGAGGGATTGGGGGGACGGCGTCATTGCCCGCCAAAGATGCGGAAGAGGCGCAGGCCAAGGTCGCCATCGGTGTTGACGGGCTGGTCGGGGCCCCCGCGCAGGTCGATGTAATCGGAGAGGATGTGGAGCGCCTCGCGGAGGACGGGGTCGTTCTCGGCAGTGGGGCCGTCCTTGCGGGCCTTGGCGGTGCCGCCCCGAAGCGCCTCGTCCTGGAGTTTCTGCATGGCGCGCTCGGCGCGCATCCGCTCACGGCGTTTGTCGATGTTGAGGGGGACGGTCTGCTCCGCGTTGGCCTTGCGGACGTGGGCGATGAGCCGCTGGGAGGCCTGATACTGGGCGTCCTTGGCGAGGCGGGCGTCGGAGGCGGCCTTGAGTTTGGGGAGGTAGGGCGCCAGGTCGGCGGTCTTGGCATAGTAGGCGGGGGGGACCTCGCTGTAGGGCAGCGCGCCGGGAAGCTGATCCTCCCCCAACTCGAGGGCGTCGTAGATGGAGGGCAGGACGATGTCGGGGACGACGCCCCGGAGCTGCGTGGTGCCGCCGTTGATGCGGTAGAAGCAGGCGGAGGTGATGCGGTCGGCGCCGTAGACCTGGTTGTCGCCCAGCCCCATGACGGTCTGGACGGTGCCTTTGCCGTGGCTCTTGGAGTCCCCGACGATGATGGCGCGGCCGTAATCCTGGAAGGCGGAGGCGACGATCTCGGAGGCCGAGGCGGAATTGCGGTTGGTCAGCACGAGCAGCGGCTTGCGGAAGGCGACGGCGCCGCGGCTGGGGAGCACCTGGACGTTGCGGGCGTCGCGCACCTGGACGGTGGGGCCGGTGACGAAAAGCCCGGTCATGGAGAGCGCCTCCATGAGGGAGCCGCCGCCGTTGTTGCGGAGGTCGATGACCAGGCCGTCGACGTGCTCCTGGTTGAAGTCCTGAAGGTAACGGAGGAGGTCGCGGGTCATGGAGCGGGCGTCGTCGCCGGCGTCGCCGCCGACCGCACCCGCATAAAAGGCCGGGATGCGGACATAGCCCAGGCGGCGTTCCCCGGCGGGGAGCGCGAGCCGTTCGACGCGCCCGGTGACGGCCTGCTCCTCAAGCTTGATCTCGTCGCGCACGAGGTCGACGAGTTTGGTGCGCGTGCCGGTCTTGTCGGAGACGGGGATGACGCGGAGCACCACCTTGGTCCCCTTGGGCCCGCGGATCTTTCGGATGGTGCGGATGAGCGGCTTGTGGCGGATGTCCTCGATCGGGCCGTCCCCCTGCCCCACGCCGATGATGAGGTCGCCCTCCTGGAGGCGGATGTCGCGCGTGTCGCTGGCGGCCGGCGCGCCGGGCATCAGCTCCATGACGCGGACCGCGCCGTCGTCGTAGCGCAGCGTGGCGCCGATCCCGCAAAGCGTGAGGTTCATCTCCATGTTGAAGTCCTCGAAGTTCATCGGGGACATATAGTCGGTGTGCGGGTCGTACGCGTTCGCGACGGCGGAAAGGATGCGCTGGAGGACGGTCTCGGAATCCATCTCGGAAAAGGCGTCGCGCAGATTGCGGTAACGCTTGGCCAGGATCTCGGGGACGGGCTCCTCCAGGTTTTCCTCCTCGTACCCGCCCTCGTCCTCGTCTTCCTGGGGCTTGCCCTCCTTCTCGGCCTGGGCGGCCTCCTCCGCGTCCAACTCCTTGGCGAGCGTCAGGGCGAGGTACTCATTCTTGAGGGCGGCGCGCCAAAGCGCCTTCTGCTCGGCGGCGTCGGCGGGGCGCTCCGCCTTGCGGCGCTTCCAGACGAAGGTGTCGTCCTTGGAGAAGTCGAAGGGCGCCTCCTCCTTGAGCAGGGCCTCCACATAGTCGCACCGCGCCTCCAGGCGCTCCCGGATCAGCTGCATGAGGTCGTAGCCGAAGGCGAGGTCGCCGCGCGCGAGGCGGTCGTCGATCTGCGTGCGGAGCGGCTCGAGGCGCCGAAGATCCTCTTGGGTGAGAAGCGTGCGGTCAAAATCCAGCGAATCGACGAGATTGGTCCACGCGACGGCGGAGAGCCTGTCGCCGAAACGTTCCCCGGACAGATGCGCGGAGGCGAGCTGGCGGACGACGCGGCGGGCGATCTCGGGGTAGACGGGCTCCGGCGCGACGGGCGAGACGGCGGCGCCCGACACGGCGGCGAAAAGCGCGAGGCCAAAGGCAAGGAGGCGTTTCTTCATGTGTCAGAATCCTTCCGTAAGCGTGAGGGCGCCGAGTTTGGCGACGCAACGGGCGATGGCCGCGGCATCCAAGACCGTCGGCCCCAACGTGAGCGCGGCGGCCAGCCCCAAGTGGGAGCACACGAGCACCTCATCCGCGCGGGCGGCGCCGTCGGCGAACTGCGGCCCGGCGAAGCAGAGGACGCCATGGAGCGCGCCGGGCGGCAGGGCCGCGCCGGCCAGCGCGCCGCCGACGGCGGTCAGCGCGCGGCGCACCTGGGCGACGGGCGAGCGCTGGATGGGCCGCCCATTGGCCAAAATCTCGCCTCGCCCAACGGAGACCTCGCCGCTCCAATGCTTGGTCTCGATGACGAAGACCCCCTGCGGGCCGACGGCCACGTGGTCGACGTCCCGGCCGTCGGGCAGCAGAAGCCCGTTGAAGATCGTCCACGCGGAGGGCAGGTGCGCCAGCTCCCCGGCGACCATCTCCTCGCCCCGCGCCCCCTTGAAATAACCGTAGACCAGCGCCGGCTGGCGGCGACGGTAGAGCGCGAAGCCGCCCAGCGCCGCGGCGAAGACCGTCGCCCCCAGCCACCACGGCACGCCCACGCCACCGAGCAGCAGCCCCGCGCCGACCCCGAGCGCCCCCGCGAAGCAGGCCACCGGCACCAACACGCGGCGAAGCCCCCGCCGACGCGCGGCGTCGCCGGGGATCCCTCTCATCGTGGCACGGCTCTCGGGCATCGGCGGCGCTCCTCAGGGCAGTCTTCGGAAAAGGACGATGGCCGCCGCGCCGAAGACGACGGAGGGCAGGGCCACGGCCAACGCGGGCTTCACGATGTCGTTGTTGGCCAAAAGCATGGAGAGCGCGGTGAGCGCGTAGTACGACAGGAAAAGCCCCAACGCCAGGAGGATGCCGCGGAAGACCGACTGCCGCCCCGAGGCGATGCCCGCCGGGATGGCGAACAGCGTCACCAGCAGGATGGAGAACGGCGCGGCGTAGTGGTTGTACGTGGCGTAGGAATCCTCCAGCTTCTGACGGGTGGTGAGCCCCGACTGATCGCGAATCTTGCGGCTGACCTTCCGGTCGGAGGCGGAGGCGAGCGCGGCGTCGGTGTTTTGGACGAGGATTTGGCGCGGGGTCTCGCGGGCCTCGTAAAGCGCCTTGACGGGGAGCTCGGCCGGGCACCCCTCGGGGGGCACGATGACGGTGTCGAGCTCATCGTAATAGGTGCAGGCCACGCCGTCGAGGAGCCACCAGGCGCCGTCGAGCCAACGGGCGCGGGGCGCGGCATAGGTGACGCGCTTGGAGCCGTCGGGCCGGTTGAAGGTCACGCGCACGTCCGTGAGCGTCTCGGGCGCGGTCGGGTCAAGCGCCCCGATGACCCAGACGTGCGTCTTGCCGGGCGCGGAGAACCCCGCGCCCACAAGCGGCTCGCGGCCGGTCTTGCGGAAATCGGAATCCTTGATCGCCATCGCCCGGGCGGCGGCGACGGGGCGGACGAACTCGGTGTTGGCGAAGGAGAGGATCGCCGCCACGAGCGCCGTCAGCACGATGGGCGCCGTGATCGTCCCCATGCCGATGCCGCCGGCGCGCATGGCGATCAGCTCGCTGTGCCGGCAAAACTGCCACATCACATAAAGCGTGGAGAGCAGGAAGACGGCGGGCAGCAGCCACTCCAAATACATCGAGAGCGTGCCGAAGAGGAAGTCGCCCGCCACCTGCGCCGTCACGTTGGCCTTGGGGTCAAAGCACGCGCCGATGAGGTCAAAGCTCATGAACAGGAGCGTCAGCGCGCAAAGCCCGACCAGGCAAATGACCGCCGGCACCGCGAAGGAACGCCACACATAGCGGAACAGGATGCTCATTCGCCCACCACCTTCCCCAACGCGCAGAGCGCGCACGCCGAGAGCGCGCCCATCGCCAAGAACGCCAGCGCCGCGGCCTTCCGCGCCGACGGGCCATCCGCCAGCCGGTCGCACGCCACGCGCAGGATCCACGGATAAAAGACCACGAACATCCCAAAGGTGAGGCTGAGATACCCGATCGAGACCGGCGCCAGGCGCCACAGCGTCACCTGGTCGCGAACGGCCAGGATGACGGGCATGGGCCACAACATCAGCAACCCGCCCACGGCGCGCGCGCACAGCAGGTTGCTCAGCAACACCCACGTCAGCGGCACGCAGACCACCGTCCCCACGACGATCCGCGCGGGCGTGAGGAAGGCTAGGAAGTCGATCGGGTGCGCCAACAGCTCCGCCGCCACCCAAACCCAACAGAGCGCCGACAAAGCCATCCCCAGCGCCCGGGCGCGCGGCAGGGCCCGCACCGCCCGCGCCGAGGCGCCCGTGAGCAGGAAAAGCCCCAGCCCCACAAGCGCCGCCGCCAACGCCGCCACCAACACGCGCGCGAGAAGAAGCCCACTCATGGTTTGGTCTCCGGCAAAGCCGGCGCGTCCGCGCCGACGAAACGTTCGGAAAAGGCGCGCCACTCACCCCACGAGGCCTTCACGAAGGCCGTCAGCGGGATGGCCAGCAAGAGCCCCAGGAAGCCCCCCAGCTGCGTCCAGAAAAGCAGCGCGAAGACAATCTGCCACGCGGAGAGCTTCATGCGGTTGCCCTGGATGTAAGGCTGCATGACGTAACCGTCGAAGCTCTGCACGCAGCAATACACCGCGAAAATGCCCAGCGTGTACAGCAGCCCGCCGTGGAAGAAGGCCACCGGCAGCGCCACGCACAGCCCCAGCGTCGCCCCCACGTAAGGCACCAGGTTCATCAGCCCCAGCACGAAGCCGATCAGGAAGCCGTTGGGCAGGCCGCAGAGCTGGAAGCCCGTCCCGTACAGCACACCTTGGAGCGTCACGTCGATGATCTGCCCGCGGAAATAGGAGACCACGATGTCGCTGAAGTTGCGGAAATGCCGCGCCACCGTCTGACGGCCCCGGTCGCTGAGGAACGGCAGGCGCGCCGCGAAGTCCTCGCCCGTCATCGGGCGCTGCATCACGAAGGCCCCCCAATAGAAGAAGGTCAGCAGCCACAGCGCCGCGGCGGAGCCCGCCGAGAAGACGGCCCCGCCCATGTGCATGCCCGTGCCGGCCATGTTGCCGACCATCTCCGCCAGCTTCGCGAACGAGATGGAGCCATCCGCCGAAAGCACCTCCGCCAGATTGGGCAGCAGCCCCTGCACCAACGCCTTCGCGTCCGGGAAATACTGCGTCAGCAGCGCCCGCGCCTGCTCCACCACGCTCGGCAGCGCCCGCGCCAGGTTCGTCCCCTGCTCATAGAAGAACGACCCGAAGAACCACAGCAGCAACGCCAGCGGCGCCAGGATGGAGACGAAGAACAGCACCATCGCCGGCAGATGGCACCCCCGGCACCACCGGCGCAGCCGCGCATACCACGGCCGCGACAGCAGGCTCAGGAAGAAGGCCACGATCACCGGCCCCACGATGTGCAGGAAATAGCCCAGCCCCCGCAGCAGCACCCACACCGAGGCCGCCACCCCCAGTGCCAGCACCGCGCAGCACAGCCACGTCACCGACGTGGCCACGATGCGGTTCTGCGTCTCCGTCAGCGACAGGAAACGCCCCGCCGCCCGCTCCTCCGGCTCAGGCATCGGCCCCCTCCCCCGTGCTGAAGCTCGCCGAACGGATGGAACGCACCGTCAGCTTCGTCACGCGCTCCGTCCCCAACCGGCGCACGCGGAACTCGCGCGGCACCCAGCGCCCCTCCTCGCGCCCCAGCCGCTGCACATACATCTGGCGCGTCGTGCGCCCCTGCGCGTCCAGCTGCTCGGTCTGCAACAGGTTGCCCGAGCCCTTGTCCACCCAAAGCCGCACGGCGGCCAGCCCCTGCACGGGCGCGGGCGGCTTGGCCTCCAACACCACGCACGCGCGGCTGTTCTGCCGCGAGGGGATGCCCTTGGCCTCCAGCTCCGCCTCGTCCAGCCGCCGCACGTCCGTCCACCACAGATAATCGAAGGCCAGATCCATCCACGTCAGGTCGCTCTCGCCGACGGGCGAGTTCAGGCGCACGCCCTCGGTGCGCGTGCCGTCGGCCTCGATCAACGTCAGCCGCGGCGCCCCCGCCGCGCGGGTCAGCTCCGCCCGCAGCAACGGCTCCGCGTCGCCCTCCGCACGGAAGAGCGCGCACGAGGCCTTGGGCTCGCCGCCCGCCCAATCGAGCGTCAGCGCGTAAGGCCGCTCCGTCTCGGTCAGGCCGCGGGCCTTGGCGGTGACCAGCGCGCCCGTCACCTCGATGCGCTCACGCGGGAACATCGCGCGCGCCTGCGCCAGCAGTTGCGCGGGGGAGAGCCCCTCGGTGGCGTCCTCCGCGCGGAGCGCGCCCGGCGCGGCCGCGGCCAGCGCCACCAACAGCAGGATGAACGAACGGCGTCTCATTGCTCGTCGGCCCTTTCGATGAGTTCCCGGGAAAACGCGAAGTTCGCCAACGGCCTCAGCCACTCGGCCCGGAGCGCCTCGTCGCGCAGCGAGGGGTCGGCGTCCACGTCGTGCGGCAGCACGTGCTTGCGGCGCAGGGCGCGGCCATGGGCGCGGAAGAAGACGCGGTCCGTCGCGTCGTCGAACCAATGCGGCGCCAGCGGGTCCACCTTCCGCGCCGAGATGGCCCCCGTCGTCAGCCCCAGGCGCAGGTCGGAAAGCAAATCCAGCGCCTCCTGCTCGCTCATCAGCAACGCCGTCTTCAGCACGGCCTTCGCCCGCGTCAGCAGATCCAGGAAGACGAACGGCTCGTCGCGGAAAAGCCGCCACCGCGCCTCCGTCTCCTGCTCCGAGACCCGCACCAGGAACGCGCGGAAACGCTCCGCGATCTCCCGCACCCCGAACCCCAGGGAAAAGCGGTTGAAGATGATGACCAGCGCCCCCGGCGGCGTCACGTCCGTGCGATCCAGCTCCACCATCGCCCCCTTCGCATCGGCCGCGTTGCACAGCTCGCGCAGGTACCCGAAATGCGCCAGCCCGCCCACGTGGACCATGCTGCGGATCCGGAAGCCCGTGCCCAGCAACATCGGCTGCGCCGTCAGATAACCCAGGGTCGGATCCGAGGCGTACCCCAAATCCCCGTCCAACCCGTCCACGAAGGCCCGCAGACGCTCCGCCTCCGCGACGAAATCCAGCCCCGTCCCCGCCACCGAGAAGGTCAGATGGTTGGCGCTCATCAGCTCGCACCACACCGTCCACTCCCCCTGCGCGTCGTCCAGGCGCACCAAGCGGTAGCCCGGCGGACGATGCTCGCGCGCCGTCATGCCGTGGTAGATCGCCCCGATCTCCGTCAGGTCGTCGTCGTCCGTCACGTCCTCCGCGCGCATCCCCCGCGCCTCCGCGGCCCGGCGCAGCGCCTCGCCCAGATGGATCCCCAGCGCCTTCGCCGGCCGCGTGGCCATCCGCCCCGGGAAGACCGCCCCCCGGACGTTGCGCACCAGCGAGAGCTGCGTCTTCGTGCAGAAGAGCCCCAGGTTGGCCTCGCCCACGGGCTTACGCGCCATCGCCGCCCCCTTCCCCCGTCAATTCGCGGATGGCCTCGCGCAAGCGCTTGGCCTCCCGGTAATCCTCGCGCGCCACGGCCTCGTCCAGGCGCCGGCGCAGGTCGCGCAGCGTCTCCGCCCGCGCCTGCCCCGGCAACGCGTCCCCGCGATAGGCATGGCACTGCTGCGTCTCGTCCAAGAGCGCGCGCAACGCCTTCGGGAAGGCCTTGAGGCACTTGGGGCACCCCAGCATCCCCTGCGCGCGGAAATCCGCCAACGTCATCCCGCACCCCGGGCAGCGCGTCTCGCCGTCGCCCTCCTCGCCCAACCGCTGCGAAAGCGCCCCGAAAAGCTCCCCCAGGCGCCCCAGCAGCTCCTGCGGCGCGATCCCCCCCGGGCCGTTCCCCTCCGCGTCCCCGCCGCCCGGCAGGCCGTCGGTCTCCACCGCCGCCACCTGCACCCCGCGCTCCTGGCCGAAGGCCCGCTCGCGCTCCGCGCACGCCCGGCAGACGTAAAGCTCCTCCCGGCGGCCCTTTTTGCCCGTCCGGTAAAGCACCGTCTCCGCGTCGTTCCGATGGCAGAGCTCGCACTTCATCGCGCCGTCTCCCCCGCGATCCGCCGCAGGGCCGCCATCAGCACCTCCGGCTCCGGCAGGCGCCCCGTGCCCCGCACCCCGCAGGCCAACTCGCCCGCCTCGGGATCCAGCAGGCGCGCGCCGCGCGCCTTCAGCGCCTCCGCGTTCGCCTGGGTCGCCGCGTTCGCCCACATCGCCGCGTTCATCGCCGGCGCGACGACCAAGGGACGCTCGCACGCCAACGCCGCCTGCGTCAGCAGATTGTCCGCCAAGCCATGCGCCAGCTTCGCCAAGGTGTTCGCCGAGCACGGCGCCACCACGAAAAGGTCGCACCACGCGGCCAGCTCGATGTGCCGCGGCCGCCAATCCTCCCGCGGCGCGAAGGCGTCCGTCTCCACCGCGTGCTGCGACAGCGTCCGCCACGTGATCTCCCCCACGAAGTCCAGTGCCCGCGGCGTCGCCGCCACGCGCACCTCCCACCCCTCGCGCACCATCAGGCGCGTCAGCGCGCACACCTTGTAGCACGCGATCGCCCCCGTCACGCCCAACGCCACCCGCACGCTCACAGCGCGCCCCCCCGCAGCAGGACGATGTCGCGCAGGCGCAGATACGCCTGGCGCAGGTCGTCGTTCACCACCCGGTACATGAACTCGCCCGCCCGCGCCAGCTCCCCCGCCGCGTTGCGCAGGCGCAGCTCGATGCTCTCGGGCGCGTCCTCCCCGCGCCCCTCCAGCCGCCGGCGCAGCTCCTCCAGGCTCGGCGGCTCCACGAAGATGTCCACGAAGCCCTCCCGCAACGGGTCCCCCGCCGGCAGGCCCGCCACGTAGGCGCGCACCGAGGCCGCCCCCACCACGTCGATGTCCATCAGCACGCTCTGCCCCTCGGCGATGGCCTCCCGGACCGGCGCGGCGGGCGTCCCGTAGCGGTTCCCATGGACCTCCGCGTGCTCCAGCAACAGGCCCTCGCGCACGTGCCGGTCGAACTCCTCCTGCGACAGGAAGAAGTAATCCGCCCCCTCCTCCTCCTCCCCGCGCGGCGCGCGCGTCGTGCACGAGACGGAATAGGTGATCTCTGGGAACTCCTGCAACAGCAGATCGCAAAGCGTACTCTTGCCCGCCCCGCTGGGCGCGCTCATCACAATCAGCAACGGCCTCATCAGACGCCTTGTCCTTCCTGCTTCCTTCATAAGCCCCCCCACAATACCAAAAACGCCCCCCCACGCGCAAAACCCGCCCCCCCAACGCGGGTTGCGGCGACAAAAGGTGATAGAGTGGATACGTTCTAGATTGCCACAACCCGGGATTCGGCAGATGAAACGTTCGCTTGCCTTCCTGCTCTCGCTCTGCGCCGCCGCGCCGCCTGAGCCCCGACGGTCGGCGAAAAGCAGCCCCGCCTTTTCGTAAGGCGGGGCTTTTCCGTCTCGATGCGCCGCGCAGAGGGCGCGATGTGTTAGAATGGCGGCGAAAGGAACGCGGCGATGACAAGACGATGGCTTCTGCTGGCATTGGCGATGGGCGCGGCGCTGACGGCCCCCGCGCGCCCCCGTCAGCACCCCGTGCGCGGGCGGCTCCGCCAGCCCCCGCCCCCGCCGCCCGTGATCCACTGGCGCGGCGGCACGGCCTATCGGCCCCCGTGGTTCGGGTGGGAGGTCTACACGCGCCCTTGGGGCGGCGGCTCGGCCTTCGTCTCGCCCGCGGGCGGCGTCGTCGCCTTCGGCGCGGTCCCACCCGCCCCGCGCGCCCGCCCAGCCCCCGTCCGCCCGGCGGCCCGCAAGGCCCTGCCGCTCCCTATCGCCATCCGCGGCGCCCCCAAGCAGGAACAAGGGGCGCGCCGGGACGAGACGCCGGGGCGTGTGTGGGTGAAGGGCCATTGGCGCTATGCCCGCGACGGCGCGGGCAACATCGTTTCCCGCACCTGGGTCCCCGGCCATTGGCGGGAGGACGGGGACGAGGACTCAGCGCAGGAATAAACCGAAGCCCGGCCTGCCGAAGGGCGCGAAGGGCTCCAGCCAATAGGTCGGCCAGCGCGCGCGGAAGGCCCCCTCCGCCCCCGGCGCGGGAATGACGCGGCCCCCGACCGACCCGGCGGGGAGCTCACGCGCGTAATAGGTGGCGCACCACGGCATGGGCGAGCACTCGGTGACGGCGCGCCCGACGACCTCGGCGCCGTCGGCCCAGCGGACGTCGAGCCCGACGATGCGCGGGTCGGCTTTGTTGTGGAGGTGCCCCACGGCGCCGCCCGCGGCGTCCTGCTCGCCGGTCTCGTTGGCGACGCGGGCGGTCGGGGCGAGGCTGACGGCGCAGCGTTCGAGGACATTGCCGCCCTGGGCGGGGCCGCCGACCCAGCCGACCAGCCCGCCGACGAGGGTGTTCACGGGGTGGAAGGCGGCGCCGGAGGAGGTGGTGGCGTTGTTGCGGACGACCCCGGCGATCTCGGCGCGGACGTCCCGGAGGACGTTGGCGGCGGGGGTCTCGGCATACAGATTGGCGGCGGCGACGGCGGTCTGGCCGGCGCCTTGGATCTCGGCGCCGGCCTCGACGCGGAGGGTGACGCGCTCCAGGGTGGCGCCCGCCAAGGCGCCGGCCAGCAACGCGGCATGCGGGGTGCCGACGAGGGTGGAGGCGTCGGAGACGGTGGTGTCGTTGGCGCGGTCGGCGACGGAGACGACGCGGCCTTGGAGGACGATGGTGAGGTCGCGGACGGTGCCGGAGAGGGTGCGGATGAGGGCGGCGTCGCCGAAGTCGGCGACCCAGGTGTCGGGGGCGAGGGTGAGGGTGTGGCCGGCACCGTCGAGGGTGTGGGCGAAGGTGTCGATGGGGAGGGGGTCGTGGGTGAGGGTGATGTCGGCGATGAGGCGGGCGTCGGTGCCGGGGTGCTCTTGGAGCCAGAACCAGTCTTCCTCGCTGTCGAGGAGGGCGAAGCCGTCGTCGGCGCGCGGGGGCTCGGGCCAGGCGTCGTGGGGCCAGATGGTTTGGGCTTGGTGGAGGGCGAGGGAGGCGTCCCAGGTGGCGTCGCCGTAGTAGCACCAGCTCATGACGCCGCCGAAGCCTTCCTGTTTGGCGCGGTTGCATTTGGCGCGGTAGGTGGTGGGGCCGGTGAAGTTCATGTAGGCGCCGCTCTTGCCGTTGTAGGCCCAGCTTTCCCAGATGGTGTCGGCGTCACAGAGGTCGAAGTAAGGAAGCGCGCTGAGGCGGTTGCGGAGTTCGCCCCAGCCGAGGTGGTAGGAGGCGTTGGCGTACATGGATTGGCCGACGATGACGCGGCGGCGGGGAATGTTTCGGCTGAGGCATTGGTTGATGGCCTGGGTCATGACGCCGTTGCCGTGGAAGGCGGGCCAGGGGCCGTAGGCCATGGAGTTGACGAAATCGGCGGCGGCGCAGACCTCGCCGCCGGGGATTTGCCAGCCGTTCTGGTTGATGCACATGGAGAGTTCCCAGCCGCGGTCGAAGAAGGCCTCCGCGAGGTCGCGCATGAGGAGGCCGTATTTCTCGTATTCGCCGTTGGCGATGGGGGTGCTGTCGGGGTTGATGTTGGGGTACTCCCAGTCGATGTCCAGGCCGTCGAGGCCGTATTCCTCCATCATGGCGACGATGGCTTGGACGAATTGGGCGCGGTAGCGGTCGCCGGCGGCGTGGCCGAGGGCGAAGGCGTTATGGGCGCCGCCGCGGGAGGAGTCGGAATGGCAGCTCATCCAAGCGCCTTTGTCGAGACTGGCGAAGACGCGGAGGTGGGGGTGGGCGCCGCGGAAGGCGAGGACGCGGCGGAGAGCGGTGTCGTAGTAGTCGGGGGCGATGGGGCCGGTGCGGAGGCCGAAGGTGTCGGTGTCGCTTTGGTAGACGACTTTGACGGTGGAGAGGGCGATGTCGGTGAGGTTGGCGAGGCGTTTGTCGGGAGCGTCGTCGAGGATGTCGGAGCTGTTGTAGCGTCCGTTGGGGCGGGTGGTGCCTTTGACGTAGTCGGAGCGGAGGTAGGCGAGGACGCGGTGGGTGAAGGGATAGACGCGGTGGGGGGCTTGGGCGACGCCGTTGGTGACGGCGTAGACGCAGCCGCCGATGGCGACTTGGTCGGAGGCGACATCCACCCAAATGCGGGCGGTGGAGGGGAGGTCGGCGGCGAGGTCGGCGGTCAGCCAGAGGTAGTCGCTCTCCACGCGGCCGGGGGTGTGTGGGTAGAACCAGTCGGGCGAGCCTTCGGCGACACCGCTGGTTCGGCCGGCGAAGGTGAGAGTGAGGGCGCCGTCGCCCGTGGAGGTCTCGGTGAGGGTGCCATAGTCGCCGTCAAGACGGACGGCGCGGGGCTCATAGAAGGCGTAATTGCAGTTGAAGGGCATTCGCCAGAGGTGGAAATCGCCCAGGTCGGCGCGGTCGCAGCCCTCGTAACGGATGGTGAAGGTTACGGTGCGAAGGCCGCCGCCCCAGGCGCCCTGCTCGCCCCAGAAGCGCAGACCGGCGAGGCTTTCGCGGCCGACGCCGCGCGTCAGCCACGGGTGCGCCCGAACGGTTACCGCTTGGTGAGCCGCGCCGAGCGCCGCGACTGCCATCATCGCCACTGCCATCACCCAACGCGCCCAAGCCTTCATCTGTCGTCTCCGTCAGCCGAAACGCGGCCGCAGCCGCACGATTGCCGCACCCGGCGAGGCGATGGGCAGACGCACGCGCGTGTCCCACGGCCAGGCCTCGTCCTCCCGCGCCTCCAGCCCGTCCGCCTCCGAGCGGATGTCCATCACCGCGAAGAAGCGCGGCGGCGGCAGAGCCTCGATGAGATCCTCCGCGCGGAAGGTCAGCACGGCCGGTTTGCCGCAGGGCAACACGAAGGCGCCCAACGTGTAGGCGCCGTCGGCCTCGCGCAGACCGAACTGGAGGAACCAGCCCGGCTCACCGCGCACGCACCACCGCGCCTCCGGCGGTTGGCGCACCATCCGCAGGAAGTGGCCGAAGGCCTCCCGCCAAAGCGGAGGGAAGGTGCCTTCCACGAGCGACCACGCCCCCTCGGGACGCAACGGGATGCCCCGGAACATCTGGAAGAGCGCCTCCGCCGGCGTGGCGAGCGCACGCGGCGTCACCTCCGCCTCCGGGTCGGGCGGCAGGGTTACCAACGCGGCGGGGAAGGGCGCCACGCGCTCGCGCGGCGCGCCCCCCGCCCAATAGCGCAGACAGGTGCGCCCGCGATCGTAATAGAGGTTAGTCGGCCTCACAGGTTCAGGCCGGCGAAAGGATTGTTTCCGAGGGAGGCATTCTTGGCGCGGTTGGCGCGGAGCCAGGCCGAGGGATCCTCGTCAGGGTCGTTGGCGGGAGCCTCCTGCTTGGCGCGGGGCTCGTCCTCGACCACGGGACGGAGGGCGATCTTGTGGGCGTCGGCATCGATGGAGTCGATCTTCACCTCCAGCTCCTGCCCCTCCTCCACCACCTCGTGGGCGGAGGCGATACGGCGACCCTTGGCGAGGGCGGCGAGGCGGCCGTTGGAAAGGAGGCCATCCACGCCCGGGGCGAGCTGGGCGAAGGCGCCGAAGGTGGCGATACGCACGATCTTCGCGTTCAGCACGTCGCCGGGGCGGTACTGCGCGGCGAAGGCCTCCCACGGGTTCTGCCGCAGCGCGCGGAGCGAGAGGGTGATGCGCTCGGTGACGGGGTCGAAGCGCTGCACCAGCACCTCCACCGTGTCCCCCGGCCGCACCAGGTCCTCGGCCTTCGCCCCGCGCTCCCACGACAGCTCGCGCACGGGCACCAGGCCCTCCGCGCCGCCCAGATCCACGAAGGCGCCGAAATCCATCACGCGCGTCACCGTCCCCTCGCGCGTCTGCCCCTCGGCCAGGTCGGCCAGCAGGTCGGCCTTCTGCGCCGAGCGCTCGCGCTCCAGGAACGCGCGCCGCGAGACGACCAGGTTGGCGCCGCGCTCGTCCTCGCCGCACTCCGAGATCAAAAACGTCTGCTTGGTGCCGACGAACTCCGCCGGCTCCTTGGCGCGGTGCAGCTCCATCTGCGAATAGGGGCAGAAGGCCCGCTGGCCGGCCACCTCCACCTCATAGCCGCCCTTCACCTCGGCCTTCACCAGCCCGTCGATGGGCGTGCCCGCCTCGAAGGCCTGGCGCAGCGCCGCGTCGCCGCGCCCCGTGGCCTTGTTGCGGGCCGTGAAGAGCAGGTTGCCCTGCCGCATGCCCGCGAACCACACCGTCACGCGCTCCCCCTCCTGCGCCCGCAGCGTGCCATCCTCCAGGACGAACTCCTCCTTCGGCACCACGCCCTCGTCCTTCGCCCCCACGTCGAGCACCACATACTGGCCCTTCGTGGAGACCACGGTCGCGCGCACCTCCTCGCCCGGGTCGAAGCCCCGGCGGTAATCCATCCCACCCGCCGCCAGCAGCGCGGCGAAATCGGCCTTGGCCTTGGAATCCTTCATGCGTCCCTTCTTTCCGTTTGCTTCGAAAACCGCGACATTCTACCACAACGCCGCCCTCACGCGCCCAGCGTCCCCGCCACCAGCGCGCGTCTGGGCGGCGGCGCCTGCTCCAGCCGGAACGCCGCCGCGGCCGTCCGAACCAACGCCGCCGCCCGTTCCCCCGACCCCGCGCACAGCACGCACAGCGGCGCGCCCGCCTCCACCCGCTCCCCCTGCTGGAGCAGCGCGTCCACCCCCGCCGCCGGGTCGGGCGTCTCCTCCGCCGCGCGCCGCCCCGCGCCCAGCTCCAGCGCCACGCGGCCGATGGCCTTGGCGTCCACGTGCGCCACCCACCCGGCGCGCGGCGCCGGCACCGCCACCCGCGCCCGGGCCTCCGGCAGCGGCTCGCCCAGGCGCGCGCCCTGTGCCTGGGCCATCGCGCGGAAACATTCCATCGCCTCGCCGCCGTCCAACGCCCGCTCGGCGGCGGCGCGCGCCGCCGCGAGGTCCCCGAAGAGGCCCGCCGCCTGCGCCAGGTGCGCCGCCTCCTCGACGGTCAGCGCCCGCACGTCCCACGGGCCGCCGCCCGCCAACACCTCCAGCGCCTCGCGCACCTCCAGCGCGTTCCCCACCGTCCGCCCCAACGGCTGATCCATGTCCGTCAGCAAGGCCCGGCACCGCCGCCCCAGCCGCCGCCCCGTGGCGATCAGCGCCTCGGCCAAGACCCGCGCCTCGGCCAGCGAGCCCATGAAGGCGCCGCTGCCGAACTTCACGTCGAAAAGCAGCGTCCCCGCCCCCTCCGCCAGCTTCTTGCTCATGATGGAGGCCACGATCAGCGGCACGCTCGGCACCGTGGCCGTCACGTCGCGCAGCGCGTAGAGCCGGCGGTCGGCGGGGGCCAGGTCGTCGGTCTGCCCGATCAGGCAGCACCCCACCTCCCCCACGATCCGGCGGAAGTCCCCCACCCCCAGGCGGACGTTAAAGCCGGGGATGCTCTCCAGCTTGTCGAGCGTCCCGCCCGTCAGCCCCAGCCCGCGCCCCGAGACCATCGGCACCGCCAGGCCCAGCGCGGCGCAGACCGGCGCCAGGGGCAGCGAGATCTTGTCCCCCACCCCGCCCGTCGAATGCTTGTCGGCCGTCGGCCTGCCGAGCCCCTCCCACGTCAGGCAACGCCCCGAGCGCATCATCGCGTCGGTCAGCGTCGCCGTCTCCGCCTCGGAGAGCCCCCGCAGGTAGGCCGCCATCAGCCAGGCCGCCACCTGGTAATCCGGCAGGCTCCCATCCGCCACCCCCCGCACCCACTCCCGCAGATCCGCCTCCGCGTGCTCCCGCCCGTCGCGTTTTTCCTCGATGAACCACTGTGGCACCATGGCTGACGCTCCTTTCCGGCCCCTCGGCCTGCGGTCATCATACCAAAACGCGCCCGGGCGGGGCGAAGGCGTCAGAGAAGGCGGAGGAGGGCCTGTGGGTCGGGGGTGTGGAGGGCGGCCTCGGCGGGGGTGACGATGCGGCGGTGGACGAGCTGGGCGAGGGAGGCGTTGAGGGTGGCCATGCCTTGGGCGGCGCCGGTCTCGAGGAGGGAGGGGAGCTGACGCTCCTTGCCGTCGCGGACGAGGGCGCGGACGGCGGGGGTGGAGACGAGGATCTCGGCACAGAGGGAGCGCCCGGCGCGGTTGGTCCAGGGGACGAGGCGCTGGGTGAGGACGACCTTGAGGTTGGCGGCGAGGCGTTCGCGGATCTGGCCCTGCTCGGCGGGCTCGAAGGCGGAGATGACGCGGGTGATGGTCTCGACGGCGCCGGCGGTGTGGAGGGTGGCGAAGGTGAGGTGGCCGGTCTCGGCGAGGGTGAGGGCGGCGTCCATGCTGACGCGGTCGCGCATCTCGCCGAGGAGGACGATGTCGGGGTCTTCGCGGAGGGCCGAGCGGAGGGCCTCGTGGAAACCTTCGGTGTCGTGGCCGACCTCGCGCTGGGAGACGAGGCAGGCGGCGCTTTCGTGGACGTATTCGATGGGGTCCTCGATGGTGAGGATGTGCTCGTGGCGGCGGAGGTTGATCTGGTGGAGAATGGAGGCGAGGGTGGTGGTCTTGCCGCTGCCGGTGGCGCCGGTGACGAGGACGAGCCCTTGGCGCATCTCGGCGACGGAGCGGAGGAAGGGGAGGGGCAGCCCCAGCTCCTCGAAGGTGAGGAAGCGCTCGGGGAGCAGGCGGACGGCCCAGGCGACGCGGCCGCGCTTGAGGTAGACGTTGACGCGGACGCGGCGGCCCCCGAGGACGGTGGCCGCGCCATCGAACTCGTGGCGCTCGGCGAAGCGCGCGAAGGCGTCGCGCCCGATGAGCCGGGCGGTGAGGTCGGCGAAGGCGAGGCCGCGGAGGGCCTCGGGCGGCTCGGCGGCGCGGAGGAAGCCGTTGACGCGAAGGCGGGGGACGTCGCCCTCGCACCAGTGGAGGTCGGAGGCGCCGGCCTCGGCCATCAGGGCGAAGAGCGGCTCCAGGGAGGCGTCGGCCATCTCACCGGGCCTCCGGCTGGGCGAGGGGGCGGAGCAGGGCGCCGCCGCCGTCGGGCGCGGGCGCGGTGAGGTCGCGGGCCTGGCCGACGACGGGGGAGTCGGCGTCGATGGAACGGTAGAGGCCGTGGGAGACGCGCTGGGCGTCGCCGGGGGTGAGGATGACGTGGGGGCGGATGAGGACGATGAGCTCCTCGACGGTGAGGGATTTGTTGGTGCGCTCGAAGAGGAGGGGGCCGATCCAGGGGATGTCGGCCAGGAGGGGGACGCGGGCCTTGGTGTCGCTCTCGGTGCGGGAGACGAGGCCGCCGAGGGCGAGGGTCTGACCGGATTTGGCGACGACAGTGGAGACGATGGATTGCTTGATGACGTCGGTGGTCTGGTATTCGATGCGCTCTTGGTCGGGGCCGTAGCTCATGTTCTTGGGGTTGCCCTCCTCGGCGTTCTCCTGGAGGATGCGGATGGTGCAGGTGCCGTCGGCGTGGATCTTGGGGGTGATGACGAGGGTGGTGCCGATGTCGGTGCGGTCGATGTCGGCGGTGGTGGAGGTGGTGGGGGTGGCGGTCTCGGTGCCGGTGAAGGTGGTGGAGGTCTCGACGCTGAGGATGATGGAGGTCTCCTTGCCGACGAAGATGCGGCTGGCCTCGTAGTCGGAGACCATGAGGTTGGGGGTGGCGAGGCGGCGGACCTTGCCGCGCTCGTCGAGCCACTTGAGGCGGAGGGAGAGGTTCTCGGAAAGGTATTGGACGGCGGCGGCGTTGGCGTCGAAGGTGCCCAAGGCGTTCATGGCGGAGGTGAGCCCGCCGACGGGGCCGTTGTCGTAGCCGCCGACGAAGCCGCCCTGGAGGGGGCTGCCGCCGTCGGAGCCGAAGAGGACGTCGAGCTGGCGGTCCTCCTCGTCGGAGACGTCGAGGGCGAGGATGCGGACCTCGAGGAGCACCTGGGGCTTGGGGCGGTCGAGCGAGGCGATGACCTCGCGGACCTGGCGGAGGGTGGCCTGGTCGGCGGAGCGCAGGAGGATGGCGTTGGCGTCGCGGGCGACGGCGACGAAGACGACGCTGGGGCTGGCGGCGCGCGGGGCGCCGTCGGCGCCTTCGGAGACGATGGCGGCGTTGTCGCGGTTCAGGCGATCCATGTCGCGGTAATAGTCGCGGACGTTGTCCAGGCCGGTGAGGTTGCGGTTGCGGTTGGAGCGGCGGGAGGCGGAGCCGGAGGCGCTGGCGGCGTCGTCCTCGACCATGGTGGCGCGGTCGGAGAGCTGATCCATGCGGTCGAGGGCGCGGTCGATGTCGCTGGCCGGGTCGCCGTCCTCGTCCTCGGGCGGGTTGTAGACGACCATGTCGTTGAAGACCTGCTCCAGGCTGGCGGCGACGTCCTCGGCGCGGGGGTAGACGACGGTGACGACCTCGACGAACTTGTGGCCGTCGCGCGAGGCGTTGCCGACGTATTCCTCCAGGGTCTCGACGTAAATCACGCCGCTCTCGGGATCCTCGCGGAACCAAAGGCCATGGGCGCGGCAGAGTGCCTTGAGCGCGCCCATGCAGTCGATGTCTTGCAGGAAGGCGCGGACGGGGAGGCGCTTGGCGGCGTCGGTGACGACGATGTGGCGGCCCCAGGCGTCGCCCAGGAGCCACATGGCGTACTCCACCGGCGCGTCGCGCACCATGAGGGATTTGAGGCGGGGCTCGGCGGGCTCTTGCGCGAAAAGAAGCGGGCAGGCGAGCAGCAGGGGAAGGAGGCGTTTCATGGCGGGTTACCAGCGGAGGATTTGCGTGTCGTCGGGGCGGGCCTTGGAGTGATAGACCTCGATGTAGGTGGGGGCGATGGTCTTGACGTAGAGGTAGAAGGTGAAGCGCGCGTTGGGGTCGGGCGCGGCGGCACGGGCGCGGCGGCGGGCGCGGGGGTCGCCGCGCGGCACGCGCACTTGGTCGCCCTGGCGCACCAGCGTGGGCTCCTCGTCCTCGCCCATGCTCACGAGCGCGGTGGGCTCGCCCTTCTCGGGGACGGAGATGGCCAGGATGCGGAAGCCCTCCGGGAGCTCGCCGGCGGCGGTGCGGGCGGGGCCGTCGCCGGACGCGGCCGGGTCCTCGCCGGAGCCGCGCGGGACGAAGGGGTCGACCAGCCCCACCTCCGGGTTGCCCTCCGCGTCACGCAGTTTCTGCGGCGGCTCGGAGAGCGGGATCGCGGCGGCGGCCGAGGCGGCGAGGAGAAGAAGGCAGGGCGTCAGGGGGAGGCGTCTCACGGGGGATTTCCTTTCAGCTTGCGGCGGCGTTCATGGCCGCCATGCCCATGAAAAAGGCGACGTAGACATAGGCGACCATGCCGCCGACGACGATGACGAGCGCGGGCTCGACGAGCTTGCCCAGGAGATCCAGGCGGCGGGCCAGCGCCTGTGCGTAGTAATCGCCGGCGTAGCGCAGGCCGTCGGCGAGGTTGCCGGAGCTCTCGCCCACGCGCACGAGCGCCTTGGAGAGCGGGGAGAGGCGGCCGAGGGCGGTGGCGGCGAGCCCCTCGGAAAGCGGCTTGCCGGCGAGGACGCTCGCGCGGGCGGCGGCGACCTGCCTGCGGTAGAAGGCGTTGGCCAGCGTGCCGCGGATGAGCGCCAGCGACTCCACCACCGAGATACCACTCTCGATGAGCAGGGCGAGGGTGTGGTTGAAGAGGGCGTTGCCGGAGAAGCGCGCCACCTTGCCGAAGAGCGGGAGCGCCAGCCCCACGCGGTCGAAGAGAAGGCCCAGGGCCGGCAGGCGCCGCAGCAGCGCCAAGGCCGCGGCGAAAAGCACAGGGCCGAGGATAAGCCAATAACCGTCGCTCCGCACCCACTCGCTGGTGGTGAGCAGGGAGCGGGTGATGGGCGGGAGGCGCCCCGGGTCGCCCATCACGGAGACGATCTGCGGGATGGCCACGGCGCTGACGTACCACCCCACGCCCAGCCCCATAAGCACGACGATGGCGGGATAGGTGAGCGCGCGGATGACCTCGTTCCGGAGCTTGCGGCGGTTGGCCATCAGCCCCACGCAGTAATCGAACATCCGCGGCAGGGAGCCGTTGGCCTCGCCCACCGCCACCAGCCCCAGGTAGAGCTCCCCCACCCACGGCATCGCCGCGCGCATCGCCTTGGCCAGGGAGCTGCCGCCGCGCACGGCCTGCGCCGTCTCGGCCAAGGCCTGCGCCAGATAACCATCGGAGAGCTCGGCGACCGTCTCCAACGCCTCCACCACCGCCACGTCGCCGCGCAGCAGCACCACCAGCTGCATGAAGGCCTGCTCCACGGCCAGCCGCCCCACGAACCAGCGGCTCAGCGCGCGCCCCACCGGCCCGCGCGGGCACGGCCCGGCGGCCCGTCCCGGCGCGGGGGCCACGGCGACGGGCAGCACGCCCTGCGCGCGCAGGGCGGCGCGCGCCGCCGGGGCGTCCTCGGCCTCCACGAAGCCGCGGGCCCTGCGTCCCCCTTGGATCCCTTCGTAGCGGAAGCGGCTCATAGCGGCATCAGGTCGTTGTCGATGACGTCGGCGACCTCCTCCAGGGTGGTCTCGCCCGCGAGCGCCTTGCGCAGGCCGTCGCCGCGCAGGGTGAGCGCGGGGTCGGCGATCGTCGGCGGGCGGCCGCCCAAGAGCGCGGCGCGCACGGCGTCGTCCACCCGAAGCATCTCGTAGACGGCGGTGCGCCCGGCGTAGCCCGTGCCGCCGCAGTAGGCGCAGCCGTTGGCCTTGGGGAGGCGCGGGGGGTCGGCGGGGTCCCAGCCGCAGGCGCGGCACTCGCCCTCGGTGGCGGGGCGCCAGGTCATGCAGGCGGGGCAGGGGCGGCGCACCAGGCGCTGGGCCATCGCCAGGCGGAGGGTCGCGGCCACGAGATAGGGCGGCACGCCGAGGTCGGTCAGGCGGGTGAGGATGGCGGGGGCGCTGTTGGTGTGCAGGGTGGTGAGGACGAGGTGGCCGGTGAGGGCCGAGCGCAGGGCGGTGGCGGCCGTCTCGCCGTCGCGGATCTCGCCGATCATCACCACGTCGGGGTCATGGCGGAGGACGCTCCGGAGGGCCTTGGCGAAGGAGACGCGCTCCTGGCGGCCGTCCACCTTGATCTGCGTCACCCCCGCGACGGGCTTCTCCACGGGGTCCTCGATGCTCACCAGGTGGAGCGCGTCGGAGGCGGCGAGGGCGCGGAGCGCGGCGTAGAGGGTGGTGGTCTTGCCCGAGCCGGTGGGGCCGGAGATGATGATCACGCCGTTGGGCGCGTGCAGGGCGCGGCGGAAGAGGGTACTTTGCCCCGGGTTCATCCCCAGATCCCCCAGCCGCTCCAACTGCCTGGCCTGGGCCGTCTGGCTGAGGATGCGGAGCGTGACGTGCTCGCCGTGGATGGTGGGCACGGTGGCCACGCGCAGGGCGACGGTGCGGCCGTCGAGCGGGAAGTCGATGTTGCCGTCCTGCGGGGCGCGGCGCTCGGCGATGTCGAGCTTGGCCAAGACCTTGATGTAGGAGACGAACTCGGCGGCGGCCTCGGGCGGTTCGCGGCGGTCGGGCGTCAGGCGGCCGTCGACGCGCAGGCGGATGCGCGCGCCCGCCTCGTCGGGGGAGACATGGATGTCGCTGGCGTTGAGGGCCAGCGCGCGGCGGAGCATATAGGCGAAGAGCTCCTCCGGGCGGTCGAGCGTGCCGTTGAGCGCCGCGTCGGGGTAGTTCTCGCGCAGGGCGGCGGGGAAGGCTGCCGGGTCGGCCGCCTCCACGAAGCGTACGGCATGGCCCGCCAGCAGCCGCTCCACGCGGTCGCGCAGGGCGAAGTCCGTGCCGTCGGCCACGCAGACCGTGACCGTGCCGTCGGGCGCGAGGGCCACGGGCAGGGCGCCCAGTCCGCGCGCCGAGCGGGCGTTCAGGAGGGCCAGCGCCGCCTGCGGGGGGCGCACGCGCGCCACGTCCAACGTCTCGCCCGCGCTCATCGGTGGTTGGCCTGCAACGTGAAGGTCATGCGCGTGGCGCCCCCCTCGGGACGCGTGACGGCGATGTCCTTGAGGTGATAGGAAGGCTTCCGGAAGGTCTCGCCCACCAGGAAGAGGAACATGTCGCGGAACTCGCCCTCCACCGTGTAGGCCACCTCCTCGGTCTTGAAGGAGAGACGCGCGGGGGCGGCCTGCGGCGCGGACGGCGCGGCGGCGGCACGCTTGGCGGAGCGCCTGGCCTCGCGGGCCTCGGCGGCCCGGAGTTGGGCGATCTTCCGCTGGGCGTCGCGCAGGAAATCGTCCTTCATGGCGCCCTGGAGGTTCGCGGCGGCGCGCTGAACCTCGCGGGCGTAGGCGTCGGCCGAGACGCGCCGCGGGGCGGCCTGCGCGGCGGGCTTGGCGGCGGCGCGGGGCACCTCCTCCCCCGCCACCGAGATGGCGCTGGAGAGGATGCGCAGGCCGCGGGCGGTGAGGGCGCGGTCAAGGGCGTTCTTGACGGCCAGCGTCGCACCGTCGCCCTCGGGGATGGGCGCGAAGCCGGCGGCCTCGACCTCCCGCCGCAGCGCGGCGAGGTCGGCCTTGTGGGCGGCGGCGCGGCGGTCGAGCGCGGCGGGCTGGTCGGGGCTCAGCGCGCGGAGCGCGGCGAGATGGCCGGCCTGACGCTCGCGGGCGGGGCCGCGCTCGCGGGCCACGCGGTCGATCTGGCCTTTCCAAAGGAAGGCGGAGACAAGCGCGCTCACCGCCACGGCGGCGCACAGCCAATGCCAGCTGTTGGTCCTCGCAAACCACGCCCTCATCGCCCGGCCTCCCCAAGCCGCGACCCATCCACGGCGATCTCGAAGCGCGAGAGCGGCAGCCCCTCGGCGTCCTTGCCCTCGGAGACGACGGTGCGCGCCACGCGCAGCCCCTCCCGCCCCGCGAAGGCCGCCAGATCCGCGTTCAGGCGCACGCCGTCCTCCGGATCCGCGTAGACGCCCCGCGCCGTCACCAGCCCATCCCGCTCGGCGAGCGCCTCCAGCCGGACGCTCGGCCCCGCGTGCCGGCAGAAGAAATAGGCCGTCTGGACGAACGCCGCCAACGGCCGCCGCCGCGCCGCCAACGCCGTCTGCTCCGCGCGCTCGCCCTCCAACGCGCGCCGCGCGGCGCCCTCGCGCGCCTCGGCGGCCTTGACGGCCCGCTCCAGCGGCAGGAAGGCCTCGGCGGCGGCGCGGTAGCGCGCTTCCTCGCGGGCCATCAGCCAATCCTGCGCGCCCCCATAAAGAAACGGCAGCGCCAGCAGCGCCGCGCACGGCGCGACGATCCAGCCGTGGGAGAAACGTTTGCGCGGCTCCCAGGGATTCGCGACCGGGAGGGCCCCGCCCAGGCGGTTCGGCCGGGCCTCGGCGGCCAGGCGCGCGGCCTCGGCGAAGAGCGCGTCGCACGGCGCCTCCGCGACGTCCGCGAAGCCGCCCTGCGCGCGGAGCGCCCCGGCCAGGCCCGGATCCGCCTCGGCGAAGACCACCAGGCGGAGCGGCGCGGCGGCGTCCAGGAAGCGGGCGCCCTGGGTGAAGCGCGCCAGCCAGACCGCGGGGTCGGCGGCGGCGTGGCGCAGACCGCCCGCCACCGGGACCGGCGCGGCGGGCGGGGGCGCGGCGACGAGCGTGCCCCCCTGCCCCACCAGCGCCACGGCGGCGCCCCCCGCGGCGGGGCGTCCGCGCCACGCCGCCAGGCACGCCAGCTCCAGCGACGCCACGCCGCCGAAGCGCAGCCCCGCGCCCTCGGCGGCTGCGCGGAGCGCCTCGGCGCGCCCCATGGGGAAGACGCCCGCCAGCAGGGCCGCGGCGCGCCCCTCGCCGTAGGCCTGGCCCGCGCAAAGAAGCGTCGCCGGGTCGGCGCCCGTCTGGTCGGCGGCCTCCTGCGCCACGAGCGCCTGCGCCTCGGCCCAGCGGGCGCCGGGGGGGAGGGCGGCGTCGACGCGGCGCACCTCGCCGGCGAGCAGGAAACGGAGGGAGGCGTGGCCCGAGACGGCGGCGAGCAGCGCCGGGGGCGGGGCGTCGGGCGGGGCGGCGACGGCGCGCCCGGGCTCCCCGGGGAGCAGCCACCGCGCCCCATCATGGATGAGGACGGCGGGCGTTTTGGAGGGTTTGGTCTTGCGCATGGTCAGGGGGTCGGGGTGGGATAGGCGGTGGCGGGGTGGAGGCTGAGATTGACAGTGTTGGCGCCGGGGCGGAGGAGCACGCGCCGCGCGGGGGCCGATTGCGCGCCGGAGGCGGTCTCGGCCAGGGCGAAGACGACCCGCTCGCCCACGGTGAGCCCCTCGGAGAGGAGCACGGAGTCGGCGTTCTCGAAACGGTAATAACGGCAGGCCAGCCCCACCGAGGCCGAAGTCGCGCCCACCGTCAGCGCCGGCTGATGGACGAAGACGTGCAGCAGCTGGACGGCGGCGCCGCCCTCGGCCTCGACGGTGAGCGAAAGGGTGGGCGCGGGCGCGGGGACGGCGAACGTTCGGTCGCGGTCGCGCCAGTCGATGGCGTCCTGGGCCGCGCGGAGCGCGTCGTCCATGCGGTCGCGGCCGCGGGAGACGAGCGTCTCGCCGTCGAACTCCCACGGCCCGCCGAAGCCGTCGACGACATACGGGATGGGGTTGTCCGGGTCGGAATCGTCGGCGGCCAGGGCGTCGCCGGCGCAGTAGGGCCCGCGCCAGCCCGCACCGAGGGTGACGGCGGCGAAACGGTTGGTGATGGCCGCGGCGTCGGCGGCGGCGATCTCCGCGGCCGAGTAGGCCGGGGTGGTCGCGGCGGGGATGAGCGGCGCGGCGCGGAGGGCCCACGCGGGGACGTCGAGGACGGCGACGGAGGTGACGGTCCCGCCGGGGTTTTCCGGGTCTGGCGTCACGGTCTCGGCGGGCAGGCGCGCGCCGAAGAGCAGGCAGAGCGCCTCGGCGGAATCCGGCGCGAGGCCAAGATCGGAGACGAGCGAGAGGCCGTCGGCGCGGGTGAGCGCCTCGGCCATCGCCGCGGCGTCGCGCGCGGTGCGGTCGTAGCGCGCCTTCTCCCGGGTCGCCGCCGCGCCGGCCATCACCGCCGCCGTCAGCCCCGCCAGGATGGCGAGGACGACAAGCAGCTCGACGAGCGTCATGCCGCGGCGCGTCACGGCGTCCTCCAAATGTCGAGGTTGAGCAGCTCCACAAAGGTCAGGCCGCGGGCGTCGTCGCGCGGGCGGAGCGCGCCGGTGGCGAGGTCGAGGGGGCCGGAGTCGGCGCCGAGGCGGCGGTTGCCGGTGAGGGTGCCGAGTTCCTCGTCGTCGAAGTCGTCCCAATCCTCGGGGTTTTCGGCGCAGACGAGGAAGAGGCGGCGGTAGATGGGTTGAGTGAGGTCGGCCTCGTCCTTGCAGTGCTCGAGGTAGAGGACGCGGTAGAAGCCATCCCAACGGGTGGCGATCTGGGGGAAGACGGGGTCGCTCGCGCCGTCGCCGGCGGGGGTGAGCGTGCCGTAGGCGCCGTCGGCCACGCAGGCCACGCGGCTGGGGGCGTCGGCGTAGGGGCCGTGCCAGCCCTCGCCGGTGAGGGGGTCGGGCTCGCCGAAGACGACGAAGTCGGCGTCTTCCAGCCGCTCGCCGTCCTCGGCGACGGAGGGCTGGAGAAGCGGCCAGAGACCGTAGCGCTCGTAGAACTCGAGCATGCCGTAGGTGCGGTCGCCCGCGTCGGGGCGGTCGCCGCCCGAAAAGGTGAGGCGGAAGTCCGACGAGGGGAACACCTCGCTGTCGTTTGGCGCATGGACGCCAGAGAGAAGGCGCGGGGCGTTGTCGGCGTGGAAGCGGGCGAAGGCGTCGCGGATGCGGCCCATCTCGGCCAAGGTCATCTGGCGCCTCGCCCGCACGAGGGTCTCGCGACCATAGGTGACGGCCACGCCCGCCCCCACCACCGCCACGATGGCGATGACCGTGAGCAGCTCCACGAGGGTGAAACCGCGGCGCGGGCGTCGGGGGTTGGGCATGGCCGTCCTCAAGGCGGGGCTCCTCAGTCCTTCATCTTCGCGGTGTCGGAGATGTAGTTGTCGCGCAGGGAGGCGACGGTGTAGCCCTGGGGCGTGAGCACGGCGGCCACGGAGCAGGTGTCGTCGCCCGCGCCGGTCATGGAGTTATAGCCGGAGGTGGGCACCTTGATGACGACGAGGTAGCGGTTGTAGACCGTGTTGTTCTGCTCCTGGCGCTTGCCGTAGGCGGGAGTGTCCACGCGGACGGCCTTGCCGCTGTAGATGGAGCTGAAGCGCCCCAGGCCCATCACCACGAGGTAGTAGCGGCGGCCTTCGGTGACGTTCTGGTCATTGGACTGGGTGGGGAGGGCCACCTCGTCGTTGGTGAGGCCGCAGTTGGAGATGATCTCGTCGGTGAGGTTCATCGGCATGGTCGCCCCCATCATCTGCGCGCCGCCGCCCGGGTAGATGAAGCAGAGCTCGTTGAGGCGGTTGCCGCCGTCCACGATGGCCTGCGCCTCCTGGATGGCGGTGTTGAGCGACGCCATGTCCGTGAAGGTCTGCGCGGAGCCCTCGCTGGGGGTGAAAACGACGGAGGGGGAGGGATACGTCGTGCTGTCGTCCAGCTGCGCCTGCAACTCCGCGCGAAGGGTCTCGGCCTGGCTCACCAACTCGTTGGCGGTGGCCGCCTCGGCGGTGTCCGCCTGGCTGGCGAGGGAGCAGAGCGTCTCGGAGGTGTCCATGTCGCCCTGCATCATCCCGGTCATCTCGAAGGTGGAGTCGTTGGCGTCGGTGGCGTCCACGCGGTGGAGGTAGGCCTGCGTGAGGCCGGAGTTCGCGAGCGCCTCGATGACCTCGTCGGGGGCGGGCTGGGCCATGCAGGTGTAGCCGACGGGCCCGGTGAGGCCCATGCCGGAGCTCGACATCGGGGTGACGTTCGTCAGGTTCATCGACCCCATGGACGAGGGCATGTTGTGGTACATGTGGCCCTCGGTGTCGATGAGGGAGTCGAGCTTGTTGATGAGGGCGCCGTCGTTGATGGCGCTCCAGTGGCCGATGACGGTCATGAGGGTGGAGCAGTCGTTCATCTCCATCGCCGTCTTGGCGCGGTCGTCGAGGTTGCGGTAGGTGACCGCGACGCCGGCGCCGATGACGGCGATGATGGCGACGACCACGAGGAGCTCGACGAGCGTGAAGCCCGCGTGGCGTTTGGTGTGTCTGAGGTGTGTGTCCATGGCGGATGTTTCCTTTTGTTGGTGTGTGTGAACTCAGGCCTGGGCCTTGGCGAGCGCCTCGGCGGCGGCCTGCGCGGCGTGCTGGAGATCGGTTTCGTCGGGATGCTTGGCGGCCTCGGCCCAGCGCTTCTCGGCCTCGGGGGTCGGGGCGTGGGGGTTGCCGGCGGGCATCTTGCGCATCCATGCGATGAGATTGGGGGCGATGGCGCCCTGGCACCAGAAGGCGGCGACCTGCTCGGTGCCCTCGCCATAGGCCTTGGGGGCGGCCTCGGCGCAGGAGCGCGCGTGCGCGGAGTCGGGGTTGGCGCCGAGGGTGAAGAAGGTGAAGACCTTCTTGCCGCGGATGGTCTTCATGTAGTCGGCGGCCTCTTTGTTGGGGCCGCCCTTGTCGACCCAGAAGCCCATGGCGACGAAGTCGTAGGCGTCGGGCGCGGGCGCGGTCTTGACGTCGTGGAGTTCGGCGCCGGGGAGGGCGGCGGCGATGGCCTCGGCGACCTTGCGGGTGTTGCCGGTGGCGGTGGAGTAGACGACGAGCGTTTTCATGGGGTTTCGTTCCTTTCGATGCGGAGTTGGCACTGGGCCACCAGTTCCAACAGTTCAAGGTCATGGGTGATGAGCAGGGCCGCGCCGCCGTCGAGGGCGAACTGCGCCAGCTGCGCGGCGATGACGCGCATGTTGCGGCCGTCGAGCCCGCTGGTGGGCTCGTCCAGGATCAGCAGCGCGGGGCGCTTCATCAGCGCGCAGGCGACGACGAGGCGCTGCTTCTCGCCGCCGGAGAGGGATTGCGGGTGGCGCCCGGCCAAATGCGCCAGGCCGAAGACGCCCAGCAGGCGCTCGGCCTCGGCCTCGCGGTCGGCGCGGGGCACCGCGCGCGGCGCGGAGAAGAGCAGTTCCTCGCGGACGGTGCGCATGAAGAGCTGGATATCCATCTGCTGCATGACGAAGGCGGCGTGCGCGCGGACGTCGCGGCGGCGGAGGGCGCGCCCCTCGTGGAGGATCTCGCCGGCCTGGGGCTTGGCCAGACCGCAGAGGAGCCGCGCGAGGGTCGTCTTGCCCGCGCCGTTGGCGCCGACGACGGCCGTGACCGCGCCGCGCGGGAGGCGCGCGGAGAAGTCGCGGAAGATGACGCGGCCCTTTTTGGAATGGCGGAAGCCAAGGCCGCGGATCTCGACGGCGGGCGCGCCGAAGGTGTCGGCGGGCGGCAGGTCGGGGCGGGAGACGCTCACGCGGCGCAGCCCCCAGCGGGCGACGTCGGGGTGGGCGGCCAGGAGGTCGAGCGGATCCTCGCCGCCGGGCATCCGCTCGGCGTTGAAGACGACGCGGCCGCGCTCGAGCACGAGGAGGCGGTCGAGGACGCCGCGGAGCCAGTAGAGCCGGTGGTCGACGATGGCGAGCGTCACGCCATGGCGTTTGAGGCGGAGGACGAGCCGGGCGAGCGCCTCGGTGGCCTCGGGGGAGAGGTTGGCCGTCGGCTCGTCCATCACCACCAGGTCGGCCTCGGCGGCGAGGATGGCCGCGAGGGTGGTCTTTTGCTTCTCGCCGGAGGAGAGGGTGAAGACGGAGCGGCGGGCCAGGTCGGTAAGGTCGAGGACGCGCAGGGCGCCATCCACCCGGCGGCGGATCTCCTCGCGCGGGCGGCATTGCCATTCGAGCGTGAGGGCGACCTCCTCCTCCACGGTGGTGGCGAAGAACTGTTCGTCGGGGTTCTGGAGGACGGTCCCGACGCGCTTGGCCAGCGCCTCCATCGGCACGGGGAGGCGTTCGCCGGCGACGTCGAGGCGGCCGGTGAGCACACCTTTGTAGTGGTTGGGGATGAGGCCGTTGAGCAGGCGCAGGAGGGTCGATTTGCCGCAGCCGCTCGCGCCGGTCACGAGCAGGGCCTCACCCCGCCGCAGACGGAAGGAGACGCCTTCCAGCGCGGGGGCCTCGGCGAAGGGATAGCGGTAGGCCACGTCCTCGGCCCGGATCATCCACTCACTCATGGGCGGCCTCCTCCGTTTGGACGGCACGGGGGCCGTAGGGCGTGGCGGGGATGAGGGCCTGCCAGAGGCAGAGCGCCGCGAGGATGTGCGCCGCGGCCACGAGCGCCGCGAAGTCGGCCTTCCCGAAGCGCAGGGCCAGCAGCTGCGTGGGGCGCCGGGCGTAGCCCACGCGCTTCATCTCGGCGGCCACGGAGAGGTGGTCGGCCATGCGGAGCGTGCGGACGGTCAGCGGCACCACCGTCAGCCGCACCGCCTGGACGGGATGGAGGAGCGCCGCGCCGAAACTGAGGGAGAAGCCACGCATCCGAACCGCGTCGCGCAGCTGGCGGATGACGTCGACGAACTCCGGCACGAAACGGCAGAAGACCATCAGCGGCACCAGCGCCACGCGCGGCAGGCGCAGGCTCTTCATCGCCCCCACGAAGCGCTGCACCGAGAAGTCCAGCCCGATGGCGAGCAGCACGTTGAGCGCCGGGATCATGCGCAGGAAGGGGGTGTGGAAGTTGCCCAGCATCGCGGGCTTGAGCATCGCCACCGAGCGCTCCCACGCCGTGCCGGCCACCAGCCACTCGCCGATCTTGAAGGAGACGACGATCACGCCCACCGTGAAGGCCATCATCGCGCAGACGGCCAGGTAGGAGACCACGATGACCTTGTAGCGCCCCGAGGTGAGCACGTAGAGCAGCGTCGCCGCGCCGAGCGCCAGCAGCGGCCCCGTGCCGCTCAGGTAGATCGACACGCCCGAGACGGCCAGCGAGATCAGCAGCCGCGTGCGGATGTCCAGCGCCTCAGAGCTCACGGATGATGCCCGCATGGCGGAGCTCCCTCACGAATTTGGCCCCGCAGGGCAGCCCCACCAAGAGGCACCCCAGGTAACCGAAAGCCACGATTACCGCGCCCACGCCGACCATGCCGACGTTCTCGCGCGCCATCAGAAACGACATCGCCAGCCCCAGCACCCGCCCGAAGGCGTCGTAGACCGCCACCCCCAGCAGCACCGCCCACACCTTGCGATAGCCCCCGCACAGCGCGATCAGCGCGTCCGCGACGAGCGCGCCCAGCAGGTAGAGCGGCAGGGTGCCGATCATGATGCCGCCGGTCATGAGGAACGACACCACCTGCGCCACCAGCGTGTAGAGCAGCAGCGTGCCGAACTTCCGCACCCGCGCCACCATCACCACCAGCAGCGCCGTGGCGATGCCGTTCTTCAGCAGCAGCGTCACCGGGTTCATCCCCCCGCCCAGCAGGGCCACGAGGAGCGAGGCCGCCTTGCCCAGCGCCGTGAAGAGCCCCACGACGATCAGGCTCTCGGTGTCCCAGTAGTAACACCCTTTGCGCGGAAGCCGCACCTTACCTGCCCCCCATCCCGCCGGAGAAGAGCGCGCCGGCCAGCAACGCCGTCAGCCGCGTCTGATAATACTCGCCCAGGCGCGTCAGCCGATAGCCCCCGTCGGGGCGCGAGGCCCAGACGCCGGCCCGCTCCCAATTCTCCAGCAACGGGGAGAGGCCGGCGCCCGGGAAATCGTCGGGACGGAAGAGCCCGCGTTCCATCTGATCCGTGAGCTTGGCACGGAGGCGATGGCCGGCGGGCTTGGGCATCGCCATGGCAAGGGGTTTCTCGCCCGCGTCCACGGCCCTGCCCCACGCCTCCAGGTCCCCCGTCTGCATGAAGGCGACGTCGCCGACGAAACCGCCCGCGCCGCAGCCGAAGGGCACGATGTCCGCCCCCGTCTTGGCCCAATGGTTGTAGCGGTTGCGCTCCAGTGCGTTGCGCCCCCAATGCGTGCAGGAAAGCTGCCGCCACCCCTGCCCGGCCAGCCAGTCGCAGGCCGCCGCGTGGCGCGCCGCCCGCTCCGCCTCGTCCCAGCCCTCCTTCTCCATCCGCTTGGCCAGCGGCAGGCCGGGGAAGACCTTGAGCGAGTAGAGATCCACGCCGTCGAGCGCCGAGTCGTGGACGGTCTTGACGTTCTCCTCCATCCACTGCTCCTGCGTCTGCCCCGGCAGGCCGTAAATCAGGTCGGCCACCAGCGCGACCCTGTCGCCGCAGATGCCCTTGATCTCGCCCAGGCGCGTGAGCAGTTCCTCGCGGCTGTTCCGCCGCCCGAGGCTCCGCCGCAGCTCCGTCTGGAAACTCTGGATGCCGAACGAGAAGCGCGTCGCGCCCGACTCCAGGCACGCCCGCACCCGCGCGTCGTCGAAGGCATAGATGCGCCCCTCGACGGTGAACTCCACATCCGGCGCCACGTTGAAGCGCTCATAAATCGCGCCGATCACCCGCCGCAACTGGTCGGCTCCCAGCGCCGTCGGCGTCCCCCCGCCGAAATAGACCACGTCCACCGGCTTTTTCGTGAAGACACCCCGATCCGCCTCACGCGCGATCTCCTTCAGCAACCGCCCCGCGTAGGCCTCCAGCGCCGCCTCGTCCGTCCGATGGGCGTAGAAGCCGCAGAACGCGCAGCGGCTCACGCAGAACGGCACGTGGACGTAGAGGATCAGCGGCTGACCCTCCGTCGGCACCGCCCGCCCCCAAGCCTCCCGCGGATCCGGCCCCTCCCCCGGCCGCGCCGGCCCCATCGGCACATCCCCCCCATGCGGGGCCACCTTCGCCGAGAGCCGCCTCAGCAGCTCCGCACGGTCGGTCGGCAACAGAAAAGCATCCATACGTCTCACTTCCTTGCCCACGGTGGGCCTTGAATTAAAACGCGCTAATATTAGCCTTTCCGAACAACCTTGTCAAGCCCCCGGAACGCGCCCGAAAATCGTGCATTTCGCCACGAACCATAGCGACTTCCGACAAGAAATGCCAAGCGGCGCCGCAAGAAAAATAAGCAAATCCTAACGATTTGCCCCCTTTTCCGCCCCATTCCACCCCCCTTTCCCCGGCGTGGGCGCGGCGCGCGCCGCGCCCGCCGCCGCAGGCCGGGCGCTTTGTGGTATCCTAGACGCCATGGACGAACGAGACGAGAAGGCGTGGCGCGACGTCCACAAGCGCCTGACGGCACTGGATCGCGGCTGGGAGAAGCCCCGTTTCCGCGCCGCCGCCATCGCCGACCTCGCGCGCTTCCTCCGCGAACGGTGCGCCGGGGTGCCGCATTTGGCCGATCTGGCGCGCCTGGCGCGCCCGGGGATGACGCGCCAGGACCTCTTCGCTCTCCTCGTCCCCTGCGAGCGCACGCTCACCCGCGTCAAGGTCACCGACGTGGAGATCCTCTCCGCCGACCTTCCCGCCGAGGCCCCCGCCCCCGCGCCCCCGATGCCGCTGACCGTGCTGGCGGACAACTTCCGCTCGGCGATCAACGTGGGCACGCTCTTCCGCGTCTGCGACTGCTTCGGCGTCGGGCGGGTGGTGCTCTGCGGCTACACGCCCGCGCCCGACGACGGCCGCGCGCGCCAGGCGGCGCTCGGCGCGGAGGCCTTCGTGCCTTGGGAGCGCGCGCCGCGCACGCTCGGGGCCGTCCGCGCGCTCCAGGCCGGGGGCGTCCCGGTCATCGCCCTGGAGACCGTCCCCGACGCGCCCGCGTTGGAGGCGTGGCGCTGGCGCTTCCCCTGCGCGGTGGCCCTGGGCAGCGAACGCTTCGGGCTGGGGCCCGACGTGGTGCGCGCCTGCGACGCCGTCGTGCGCATCCCCCTCTACGGCCACAAGAACTCCCTCAACGTCGTGATGGCCTTCACCCTCGTGGCCCACGCGGCCCGCCAAGCCTTCGAGCGCAGCCATGCCTGAAACCGCCCCCAAAGCCCTCCGCCTCACCATCGCCCTCGTCGGCCGCGCCAACGTCGGCAAATCCGCCCTCCTCAACCGCCTCGCGGGGCAGGACGTGGCGATCGTCTCCCCCTTGGCCGGCACCACCACCGACGTGGTGGAGAAGGCGATGGAGTTCCCCCCCTTCGGCCCCGTCCTCTGGCTGGACACCGGCGGGTGGGACGACCCGACGGCCCTGGGCGCCGCGCGCCGCGCGCGCACCGAGCAGGCCATCGCCCGCGCCGACCTCATCCTCGGCGTCGCCGCCGACGACGGCCAGCCGCCCGACCCCGACCTCCTGGCCCTGGCCCGCGCGGGGCGCAAGCCCTGCCTCATCCTCGTCACCCAGACCGACCGCCACCCGCCGCGCCCCGCCTTCCTCGAGGCCCTCCGCGCCGCCGGCGCGCCCGTCCTCGCCGCGCCGCAGGGGCGCGACGCGCTGCTCGGCGCCCTGCGCCCCGCCCTGGCCAAGGCGCTCCCCGCGGCCTTCGCCAAGGCCCCCGCCCCGCTCGACGGCCTCGTCCCCCCCGGCGGCGTGGTGCTCCAGATCGTCCCCATCGACTCCCAGGCCCCCAAGGGGCGGCTCATCCTGCCGCAGGCCAACGTGCTGCGCGACGCGCTCGACCACGACTTCCTCTCCGTCGTCGTCACCGAGAAGCGCATCGCCGAGGCCGCCCGCCGCCTCCGCCCCGACCTGGCCGTCTGCGACTCGCAGGTCGTCCGCTGCATGGTCGCCGAGCTCCCGCCCGACGTCCCGGCCACCACCTACTCCATCCTCATGGCCCGCCTCAAGGGCGACCTGCCGGCCCTCGCCGCCGGCGCCGCCGCCATCCGCCGCCTGCGCGACGGCGACACCGTCCTCATCGCCGAGGCCTGCACCCACCACGCCGCCGACGAGGACATCGGGCGCGTCAAGATCCCCGCCTGGATCCGCGAACGCACCGGCAAGGCCCTCGCCTTCGAGGTCGCCTCCGGCAAGGACTTCCCCAAGGATCTCTCCCGCTACGCCCTCATCGTCCACTGCGGCGGCTGCATGATCAACCGCGCCTTTATGTGCTGGCGCATCGCCCAGGCCCAGGCCGCCGGCGTGCCCATCACCAACTACGGCGTGGCCATCGCCGAGACGCAGGGCGTCCTCGGCCGCGTGCTCGCGCCCTTCGGCCTGAACCCCTGAGGAACACGCCATGCGCCCGCCCCAGACCCTCGAGGAACGCATCGTCAACCTCGAATCCATCCTCGCCGAGCAAGACCGCCTCCTCGACGCGCTCAACGCCGAGATCCTCCGCCTCAACCGCCTCCACGACCGCCTCGCCGAGCGCCTCGAGGCCCACGAGGCCCGCCTCGGGGCGCAGCCCATCCGCACCCTCGCCGAGGAGCCGCCGCCCCCGCACTACTGAGCGCCCGCGCCCGGCGCGGCGGCCGGCCCCAGCCCCGCCACGCGCAGCAGCGCCGCGTATTTGCCGCCGCGGGCGAGGAGCGCCCCGTGCGAGCCGGCCTCGACGACGCGCCCGGCCTCCAGGTAGCAAATGAGCGTGGCGTGGCGGATGGTGGTGAGGCGGTGCGCGATGATGAGCGTGGTGCGCCCGCGCGAGAGGCGCCCCAGCGCCTCCTGCACCGCCGCCTCCGCGAAGGTGTCGAGCGCGGAGGTCGCCTCGTCGAGGATGAGGATGGGGGGATCCTTGAGGAAGACCCGCGCGATGGCCAGGCGCTGCGCCTGCCCGCCGGAGAGGCGCAGGCCGCGCTCGCCCACCGCCGTGCCCAGCCCATCGGGCCAGGCGCGGACGGTCTCGGCGAGGTTGGCGGCGGCGAGGGCCTCCCAGAGCGCGGCGTCGCCCGCGCCGGGGCGGCCGAGGAGGAGGTTGTCGCGGACGGTGCCGTCGAAGAGGAAGGGGCGTTGGGCGACGATGCCGATGGCGGCGCGGAGCGCGCGCTTGGGGATGGTGGCCGTGTCGCGGCCGTCGAGGAGGATGCGCCCGGCGGTGGGCTCGTAAAAACGGGGGATGAGCGCGGCGAGGGTCGACTTGCCCCCGCCGCTGGGGCCGACAAGCGCGCAGACGCTGCCGGCGGGGATGCGCAGGGCGGGCAGATCCAGCACGTCGCGCGCCGTGCCGGGATAACGGAAGCGCAGCCCCTCGAAACAAATCTCGCCCCGCACCTCGCCCAAGGGCGGGGCGCCGTCCGCCGGGTCGGCCTCCGGCGGCTGGGCCACGAACTCGCGGAAGCGGCGGTAGCCCACGAAGCCCTGCTGGAACATGTCCAGGAAGCCGACGAGGCGGAGCATCGGCGCGGTGACGTAGCGCGAGTACATGAAGAAGGCGAAGACCTGCGGCAGCGTGGCCGCGTCGCGCGCCACCATCCAGGCGCCGAGGGCGATGTAGAGCAGCGAGTAACCCTCCAGCAGCAGCTGCGTCCCCGAGAAGAGCGGCGCGTAGAGCGCGGAGACCCGCTCGAAGGATCGGCGGAAGCGGCCGTTGGCGCGGCGGAAGGCCTGCCACGCCCGCCGCTCGCCCGTGAAGCTCTTGATCTCGCGGATGCCTTGGACGGCGTTCTCCACGTGGGCCGTGAAGAGGGCCGACTCGTGGCGGTTCTCCCGCCACACCTGGTGGATCTTCTTTTGGAAGCACCCCGCGAAAAAGAGGATGAAGGGCACGGGGATCAGCGTGAAGGCCGCCAGCGCGGGGTTGATCCAGAACATGAAGGCGAAGGCCCCCACCAGCGTCAGCGTGATCTCCAGCAGCGCCTCCGGCAGCAGATGCGCCGTGGAACCGACCAGGCGGAGATCCGAGGTCAGGCGGCTGAGCACCTCGCCCGTCTTAGTCCTGTCGAAAAACGCGAAGGGCAGGCGCTGGATGTGCGCGAAGAAATCCCCCCGCATGGCCGCCTCGACCCGGAAGCCCAGCCACTGCCCGCAGATGGTGCCGCACCAATCCAGCGCCGCCGCCCCCACCGCCAAGGCCGCGAAGACCAGCGCCGCGATCCCCGTCGCGCGCAAATCCCCCGCCGGGAGATAGACTTGGAAGACGCGCAGCGCCACCGCCGGGATGAGCAGCCGCGCCCCCGCCCGCAAGACCACCGCCGCCAGATCCAGCGTCAGCAGCGTCCGCTGCGCGCCATAGTAGCCGCACAGCGTCCGCACCCATCCCCAGGCCGCCCGCAGGCGCCCGGCCGTTCCTGTTTCATTAGTCATGCCGAATAGTTTAGCACACGCGGCCCCGGCGCGCACGCCGCAGGCGGGGCGATTGTGCTATACTGGCGGCCATTTTGTCGAGTAAGGGAGGTTGGACGATATGGAAACCCCGGATTTGGAACGTTTCGCGGACGAGGCGCGGCGCGTGATGCGCCAGGCGCAGGTGGAGGCCCAGGGGATGCGCCACGACCACGTGGGCTCCGAGCACGTGGTGGTGGCGCTGGCGGCCACGGAATGCCGCGCGCAGAAGATCCTGTGCGGGGACTTCCACACGTCGGCCGACGACCTGCGCGTGCGTGTGGAGGCGCAGAGCGCGATGGGCGGCGTGGCCGACGCGCCGGGGCCGGAGGGGCTGCCGTGGTCGCAGCGCGTCCTCAAGATCTGCGACGTGGCGCGGATGGTGGCCGAGAGCCGCGGCCTGGGCGAGGTGGATTCGCTGACGCTCCTCTTCGCCATCGCCACGGAGGGCGGCCTTGGCGCGCTCGTCCTCCGCCAGCTGAACGTCTCCACCGAGACGCTCGAGCGCTTCATGCCGCAGACCGACGCCACCGAGGAGGCCTTCGGCCCCGAGGGGCGCCCCCAGCCCGGCCGCGCGGAGGGCGCCCAGAAAGGCGCCCCGGAGGGGAAGCCCAAGACGCCCGCGCTGGACACCTTCGGGCGCGACCTGACCGCCGCGGCCGAGAAGGGCCGCCTCGACCCCGTCATCGGGCGCGACGCGGAGCTCCGCCGCCTCATCCAGATCCTCTGCCGCCGCAGCAAGAACAACGCCGTGCTCATCGGCGAGGCCGGCGTGGGCAAGACGGCGGTGGTCGAGGGCCTGGCCCAGGCCATCGCCGCCGGCGAGGTGCCCGAGGCCATGCTCGGCAAGCGCCTGGTGGCGCTGGACATGGCGCTGCTCGTGGCCGGGACGCAATACCGCGGGCAGTTCGAGGAGCGCCTCAAGCGCGTGGTCGACGAGGTCTCGCGCAGCGGCAACGTCATCCTCTTCCTCGACGAGCTCCACACCATCGTCGGCGCCGGCGGCGCGGAAGGCGCGATGGACGCGGCCAACATCATCAAGCCCGCCCTCGCCCGCGGCGAGTTCCAGTGCATCGGCGCCACCACCCTCAACGAATACCGCAAGGGCATCGAGAAGGACGCCGCGCTCGAGCGCCGCTTCCAGGTGGTCATGGTGGAGGAGCCGACGGTCGCCCAGACCATCGCCATCCTCACCGGCATCGCCCCGAAATACGCACAGCACCACGGCGTGCGCTACGCCCCCGCCGCCCTCGAGGCCGCCGCCCGCCTCACCGCCCGCTACCTGCCCGCGCGCCAGCTGCCCGACAAGGCCATCGACGCCCTCGACGAGACCGGCTCGCGCCTCCGCCTCGCCGCCGCCACCCGCCCCGCCCCCCTCCGCAAGCTCGAGCAGGAGGCGCTCGGCTTCCGCAGGCGCAAGGACGCCGCCGTGGCCGCGGACGACTTCGACGCCGCCGCCCGCCTGCGCGACCAGGAGACCGAGGCCGAGGCCCGCTTCGAGGAGGCCCTCGCCCAATGGAAGGCCCGCCAGGGCAACCGCCGCCTCGTCGTCTCCGCCAACGACGTCGCCCAGACCGTCGCCGTCATGAGCGGGGTGCCCGTGACGCGGATGACCGAGGGCGACCGCCGCCGCATGGCCGCGCTGGAGGAGGAGCTCGACGCCCGCGTCATCGGCCAGGCCGACGCCGTCGCGGCCGTCTCGCGCGCCCTGCGCCGCGCCCGCGCCGGCATGAAGGACCCCGCGCGCCCCATCGGCTCCTTCCTCTTCCTGGGCCCCAGCGGCGTCGGCAAGACCCTCCTGGCCAAGGAGCTGGCGCAGGCGCTCTTCGGCGACGCCAAGGCGCTCATCCAGCTGGACATGTCCGAGTACATGGAGAAGCACACCGTCAGCCGCCTCGTCGGCTCGCCCCCCGGCTACGTCGGCCACGAGGAAGGCGGCCAGCTCACCGAGCGCGTCCGCCGCCGCCCCTACTCCGTCGTCCTCTTCGACGAGATCGAGAAGGCCCACCCCGACGTCGCCAACACCCTCCTCCAAATCCTGGAGGAAGGCTGCCTCACCGACGGCCTCGGGCGCCGCGTCGACTTCCGCAACACCGTCGTCATCCTCACCTCCAACATCGGCTGCGACTTCGCCGCCCAGGCCCCCACCGTCGGCTTCCTCCCCGGCGAGGCCGCCAAAGGCGTCCTCATGGCCCACGACGCCCTCCGCCGCAGGATCCTCGAGGCCGTGCGCAAGACCCTCAAGCCCGAGCTCCTCAACCGCTTCGACGAGACCATCGTCTTCCACGCCCTCGACCGCGACGCCGCCCGCCGCATCCTCGCCATCGAGATCGAGCGCGTCCGCAGGCGCCTCGCCGACAACGGCGTCCACTTCGAGCTGGACGCCGCCGCCGCCGAGCTCATCCTCGACGAAGGCTTCCGCCCCGAGCAAGGCGCCCGCCCCCTCCGCCGCGCCGTCGAACGCCTCGTCGAAGACCCCATCGCCGACGCCATCACCCGCGACGGCACGCCGAAGGCACCCTTCCTCCTCACCCCCGCGGAGACCCCCGACGGCACGCGCGCCCTCAGGGCCACCCTCCGCCCCGCCCCCACCCCGCCCCCGCGCAAGATCGCCCGGAAATCCCCGGCCCGCGGCGCGCACCCCGAGCAACGCGCCCGCCTCGCGCCCCCCGCGGGGCGGGACGGCGAAAAAAAGGCTTGACGGCAAGGGGCCGCTTATAGTATAGTATGCGCCGTTTTGCCCCACGGGGGATTAGCTCAGTTGGTTAGAGCGTCTGCTTGACATGCAGAAGGTCACTGGTTCGAGTCCAGTATCTCCCACCACGGACCGTAGCGCAGCCTGGTAGCGCGTTTGCTTGGGGTGCAAAAGGTCTCGGGTTCAAATCCCGACGGTCCGACCATCCTTTACGCCTCGGCCCCGCCGAGGCGTTTTTTTGGCCCTCCCCAGCCGGGCGGCCGCCCCGGGCAAAGGCTTTGACACGAACCGCCCGATACGCGCCATTCTCTGCGGGGCAGTCGCGTCAGCCCCAAAAAGGCAAAATCGCCGCGATGCCACACGCGCGCACATGACCACGGCGCGAGCCAACCCAAGCGTCGACGACGCCTCGTCCATACGGGTTTGACAAAGGCCAGTCGGTGCGTTACAATACCCGTAGAAACTGTAAAGGAGGTCTTTGCATGTCTGAAAGTCCTGAAAACCAGCCACCTCTGTCTGGGAGTGTCCAAGCCGGGCCGGAAAGCCTTCCCGTCGCGGTCTTCGACGCCCTGCCCGCCGAGTCGGCGGACGTCATCGAGGTGAACGCCCTCAACGCCGACGCCCCGCTCTTTCTCCCCGGCTGTCTGACGCGGAAATCCGCCATGGTCTGCCGAATCCTCGCCCAAGAGATTCCGGCGGGGACGACGCTCACGCCCGGCACGGAGGTCGTCGCGCGGCTGACGCGCGGCGGCGTCACGACCTCCCATCCCTGCCAAATCGTCAGAAAGGCCGACGCCGCCGTCTCCGTGGACGGTGTCGACTGCGCGGCCTTCGCCCTCACCCTCCAGCCTTTGGATTGAAGAAAGGAACCCCGCCATGCGCATGCTGTTTGTTGCCACCCTTTCCCTCGCGGCCGCCGGCCTCGCCGCGCAGGCCGTCCTCCCCGACCGCCTCGCCAACGGGAGCCTCGCCCAAGAAGAGGCCGAGCCGGCCGAGACCAACGCCTCGCGCGCGGAACGACTGCTGCGGGACACGCACGTCAGCCCCAAAGAGAAACATGGCCCCCTCCCAGCCAGTGCCTTCAAGGCGTTGTGGCGGCAAGGGCTGGGGCGGATGTTCGCCAAGACCGCCGACGGCAAGCTCGTCCAAATCCGCGCCTTCGGCGAGGACGGCGAGCTGCGCGACCTGGAACAGGGCGCGGACGCCGTCGCCGAGAGCCCCAAACAGTCCGCCCGGATCCTGAACCAGATCGACGAGGGGCGCTATCTTGGCAGGTTCTCCACGAACCCTTCCCAATATTGCGCCATCGACATCCCCGGCCCCACGCGGGCGGACGGGGATAGCGTGGGCGGACGCTTCGAGCGCGTCGGCGTTCTGAAGCTAAACGGCCGCAATCTGGCCCATTACCGATGGCTGGGCGAGGAAGACGCGCATGTGTCCGCCGCCTCCGGTTCGGCGTCCGGACTTCAAGCGGCGGACATCCAAAGCGTCTACAATGCCTTCCGGAAAGGTGCGATCACGTTCGTCCTGCCGGGTTTCATTCCCCAGCCCTGTCTCGCCTGCGAGGGCACCGGCCGCCAATACGACGAGGAGGCGATCGAGAAAGAGGCCATGGCCGACTTCAAGAGCGCTTACAACTATAGTTCCAGCGACATCTCCAGGCAATATCCCAAGAAATCTTACGAACAAATCTATCAGGAGACAAAAAAGAAAGCGACCTTTGGCGCCAAACTCTGCCCGGATTGCCGCGGCAACCGCAAAGTCCCGACAAAGATTTTCGTCAAATACTCCGTGAAGTGACACGACATCCGCGCCTTGTTTGGGAATCAACCGCGCGGGTTTTGCCTTCACTTTTCACCGTATAGATTAAAGCAGAGGAGTTCGCCATGCGCTCGTTGCTTGTTGCCACCCTTTCCCTCGCGGCCGCCAGCCTCGCCGCGCAGGCCATCCTCCCCGACCGCCTCACCAACGGAAGGACATCCCAAAGCCAAGCCGAATCAGCCGAGACCAACGCCTCACGCGCGGAACGGCTGCTGCGGGATACGCACGTCAGCCCCAAAGAACGACATGGCCCCATCCCTGCCAACGCCTTCAAGACGTTATGGCGGCAAGGGCTGGGGCGGATGTTCGCCAAGACCGCAGACGGCAAGCTTGTCCAAATCCGCGCCTTCGGCGAGGACGGCGAGCTGCGCGACCTGGCGCAAAGCGCGGACGCCGCCGTCGAAGGCCCCAAACAATCCGCCCGAATCCTGCGCCAGCTCGACGAGGGGCGTTACCTTGGCAGGTTTTCCACGAACCCTTCCCAAGATTGCGCCATCGACATCCCCGGCCCCATGCGGGCGGACGGGGATAGCGTGGGTGGGCGTTTCGAGCGCGTCGGCGTTCTGAAGCTCAACGGCCGCAACCTGGCCCATTACCGATGGTTGGGCGAAGGGAACGCGAATCCGGTCGCGGCCCCAGATTCGCAGGCCGACCTCCAAGCCGCGGACATCCAAAGCGTTTACGACGCCTTCCGGAAAGGCGAGATCACGTTCGTCCTGCCGGGCGTCATCGCCCAACCCTGCCTCGCCTGCAAAGGCACCGGCCGCCAATACGACGAGGAGGCGATCGCAAAAGAGGCCCAGGCCGATTTCAGGAGCTCCTACAATCGGACGCGCTACCATCAGACAAAGAAAAGTTATGAGAAGCTCCACGACGAAGCCAAGGAGGGTGCCTTCTTCACCGCAAAACTCTGCCCAGACTGCCGCGGCAACCGCAAAATCCAGACAAAGATTTTCGTCAAATATTTCAGTAAATGAATCCAACGGAGAGTCATCATGAGTTACTCGCTTTATGAGATTAAAGGTTTTTCGCGGTCATATGACTATGATGCATTGGAAACCGCGACACGGATTTGGTTACTTTGTTTTCAAGGAATCTCACCAACAGAAATCGCTGAAGCTTCAGCTAATCCTCCTGCACCCTACGATGTCCCAGAATTACCAATCATTGGATCTGCCTATCCTTCCAATGAAAAAGTCCGACTAGTATCTTACGACGTTAAAGACAACGGTAACGGTAGTATTACCTATACAGCACATTATCAACGTCAAAGCGATACAAAAGCGCCTGTTACAACCTTGCTATGGGAGCCGATTTATTATGAGAATGAACCGGTATGTGACCCCGTTGAGGGGAAGGCGATTTTATTGCCGACGAACTTACCTTTTGCCAAAGTCCCTAATGTTCGAACCCTTGGCCTAAGACGTATCACCCGAAAAAACTTTGTTACTTATCCTACCGATTTGCTTACTTCAAGTGGAAAGATAAATTCAAACGATTTCACTGTGGATGGTGTAAAGGTTGTTTCACATGCAGGACTCCTGAGTGTCAGAATCTATGCGCTTGCGAATGGAGGTAAAGATTCAAATGGGAATCTTTATAAGTGGGCAGCTGATATCATGCTTGAGGTTCGAAGCACTCCTGTGATTCTTGCGCCAGGAGACGAGGTAATAGACATTGGCCACGATATTGCATTGCCTTTAGTTGGTACCGCATTCCTTTCAACGACAACACATAAAGTTGTTGCCTCCACATTATTGGACGAAGATGGTCATAGCGAAACTATCAAAGAGACACCAGTTCTTTTAACAGATAGCGGAGAAAAATTCGAACCTCCAATTTCCGAAGACTCCGTACCTGGAGCATTTTATTCCCGTTTCTCGGTGTTCAATGAATGTGCCTTTTCAACAGCGTGGTTTTCGTAACTATGAACGGTATTTAGCGCCAAGGAGGGCATGATTGAAATGAGACGTTCAACCCACCTATTCCCATGGACTGTTCGTTATTCAGCAACGAACGAAGGGTTTATTGTCTATATTCCGGCGACTTCCGTCATCGGTCACATACTTGACCTATCCGCGCTGACCCCCGCCATAACCCCCAAACGATCGCCCGAGGATGAGGATACGCCTTTGGCCGATTGGTATGTGGTCCCAGGGCAAGTCGACGAAGCCGTGTTCGCGTTGTTCGGCGAACCAAGCAGTGAGACAGGCGCAGAGACACTTGCCGTGACTCTGGCAGCGGCGGCCTCGACAGACGCAGGGATGATTTCCATCCAATTGGCTACGGTTACTTACGACGCAACCACCGAGACCGCCTCCGTCGTTCCCTACGTTTCCGGGGCCCTGACGTTGCCGACGGGCCCAAACAGCGAACCCGAACGCAAGGATCCAACTCCCGTGGCATGGACAGTCCGGCGCAAAACAACCAAACGGGACGATGGGGAAACCGAAACCAGCTGGGAAGTCTATTCGCCTATCTGGACTTGGGGGAAAGGCGATGAACTGCTTGTAAAGGATATGGCAGAAGGTTGGAACGCCATTCCCTCGGAAGTCACGACCGGTACGCTTTATGCCGTCTTGGAGCTGGAGGGAACCAAGGACGCCTCCGGGAATGTCACATGGATACCCAAAGAACTGACGCTCAAAAACGCAATCGACGACTTGACCGACAGCGAACCGAGTGGCGAGGGTTCCTCCGCGACTACGGGTGCGCGCTGGCGTGCGGTTCGGATTGGTGCGTTCCCGGAGCCTGACACCTCAATTTCTCCCGAGGACGACAAACGCCCGTTTATTCCACTTCACGTCGGACTGATTGTGGATCAGCCTTTTGCCTCGACAATTGCCACGTCCTATGACATCGTGACCGGGCTTCGCTATGACGCCGGAGGGCATAAGTTGATTTGCCGTATCCGCACATGGAACGGTCGCACGCTTGGCCCCGTTCGGGATGGCGACGGCCTTAGCCTGCAAACACACGCCTTCACAGCCTCCAAACTGCGGTGGAACGGGAACACTCTCATCCAGCAAGATTTCTCCATAACGCTCCAACTTTTCGAGGCCCCCGTCTCATCCCTGTCCCAAAGCGAGGTACTATTCGCCACCACTCCCCACGAGGCGGATGAGACAACCCCATACGAAGGTTCACTCACGAACCTTCCAGACTCGAATGCCGTCCCCTGAGGCAATAACCATGGGAATGAAGCCAACCACAGGCAATCGCCCACCATCATTCTCCGCGCGCTCCGGTGATGCGTCTTCCGACACATCAATCCCATGGCGACTTTGGGGACTTTTGCTCTCCAAGGCCGGAGACGCATTCCGTTATACCGAGAACGGTTTTGTGATTGACGACCCCGCGGAACTGGAATCGTTGCCGATGCCGGAAGATGAGGCGACGACTCAGGTGCTTTGGGGTTGGGACGGTTTCTCCGGGGGCGGTACGTTCATCGGTGGCGCCCCCTCAGCACTCCCTGCGTCAATTTGGGATTTTGTGTTCAAAACCTTTGGCGCCCCGCCAGAGGGCCATCCATTGGCGCCGCTTGCGCAAGGCAAGCCCGCCAATCTCATCCAAGGCGCCGGTTATGATCCATGGGGCAATCCATTAAGGACTCAGCACCTCCTGACAGTGTCCCAAGCGTGTTTCCGACGCGTCCTGCTTCGGCAGAATGCCACATCCGGCGAATCTCCGACGCTTTACGTCAAACACTCCCCTTCCGAACTGACCGCGGAGTGTCTGATTTGGCGGCGCGCCGTACTTTCCTTGATGGTGGAGAAAGTCGCCTCCTTCGAAATCGAAATCAAGTCCGCGGAAGCCATGCCGCCCTACTTCGGATTACCCGAGCTTATGGGGGCAGCCAATAACGACCCAACACTGGCAGAGGAATTGGTGAGGCAATACGCACCCTCCCTTGATGCACCAATCCCATTCTCTGAGAACACCCTCGGTGAATGTACGTTGTTATGGCAGAGCCAAACACTCCCAAACTCCCCCAGTACCACCGCTTGGATCAATCGTGCTGTCTGTTGTCGGGCAAAGGTAAAATGGACCGAGGTCAATCGCGCACGCCAGCTCGCCATTCGCTTCACAAAAACAAGTGGCAATGAGCGACTTTTCCTCTGCTTCGGGCGCAACCCCTTTTGGATTTCGGAGACAGAGGAAAGCGATTGGGCCGGAAGCATGAGTCCCTTTCCAAATTGGGGAGAACAACGGGGCTGGTGGGACGGTGCGGATTGGGCGCTGGAACTGACCGACGAGACCACGTTCGAGGCCTTTGAGGCCTTCGCCCAATCTCAGGGTATGACACTTGCCCACGAAGGAGGCGAAACCGATTGTTGGCTGATTGCCTATTGTCACGAATTGGCCGACACGCCCATGGCCTTTTACGGCGAGGGCCTCCACTCCTTCCAAATGTCTTGGACAACCATATTGCGCACCGCCCAGTGATGAGACGCCCCCTGTCAACCGCGACATAATATCCACATCCGCAGATTTTCCCCTTTGCTAAAAACGTGAGAGGCATCGCTTCTGCCCGCATTTGCGCCAAGGAGGGGAAAGATGGTATGTTATGGCGCGTTTGCACGTGCAACCAAACAAAAGGAAGTCCGAAACTTATGGCGAGCGACGATGCGATTGAGGTCAATGGCGTGGTGGTCAAGGTGCTCCCCGCCACCATGTACCGCGTGCGCCTGGAGAACGGCCACGAGGTCTTGGCCCACATCTCCGGCAAAATGAGGAAGTTCTTCATCAAGATCGCGACGGGCGACAAGGTCACCCTCGAGATTTCCCCCTACGATCTCACCAAAGGCCGCATCATCTACCGTCACAAGGTCTGACGGTGCGCCGCCTGCTCCTCGCCCTCCTTCTCCTGCCGGCGGCCTGCTTGTGGGCGGCGGAGATTGCGGTCGTCCACCCCGTCCTTTCGGTCGCCCCCGGCGAACGGGCCTACGCGAAGGCCTTGGCCGGGCACGTTGTCCGTTGGTACGCCCAAGCTGGCGTGGAGGCGGATTTGGTGGCCGACGACGCCCTCGGCGCGCCCGGCGCGCACAAGCTCCTCATCCTCGTCGACTGCTACGACCCGCCGGAGCGGACGCTCGCCGCGATCCGCCGCGCGCGCGACGCCGGCGCGCGCCTGGTCGTCTGCTATTCCGGCTCCGACGCGCTTGCGCGGCTGCTGGGGCTCCGCGTCGGCGCCTACCTCCGCGAACCGGGGCGTCGGCGCGAGATGGTCTTCGGCGCGGGGCGCCCCGCCGGCGCGCCCGCGCGCATCCGCCAAACCAGCGACAACCGCCTCGCCGTCTCCCCCGCCGCGCCCGGCGCGGCCGCCCCCTTGGCTTGGTGGCACGACGCCCGGGGCCGCCGGGTCGACGTGGCCTGGTGGCGCACCCGCGGCGGCCACCTGTGGATGACCCACGTGCTGACGGGCGACGGCGACGAGGCGGGCAAGCGCCGTCTGCTCCTTGCCATCGCCGCCGAGACGCTCCCGCATATCTGGGAACGCGCCGCCCGCGCCGCGCTCGCCGAGGCCGAGGCCCCCCTCCGCGACGGCGAGCTGGCCGCGCGCGCGCGCCGTCTGCCATCGGGCGACCCCGCCCGCGCGCGCCTTGAGGCCGCCCTTCCCCTGCTCCGCGCCCAGCGCGACACCGTCCGCGCCGCCCTCGCCAAAGACGCCCCCCAAGCCTACCAAGCCGCCCTCGACCTCCGCGCCCTCGTGGCCCGCGCCTACGCCCAGACCCTCCGCGCGCCCCTCGGCGAGACCCGCGCCGTCTGGGACCACTCCGGCCAAGGGCTTTGGCCAGGGGACTGGGAGCGCACCGCCGCGTTGCTCGCCCGCTCCGGCGTCACCGACCTCTACGTGAACGTCGCCGGCGCGGCCTTCGCCCTCTATCCCTCGCGCGTGCTGCCGCAAAAGGGGACGGCCGACGAGCTGGCCGCGGCGATCGCCGCGGGGCGCCGCCACGGCCTGCGCGTCCATGCCTGGATCCTCGCCTTCTCGTGCGAGCGCGCGGCCTCCCCCGCCGCCACGGCGGCCCTCCGCGCGCGCGGGTGGACGCTCCAGGAGCCCGACGGCACGCCGCTCGGCTGGCTGGACCCCACCCACCCCGCCGTCCGCGCGCACCTGCTCGCCGTCGTGCAGGAGGTGGCGCGCCGCCATCGGCCCGACGGCATTCACCTCGACTTCATCCGCTTCCCCGGCCTGCCGCAGAGCCTCGGGCCCGGCATCCGCGCGCGGTTCGAGGCCGCGCGCGGCTCCGCGCCCGGCTGGCCCGCCTGCGTCGCCGACCCCGAGGGCGCGCGGCGGGCCGACTTCCTGCGCTGGCGCGCGGCGTGCGTCACCGACGCCGTCCAGTCCGTCCGCGCCTGGCTCCGCGCCAACGCCCCCGACGTCGCCCTTTCCGCCGCCGTCTACGGCAAGTATCCCGCGTGCGTGGACAGCGTGGGGCAGGATTGGCTGCTGTGGCTGCGCACCGGGCTCCTCGACGTCGCCTGCCCGATGAACTACACCGAGGACCCCGCGCGCCTGCGCGATTGGCTCGGCACCCAGACCGCCGACCCCCGCCTGGCCGCCCGCGTCGTCTGCGGCATCGGGGTGACGGCCGCGGAGAGCCGCCTCTCGCCCATCGAGACCCTCCGCCAGATCGAGGCGGCCCGCGAGGCCGGTTGCCGCGGCTTCGCCCTTTTTGACCTCGACGAGGTGCTCCGCGCCGACATCCTCCCACTCCTCAACGCCGCCTCCGAACCATGAGCACGCCCCTCGAACACGCCCTCCCCGCCACGCAGGCCTGGATCGCCGCCCGTTTCCCCGCCGCCGTCCCCGTCCTGCAGGATCCCGACCTGCGCATCTGGGACCTCCCCCACCCCACGCTGGGCCATGCCGCGCTCACGCTGGCGCACGACCCCGAGCCGCCCATCTCCGGCGACACGCTCACGCTGGCCGTGCCGCTGCGCCTGCCGCCGCCGCGCACGCCGGAGGACATCCTGGCCCTGCTCAACGCCGCGGAGTTCCTCCCGCCGGGCGTGGCCATCGCCAACATCGCGGTCGACCACGACTCGCTCGATCTCGGCCTCTTGGCGAAGATTCCCCTTGACCCGCTCCCCGACCCGGTGGCGCTCGACCGTCTGCTGGCCAGGCTCCGCGACGCCAAGACCTTCCTCGAAGCCTGACCCGCGCGGGAATGGCCGCGCGCCCGGCCCCAGGCCATCGGGGCCTCGCCCGACGAACGACGCGCCGAACGCCCCTGCGTCCGAAAGTACGCAGGGGGCGGGGCGGCCCAAGCGCCGATTGCGCGGGGCGGCGGATTGCGTTATAGTCTGATTGGAACATGAGAGCGGCCTCAACGGACGCCGTCGGCGGGTGCCGGCGCGCCGACGGGCCAATCAGCGGAGGACGCGTCGCGTCATGCGGAAATCGGTATCATTCGGAGTGCTGGGGGTCTTGACGGCCCTCGTGGCGGGCTTCGGCGCCTGGGCGTGGAAGCTGGACGACGGCGGAATGCCGGGGGCGCGCGTGGTGAACGGCGTGCGCGTGCTGAAACTGGCCCATGGGCTGGAGGACACCCACCCCGTAAACAAGGCGCTGGAGTTCATGAACAAGCGCATGATCGAGCTCTCGGGCGGCAAGCTGCGGATGGATCTTTATCCGAACGCGGTGATGGGGGGCGAGATCGAGACGCTGGAGCAGGTGCAGGCGGGGCAACTGGCGATGACGAAGGTCTCGACGGCCGCGCTGGAGGAGCACTTCCCCGAGGCGCGGGTCTTCGGCATCCCTTATCTCTTCCGCGACGATGCGCATCTCTGGAAGGTGCTGAACGGCCCCATCGGCAAGGACATCTTGGAGAAGGGGCGCCCGAAGGGGTTCTTCGGCCTCTGCTATTATGACGCGGGCGCGCGAAGCTTTTACGCCACGAAGAAGCAGGTCGCCAGCGTGGCGGACGTGGACGGGCTGAAGGTGCGCGTGATGAGCAGCCAGACGGCGCTGGACATGATCGAGGCGATGAAGGGCAGCCCGTGCCCGACGGTCTGGGGCGAGCTGTACACGGCCCTCCAGCAGGGGACGGTGGACGCGGCGGAGAACAACCCGCCCTCGTTCGTCACCAGCCGCCACTTCGAGGTGGCCAAGTTCTTCTCGCTGACGGAGCACCAGCGGCTGCCGGACATGCTGGTCTTCTCGACGAAGGGCTGGGATCTGCTCTCCGAGCAGGAGCGCGCGTGGGTGCGCCAGGCGGCCGAGGAGTCCCAGGCCGAGGAGCGCAAACTCTGGGCCCAGGCGCAGAAGGAATCGATGGACTTCCTGAAGGAGCACGGGGTGGAGATCCTGGAACATCCGGACGTGGAGAGCTTCCGGAAGGCCTGCGCGGGCGTGATCGACTTGGAGAAGTACGCGAACATCAGGGCGTTGTACGACGCCATCCAGGAGGTGAAGTGATGCGGCTGGCGAGTCTGGCGCGCCACGGGAGCGTGGCGCTGTTGCGGTGGGTGGTGATCGCGCTGGTGGCGCTGATGACGGTGGACGTGCTGTGGGGCGTCTTCTCGCGCTTCGTGCTGGGGAGCCAGGCGCCGTACACGGACGAGGCGGCGCGCTTCCTGCTGGTGTGGACGTCGTTCCTCGGCGGGGCGCTGGCCTTCGAGGCGAAGGCGCACCTGGGGGTGGATTTCCTGGTGGCGAAGTTCGACCCGTCGGCGCGCAAGGCGGGGGCGGTCGTGGTGCAGCTGCTGATCCTGGCCTTCGCGCTGCTCGTGCTGGTCGGCGGCGGGTGGCGGATGGCGATGGCGCAGATGGGCAACAACCTGGCCACGCTGCCGTGGCTGCCGCGCGGCGTGCAGTATCTGGCGGTTCCCATCGGCGGGGCTTTCGTGGCGCTCTTCGCGTTGGAGACGCTGGCGGACATCCTGCGCACGCCGGCGGAGAAACTGGGCGCGATGACGCAATCGGAGGGCTGAGGCATGGATCCGGTGATTCCCATTCTGGTGGTTTCCTTCTTCGCGCTGCTGCTGATCAACACGCCGGTGTGCGTGGCCATCGCGCTCTCCAGCTTCGCGGCCATCCTCTCGATGAGCGGCGACGCGCCGCTGATGGTGGCCCAGCGGATGGCCAACGGCACCGACAGCTTCCCGCTGCTGGCCATCCCGTTCTTCGTCTTCGCGGGGTATCTGATGGGGCGCGGCGGCCTGGCGCGGCGGCTCATCGACTTCGCCCAGCACTACATGGGGCGCCTGCCCGGCGGCTTGGCCTACGCGAACACGCTCACCTGCATGCTTTTCGGCTCCATCTCGGGCTCGGCGGCGGCGGCGGTCTCCTCCATCGGCGGCTTCATGATCCCCGAAATGAACAAGAAGGGCTATGACCGCGACTTCAACGTGGCGCTGACGGCGACGGCGGCGACGACGGGCCTGCTGATCCCGCCCTCCAACTGCATGATCGTCTACTCCGTGGCCGCGGGGTCGGTCTCCATCGCCGCCATGTTCCTGGCGGGCATCCTGCCGGGCATCCTGGTGGGCGTCTGCATCATGGTCGCCGCCGGCATCGTCGCCTGGAAGAATGGGTACGGGCGGGCCGCCGCGCCGACCCTCGCGCCTCTGCCGGGCAAGGTGAAGAGGGCGCTTTGGGCGCTGCGCGCGCTCTGCCTGGCGGCGTTGGCGGCGGGCTGGCTGCTGTGGGGGCTTGGCACGGGCGTGATGCTCGCAGTCGGCGCGCTCATCGCCACCAAGGCCTTCGCGCTGATCGTGGGCTGGTGCCGCGCGGGCGAGCGGGAGGTCTGGTGGGGCGCGCTCCCGAGCCTGCTCCTGGTCGTGATCATCCTGGGCGGCATCCTCGAGGGGGTCTTCACGGCCACCGAGGCCTCGGCCGTCGCCGTGGCCTACGCCTTCGTGCTGACGGTGTGGTGCTACCGCGAGATCCCGCTTCGCGACCTGCCGGACATCTGCCTGCAGACGGGCATCACCACCGCCGTTGTCATGCTCCTTGTGGGCTCCTCCAACGCCATGAGCTGGATCCTGACGATGGCCAACATCCCGGCCACCGTCTCGGGCTTCCTCACGAGCCTGGACATCGGGCCCGTGGGCGTGCTGCTCATCATCAACCTGCTCCTGCTCGTGGTCGGCTTCTTCATGGACATGACCCCGGCCATCCTCATCTTCACGCCCATCCTCCTGCCCGTGGCGAAGACGCTTGGCGTCACCCCCCTGCACTTCGGCATCATCATGATCGCCAACCTGTGCATCGGCCTCTGCACGCCGCCGGTGGGCACCTGCCTCTTCATCGGCTGCGGCGTGGGCAAGACGACCATCGCCAGGGTGACCGTCAAGGCCATCCCCTTCTTCATCGCCATGTTCGTGGCCCTCATGGTCATCACCTACTGGGCGCCGCTCTCTGAGTGGATCCCGCGCCTGGCCGGCCTCATCGACTGACCCAATCCCTTGAACCGAAAGGACCCCCATCATGATTTTGGACGCTTTCAGGCTTGACGGCAAAGTCGCCGTCGTCACCGGCGCCGGGCGCGGCATCGGCAAGGCCTACGCGCTCGCCCTCGCCGAGGCGGGGGCCGACGTCGCCACCGTCGACATCCACGCCGCCGAGGAGACCTGCGCGGAGATCCAGGCCCTCGGCCGCAAGGCCAAGGCCTACGCCGTCGACCTCTCCGCCGCCGAGCAGGAGGCCGAGCCGCTTGTCGGGCGCATCTGCGAGGACTTCGGCCGCCTCGACATCCTGGTGAACAACGCCGGCATCATCCGCCGCGAACCCTTCGCCGACCACTCGGCCAAGAACTGGAACGACGTGCTCGCCGTCAACCTCTCCGCCCCCTTCTTCCTCTCCCAGGCCGCCTGCCGCCGCATGATCGCGCAGGGGCAGGGCGGCAAGATCATCAACATCGCCTCCATGCTCAGCTTCCAAGGCGGCATCCTCGTCCCCGGCTACGCCTCCTCCAAGGGCGGCATCAAGAGCCTGACCATGCTGATGGCCAACGAGCTCGCCCCCCACCGCATCTGCGTCAACGCCATCGCCCCCGGCTACATCGCCACCGACAACACCGCCCCCATCCGCGCCAACCCCGAGCGCAACCAGGCCATCCTCGACCGCATCCCCGCCGGCCGCTGGGGGACGCCCGAGGACCTCAAGGGCGTCTGCGTCTTCCTCGCCTCCCCCGCCTCCGACTACATGACCGGCGCCACCGTCAACGTCGACGGCGGCTGGCTGGCCCGCTGACCCCACCGAGAAAGGACTTCCCAAGCCATGAGAACCATCGAGGCGCCCGACCGCGCCAGCTACAAGCGCATGGACACCGCCGAGCTCCGCAGGGGCTTCGTCGCCGAAAACCTCTTCGTCCCCGGCCAGGCCAACCTGGCCTACACCAACGTCGACCGCGCCGTCGTCGGCGGCTTCGTCCCGACCGGCGCGCCCCTTCCCCTCGAGGTCGGCCGCGAGATGGCCTGCGAGGCCTTCCACGACCGCCGGGAAAGCGGCGTCATCAACCTCGGCGGCCCCGGCGTCATCACCGTCGACGGCACGGCCTACCCCATGAAGAACCGCGAATGCCTCTACATCGGCCGCGGCGCCAAGGCCGTCGCCTTCGCCAGCGACGACGCCTCCGCCCCCGCCTGCTTCTACCTCGTCTCCTACCCCGCCCACACCGCCTATCCCACCACCCACGCCGCCGTCGACCAGGCCAACACCATCCGCCTCGGCTCCCTCGCCGAAAGCAACAGCCGCACCCTCCGCCAATACATCCGCCCCGGCTTCATCAAGAGCTGCCAGCTCGTCATGGGCTTCACCCAGCTCGACGAAGGCTCCGTCTGGAACACCTTCCCGCCGCACACCCACGACCGCCGCACCGAGGTCTACTGCTACTTCGACCTCCCCAAGGACGGCCTCGTCATGCACTTCCTCGGCGAGCCCGAGGCCACCCGCCACGTCGTCCTCCGCGAAAAGCAGGTCGTCCTCTCCCCGCCCTGGTCCGTCCACTGCGCCGCCGGCACCGGCGCCTACACCTTCGTCTGGGCCATGGGCGGCGAAAACCAGGATTTCGACGACATGGACGCCTGCGACATCGCCCGCTTCGCCTGACAAAACCTCCCCGGAGACGCCCATGACCGCCCGCCCGTTCCTCCTCGCACTGGCCTGCGCCCTCGGCGCGGCCGCCCTTTCCGCCCGAGACGTCCTGCCGCTCAACGACGGCTGGCGCTTCCGCTACGGCTGGAACTTCGCGGGCCCTCGGTGGGAAAGCGTCACCCTCCCCCACACCTGGAACACCGCCGACGCCGAGCCCGACCACCCCTACACCCGCACCTTGGGCATCTACAAACGCAGCCTCAAGACGCGGCCGGAGTGGGCGGGCAAGCGCGTCTTCCTCCGCTTCAAGGGCGCCGCCACCGTCGCCGACGTCCAGTTCAACAACGTCTGGCTCGGCCAGCACCGCGGCGGCTACACCGCCTTCTGCTACGAGCTCACCCCCCACCTCCCCCCCGCCGGCAAGGCCGCCGAGCTCCGCGTCCGCGTCTCCAACGCCGAGACCAGCGACGTCCTCCCCCTCGCCGGCGACTTCAACGTCTTCGGCGGGCTCTACCGCGGCGTCGAGCTCATCGTCGCCGACCCCCTCTGCGTCTCCCCCCTCGACCACGGCTCCTCCGGCGTCCGCATCCGCCAAGACGCCCTCACCGACGCCGAGGCCCGCCTCACCGTCACCGTCGCCCTCGCCAACCCCACCGGCCAACCCCAGAAAGTCGCCGTCACCGTCGCCGGCAAGACCTTCGAGGGCACCGGCGTCGACGCCGCCGCCATCCCCGTCACCATCGCCAACCCCCGCCGCTGGGACGGCGTGGCCGACCCCTTCCTCTACACCCTCACCGCCACCGTCGGCGACGACGCCGTCACCGAGACCTTCGGCGTCCGCGACATCCGCTTCGACCCCGACCAAGGCTTCTTCCTCAACGGCCGCCACATCCCCCTCCGCGGCGTCTGCCGCCATCAGGAATGGGAAGGCAAGCTCTCCGCCCTCGGCCCCGAGGAACACCTGCGCGACGTGGAGATCATGCGCGAGATGGGCGCCAACGCCGTCCGCCTCGCCCACTACCCCCAGGCCAAGGAAATCTACGACGCCTGTGACCGCGCCGGCCTCGTCGTCTGGGCCGAGATCCCCTTCGTCGGCCCCGGCGGCTACGACGACGAGGGCTACGTCCCCTCCGAGCGCCTCCACGAGAACGCCCGCCAGCAGCTCACCGAGATGATCCGCCAGCACGGCAACCACCCCTCCATCGTCACCTGGGGCCTCTTCAACGAGCTGCGCATGGCCCCCAACCCCGTCCCCTTCCTCAAGGAACTCAACGCCCTCGCCAAACAAGAGGACCCCACCCGCCCCACCACCGGCGCCACCAACCTCGGCGGCGACGCCCCCCTCACCTTCGTCACCGACCTCATCGCCTGGAACCGCTACGACGGCTGGTACGGCGGCATGCCCAAGAACCTCGGCGCCTTCCTCGACGCCACCCACAAGAAACACCCCAAGCTCCGCATCGCCATCAGCGAATACGGCGCCGGCGCCTCCGCCAAACACCACGAGGAGCAAATCCGCAAGCCCAACGCCGGCGGCATGTTCCACCCCGAGGCCTGGCAGACCGAATACCACATCCTCAACTGGGCCGAGCTCTCCAAGCGCCCCTACGTCTGGGGCTCCTTCATCTGGAACCTCTTCGACTTCGCCGCCAGCCACCGCACCGAAGGCGACCGCCACGGCATCAACGACAAAGGCCTCGTCACCCACGACCGCAAGACCTTCAAGGACGCCTTCTACTTCTACAAGGCCAACTGGCGCGACGACGTCCCCGTCCTCCACCTCTGCGAAAAACGCTTCGCCCAGCGCAAGGCCGACAAAATCTTTGTCCGCGCCTTCTCCAACGTCGGCCCCGCCGAACTTCTCGTCAACGGCCGCTCCCTCGGCCTCGCCCAGCCCGACGCCCTCCGCGTCCTCACCTGGAAGGACGTCCCCCTCGCCCCCGGCGACAACCAAATCCTCCTCCGCACCCCCGACGGCAAAACCACCGACGCCTGCGTCTGGCGCCGCTGAACCACCCCCCAAAAAAGACCGAGCGAACGCCCCGCGCCCCGCGCAAGAAAACCCTTGACGCGGAGTGCGCTCCAAGGTGTACACTATGGGGCAACAAAAGAAAGGAACCCGCCATGCACATGGAATCCCTGCTCGTCTCCACCACCGTCGGCGCCTCCCTCTGGGGCGTCTCCGGCGCCACCCTCGGCCTCGCCGCCCCCCGCATCGACAAAGCCAAGATTCCCCTGACGCTCGGCGCGGGCGCCTTCGTCTTCGGCGCGCAGATGATGAACTGCGCCATCCCCGCCACCGGCGCCAGCGGCCACCTCGTCGGCGCGGTGCTCCTGACGGCCCTCGTCGGCCCCTGCGCCGCCTTCGCCGCGATGGCCGCCATCCTCGCCGTCCAATGCCTGGGCTTCAACGACGGCGGCTTCCTGGCCTACGGCGCCAACCTCTTCAACATGGGGCTCATCGGCTGCCTCTGCGGCGCCCTCGCCTTCCGCGGCAAGGCGCGCACGCCGCTCATGACGATGACCCTCGCCCTCGCCGCCTCCCTGGCCGCGGTCGTCCTCGGCGCGCTGGCCGTCTGCGCCGAGGTCTGGCTCTCGGGCGTCAGCACGCTGCGGATGGGCGACTTCCTCGCCGCCATGGTGCCCATCCACCTGGCCATCGGCCTGGGCGAAGGGCTCCTCACCGGCATAATCCTGGTGGCCGCGCAGGCCAAGGCCTTCTCCTGGAAGACCCTCACCGCCACCTTCGCCCTCTGCGCCGTCCTCATCGTCTTCGGCCTCTCCCACACCGCCTCCGCCAAGCCCGACGGCCTGGAATGGTCCCTCGCGCGCGCCGAGCTCCGGCAATGAGCGGCGAGACGGCAGACCTCGGCTTCGCGCGGCTGGATCTCTCCCGGCCGCGCCGCACCGGCGCCGCCGAGACCGTCTACTGCCCCGGCAAGACCTGCGCCCAGCTGGTCGCCATCCTCCGCGCCTTCGCCAAGGCCGGGCAATCCGTCCTCGCCACGCGCTGCGCCCCCGAACAGGCCGAAGCCGTGGCCGAAGCCGGCCTCGGCGCGGCCTACGACGCCACCGGCCGCGTCCTCACCCTCGGCCCCCCCGCGCCCCCCACGCTCGGCACCGCGATCGTCCTCACCGGCGGCACCGCCGACCTGCCCGTGGCCGAGGAGGCCGCCCAGACCGCGGCCTTCCTCGGCGCCGCCGTCACGCGCTGCTACGACGTCGGCGTCGCCGGGCTCCACCGCCTCCTTGGCCGCCTCGACGACGTGCGCGCCGCGGACGTGGTGATCGCCGTGGCCGGGATGGAAGGCGCCCTCGGCAGCGTCGTCGCCGGCTTGGTCGAGGCCCCCGTCATCGCCGTGCCCACCTCCGTCGGCTACGGCGCCTCCTTCCAGGGGCTGGCCCCCCTCCTCTCCATGCTCAACGCCTGCGCGGAAGGCTTGGCCGTGGTCAACATCGACAACGGCTTCGGGGCCGGCGTCATGGCCTGCCGCATCCTCCGCCTGGCCCAACGGAAACGACCCCATGCCTGACCTCCTCTGCCTCGACGGCGCCTGCGGCATCAGCGGCGACATGACCGTGGCCGCGCTCCTCGACCTCGGCGCCGACCGCGCCGCCCTCGACGCCGCCCTCGCCCCCCTCGCCGCCGAGGGCCTCACCTACGTCATCTCCCGCAAGTCCTCCCACGGGCTGGCCGGCTGCGACTTCGACGTCCGCCTCCCCCACCACGGGGGCCACCACCACGCGCACCGGCACCTGGCCGACGTCGAGGCCCTCCTCGCCCGCCTGCCGATGGCCGACGCCGCCCGAGCCCTCGCCCTCAAAACCTTCCGCATCGTCGCCGAGGCCGAGGCCAAGGCCCACGGCTGCGCCTTGGGCGAGGTCCACTTCCACGAGGTCGGCGCCCTCGACTCCCTCGCGGACATCGTCGGCGCCGCCGTCCTCTTCCACAGCCTCGGCCTGCGCGACTGCGCGCTCACGCGCCTCTGCGAAGGCTCCGGCACCGTCGTCTGCGCCCACGGCGAGCTCCCCGTCCCCGTCCCCGCCACCCTCAACATCGCCCAGGCCCACGCCCTCCCGCTCGAGCTCACGCCCGTGCGCGGCGAGCGCGTCACCCCCACCGGCGCCGCCCTCGCCGCCGCCCTCCGCACCCGCGACCGCCTCCCCGCGCCCTTCACCGTTCGGAAGGTCGGCGTCGGCCTCGGCAAACGCGACTTCGGCTCCCCCAACGCCCTCCGCGCCCTCATCCTCCATGAAGAGGCCGCCCCCGCCCGCGTCCACGCCCTCGAGGCCAACCTCGACGACTGCACCGGCGAGACCCTCGCCGCCGCCGCCGACGCCCTCCGCGCCCTCGGCGCCCGAGACGTCTGCTTCGTCCCCTGCCTCATGAAGAAGGGCCGCCCCGCCTACATCCTCCAAGCCCTCGCCGACGAACCCCTCCTCCCCGCCCTCGCCGACGCCCTCTTCCGCGAGACCACCACCATCGGCGTCCGCTCCTGGCCCGTCGAGCGCGTCGTCATGGAGCGCGCGCCCGCCACCCTCCGCACCCCCTACGGCGAGATCCGCGCCAAGCGCTGCGCCCACGGCGGGCTCGTCCGCCTCTACCCCGAGGCCGACAGCGTCCGCGACGCCGCCAGCCGGGCCGGCGTCCCCTTCCAAGAGGTTCTCGCCGCCGCGCAGGCCGCCGCCCGATCCCAACCATGACCCCCGCCGAACGCCTCCGCGCGCGCCTCCTCCCCCTCCTCGGCGGCGGCGTCGCCCTCGCCTACTCCGGCGGCGTGGACAGCGCCACGCTCCTCGCCTTCCTGGCCGCCCTCCGCCGCGAACGCCCCTTCCCGCTCCTCGCCCTCACCTTCCGCTCCCCCCTTCAGCGCACGGGCGAGGCCGCCGAGGCCGCCGCCCTCGCCCGGACGCTCGGCGTGCCGTGGCGCGCCGTCGAGGCCAATCCCCTCGCCCGCCCCGACATCGCCGCCAACCCGCCCGACCGCTGCTACCGCTGCAAACGCTTCCTCCTCGCCGCACTCCGCGCGGAGGCCGCGGGCCACGCCGCCTTGCTCGACGGCACCAATGCCGACGACCGCCGCGCGGACGACCGCCCCGGGCTCCGCGCCCTCGACGAGCTCGGCGTCCGCTCCCCCCTCGCCGAGGCCGGCCTCTCCAAGGCCGACGTCCGCGCCCTCGCCCGCGAGCTCGGCCTCCCCGGCCCCGACCGCCCCGCCGCCCCCTGCCTGGCCACCCGCATCCCCTTCGGCGAGCCCCTCACCGAGGCGCGGCTCCGCCGCGCGGAGGCCGCCGAGGCCGCCCTCCGCGCCCTCCTCCCCGAGGCGGACGACCTGCGCCTCCGCGACCGCTTCCCCGAGGCCCGCCTCGAACTCCCCCCCCCCGCCCTCCCCCCTACCCCCGCGCGCCACGCCGCGCTGCTCGCCGCCCTCGCGCCCCTCGGCTTCCGGTCCCTTGCCCTCGCCCCCCTGCATCCGCGCCCGCCAACGCTTGAGGCCGGCCGGTCGGGCGCGGTATAATGCGGGCATGAAACCCTTCTCGTTGCTGATCAAGCCGGCGGGCGCGGATTGCAACCTGCGCTGCGAATACTGCTTTTACCTGGGCAAGGCGGCGCTCTATCCGGGGCGGCCGACGCACCGGATGGACGAGGCGACGCTGACGCGCCTGGTGCGGGGCTTCCTGGCGCTGCCCTTCCCCGCGCACACCTTCGCCTTCCAGGGCGGGGAGCCGCTGCTGATGGGCGAGGCGTTTTACCGGGAGCTCGTGCGCCTGCAGCGCCGCTACGCGCGGCCAGGGGCGCAGATCACGAACTGCGTGCAGACGAACGGCACGCTGCTCACGCCGTCGCTGGCGCGCTTCTTCGCGGAGAACCGTTTCCTGCTGGGGGTGAGCGTGGACGGCCCGGCGGCGACGCACGACCTGCGGCGGCCGGACGCGGCCGGGCACGGCAGCCACGCGGCGGTGACGCGGGGGCTGGCCCTGCTGCGCGAGGCGGGGGTGGAGCACAACATCCTCACCCTGGTCTCGCAAAGCAACGTGCGCGACCCGCTGGGCGTCTACCGTTATCTGCGCGACGGGCTGGGGTGCCGCTTCATGCAGTTCATCGAATGCGTGGAGTTCGGCCCCGACGGCCGCCCCCTGCCCTACGCCATCGGGCCGGAGGAATGGGCGGACTTCGTCATCGCGGTCTTCGACGAATGGCTCGCGCACGACGTGCGCGCGGTCTCGGTGCGCCTCTTCGACAGCGTGGTGGCCAAACTCCTCACCGGCGACGCGAACAGCTGCTCCATGGGCCGCGACTGCCGCGAGTACGTGGTGGTGGAGCACAACGGCGACGTCTACCCCTGCGACTTTTTCGTGCGCCCGGAGCTGCGCCTCGGCAACATCCTGGAGAACGACTGGGACGAAATCTGGGACAACCCCCTCCACGCCGCCTTCGGCGCGCGCAAGCGAACGGTGAACGCGGCCTGCGAGGGCTGCGACTGCCGCCGTTTCTGCGAGGGCGACTGCCCCAAGAACCGCGCGGGCCACGACCCCGCCGCGGACCCGCGCACGCTCTCCTTCCTCTGCCCCGCCTGGAAGCGCATCTACGCCCACATCCTCCCGCCCCTGCGCAAGGAGGCCGAGCGTCTGCGCAAGGCGGCCGGGCGCCGCGCGCTCAGCGCATCCCCTGCGCCTTGAGCCACGCCTCCAGCTCGGCGAGCCACTGCGCGTAGGGGCGCCCGGCGGCGGGATGGAAGGAGAAGCCGTGGCCGCCCGTGGCGTAGAGATGGTAATCCACGGGGCGCCCGGCCTTCAGCAGGTGCCCAGCGTAGGCGAGGGAGGAGAGGACGTAGGCGCGGTCGTCGGCGCACTGCGTCAGGAAGGTCGGCACGGAGGGGTCGTAGGGGACGACCTCGGGGGCGAGGGCGGCGCCGTCCTTGGAGAGGTAGGCGGGGTAGATCAGCATGGCGCAGGACAGCCCGTGGTCGGGCTTGGCCAGGACGGAGGCGGTGAGGTGCGCGCCCGCGGAGAAGCCCATCATGCCGAGGCGCTTGGCGTCCACGTGCCACGCGGCGGCGTTTTGGCGGAGCAGTTCCAAGGCCCGGAGGGCGTCCCGCAGCGCGGCGGGGCGGTCGCCCGGCACGCGGTATTTGAGGATCGCGGCGTTGACGCCGCGGGCGTTGAGCCAGGCGGCCGGCCCTTTGCCCTCATTCGCGTAACTCACCATCTGATACCCGCCGCCGGGCACGACCAGGACGGTCGGCAGCGGCTTCCCCTCGGGGTTGGGCGCGGGGAGGAACTCCAAGGTCGGCACGGAGACGTCCCAAACACCCCCGTGGGCGTCCGTGCGCTCGGCCCGCGTCGTCGCCGCGCCGGGCATCGTCCCTTCCTCCCAAAGCGGGAGCGGCCCCGCCGACGCCACCGAGGCCGCCAGCGCGGCCATGACCATCAAACCTTTCATGACAGGCTCCTTTCGTGTGAACAAGCCCCATCCTAGCACAAAGCCTCCGCCGCCCCGCCCCGGTTCGGCCGCCGCCGCGCGCCTGCGTACAGCCGTCCGCGCACCGGGTTGCGGGGCGCGCCGGGGCGTGTTACAATCCGGCCCCGTCATGGACATCGTCTTGGTTCACCCGGAGATCCCCCACAACACCGGCGCCATCGGGCGGCTGTGCGTGGGGCTCGGCTGGCCGCTCGTCCTCATCCGCCCCCTCGGCTTCGCGCTGGACGCGCGGCACGTCCGCCGCGCGGGGCTGGATTATTGGGAGCACCTCGACCTCGCGCTCTTCGACACCTTCGAGGATTACCTCCGCGCGCGGCGGCCGGCCGGGCTCTGCTTCCTCAGCACCAAGGCGGGGCGCTCCCTCTATGACGCCCCGCTGGCGCCCGGCGGCGCGCTGGTCTTCGGCTCGGAATCCTCCGGCCTGCCGCCGGATTTCTACGCCCGTTACCGCGATTCCCTCGCCGCCATCCCCATGCCCGGCGCGTACGCCCGCTCCATCAACCTGGCCAACGCCGTCGCCATCGCCGCCTACGAGGCTTACCGCCGCTTCCGCTGACCCCTGCGTCCTGCGGTCGGCGGCGGCGGGGAAAAGGTTTCGCGGGGCTTGCGCCGCCGCGCGGGATGTGCTTTGATGGGGGCGAAAGGACAATCATGAAACACGCACTCCTCTTCGGCGCGGCGGCGCTTTGGGCGGCGGCGGCCTCGGCGGCCGTCTCCGGGACGGTCTTTTGGGACACGGACGGCAACGGCGCGCGCGGCGCGGGCGAGGCCCCCTGCGCGGGCGCGGCGGTCTCGGACGGGCTCAACGTCGTGCGCACCGACGCGGCGGGGCGCTTCACCCTCCCCGCCGACCACGGCAAGGCCCGCTTCGTCTCCCTCTCGGTGCCCGACGGCGCGCGCGTGGCGCGCCACTGGATCCCCATCGGGGAGCAGGGCGGCGGGTACGACTTCGCGCTGACGGCCTGGGCGCCCGCGGCGAAGGGCGCGCACACCTTCATCCAGATCACCGACACGGAGATGTCCGGCGGCGAGCAGCCCCATTACCGCGCGATGGCCGAGGACCTGAAGGCTTTGGCGGGGGCGGAGCGGGCGGCCTTCGTCATCCACACCGGCGACATCTGCTACGAGCGCGGCCTCAAGGAGCACCAGGCGCTCTTCAAGGGCCTCGGCGTCCCCGTCTTCTGGTGCATTGGCAACCACGACCTCGTGCGCGGCCCCTACGGCGAGGCCCTCTACGAAAGCCTCTACGGCCCCGCGTGGTACTCCTTCAACGCCGGCGGCACGCACTACGTGGTGCTGCCCATGCCCGGGGGCGACCGCCGCCCCTCGTACACCACGCAGGAGGTCGCCGCCTGGCTGCGCAACGACCTGGCCCAGCTCCCCGCCGGCACGCCCCTCGTGGTCTTCTGCCACGACCTCCTCTTCACGGGCGAACGCTTCGATTACGGCGGGGTGGATCTGGTCGCGCACAACCTCAAGGCCTGGCTCTACGGCCACTGGCACATCAACCGTATCCGCCGCCAAGGCGGCGTGCTGACCGTCGGCACCAACGCCCCCGAGAAGGGCGGCATCGACAGCGCCGTCAGCGCCTTCCGCCTCATGCGCGTCGCCGCCGACGGCGCCCCGAGCTCCGACCTCCGCTATTCGCCCCTCCCCAAGGGCGAGCCCGCCCGCGACCCGACCCTCTGGAGCGTGCCCATCGGGGGCGGGACGCTCTTCGCCGCGCCCATCCTCGCGGGCGGCAGGCTCCTCGTCGGCACGACGGACGAGAACCTGCGCGGCGAGGGCGGCGTGACGGCCTTCGACCCCGCCACCGGCAAACGCCTCTGGCGCGCCCCCACCCGCGCCTCCGTCAAAAACGCCATCGCCGGCGACGACGCCCGCGTCTACGCGCAGGACGACGACGGCTGGGTCTATGCCTTCGCCCTCAAGGACGGCGCCAAGGTCTGGGAAAGCAAGCTCCCCAACGCCCCCCTCCCCGGCCTCGTCAGCGGCGTGACCCTCGCCGACGGCGTCCTCTACGCCGGCGCCGGGCAGAGCCTCACCGCCTTCGACCCCGCCACCGGCGCGAAACGCTGGCAGGGCGGCGGCTGGCGGCTCCGCGAGGGCACCCCCGACCGCCCCGTCCTTGCCGACGGCGCCGTCATCCTCGGCTCCCACTGGGACGCCCTCTGCGCCACCGACGCCGCCACCGGCAAGCTCCTCTGGCGCAAGGCCGACGCCAACTTCCGCTTCCGCGGCTCCGTCGCCGCGCCCGACGGCAAGACCGTCTGGGTCCCGGCCCGCGAAAGCCTCTTCCAGGTCGAGGCGCGCACCGGCAAGATCCTCCGCTCCAAGGCGCTCGGCTTCAGCGTCGAGAACGGCGGGCAGCCCCTCCTCGCCGACGGCCTCATCCTGCTGACCACCGTCGACGCCGGGCTCGTCGCCCTCGACCGCAAGTGCCTGGAGGAGCGTTGGCGCCTGCCCGTCGGCGAGGGGCTCGCCTTCAGCGCGCCCTACTCCCACAGCCCCATGCGCCCCATCCAAGGCTCCGCCATCCGCGCCGGGGACACCGTCATCGTCGCCGCCTCGGACGGCTGCGTCCATGCCGCCGACCTCGCCACCGGCAAACGCCTTTGGCGCAAGCGCCTCGGCACCCCGCTCCTCGGCACCCCCCTCGCCCACGGCGGCCGCCTCTACGTCGCCGACCTGCTCGGCACCCTCCACTGCCTCCCCTTGGAGTGAGCGGCGGCGCGGCGTTCCCCGCCCCGCTGTGCTATAATGGCGCCCCGTGTCGGCCCGGAGGGGGCCGGCGACAACGCGGAGCACGGACATGCGGACAATCGGATTCGACAACGAGGCGTATCTCAGAGAGCAGGCCGCCGGCCTGATGAAGCGGGCGGAGGCCTTCGGCAACAAACTCTACCTGGAGTTCGGCGGCAAGCTGATGTTCGACTACCACGCCGCGCGCGTCCTGCCGGGCTATGACCCGAACGCGAAGCTGCGCCTGCTCCGCTCGCTGGGGGACAAGGCGGAGATCATCCTCTGCGTCTACGCGGAGGACATCGAGCGCAAGAAGATGCGGGCCGACTTCGGCATCTCCTACGACGACGACGCCCTGAAGCTCATCGACTCCCTCCGCGCCTGGGGCATCCACGTCTGCGCGGTGGTGATCACCCGATTCGACGGCCAGCCGGCCGCCCTGCAGTTCCGCAACAAGCTGGAATCGCGCGGGGTCACGGTGAAGCTGCACCGGGCCGTGCCCGGCTACCCCTCGAACCTCGACCTCGTGGTCTCGCCCGAAGGCTACGGCGCCAACGCCTACGTGGAGACGACGCGCCCCATCGTGGTGGTGACGGGCCCCGGCCCCGGCTCCGGCAAACTGGCCACCTGCCTGACCATGCTCTACCACGACCGCATGGCCGGCCGCCCCTCGGGCTACGCCAAGTTCGAGACCTTCCCCGTCTGGGATCTGCCCCTCAAGCACCCCGTCAACCTCGCCTACGAGGCCGCCACCGCCGACCTGGGCGACATCAACATGATCGACCCCTTCCACCTCGAGGCCTACGGCAAGGTGGCCGTGAACTACAACCGCGACGTGGACGCCTTCCCCATCCTCCGCGAGCTCTGGGCCCGCCTGGACCGCGGCGGCGAATGCCCCTACAAAAGCCCCACGGACATGGGCGTGAACCGCATCTCCGCCGGCATCGTCGACGACGCCGCCTGCCAAGAGGCCGCCCGCCAAGAGGTCATCCGCCGCTACTTCCGCCACCTCTCCGACGCCGTCGCCAAGGGTTCCTCCGACAAACGCCCCGTGGAGATCCTCGAACGCCTGATGCGCCAGCTGCGCCTGCGCCCCGAGGACCGTGCGGTGGTGGTGCCGGCCCGCCAGGCCGCGCACGACGCCTCGCTGACCCACACCCTCGAGGGCGTGGCCTGCGGCGCGGCGCTGGAGCTCCCCGACGGCACAATCGTCCGCGGCAAAAACTCCGCCTCCCTGCACGCCGCCGCCGCCACGGTGCTCAACGCCGTCAAGCGCCTGGCCGGCATCCCGCAGGAACGCCACCTGCTGGCGCCCGAGACCATCGTCTCCGTCACCCACATGAAGCAAGGCATCCTCAAAGGCAAATACGGCTCGCTGAACCTCGACGAGACCCTCGTCTCCCTGGCCATCTGCGCGGCCACGGACCCCGACGCCAAAGCCGCGCTCGAACGCCTCGCCGACCTGCGCGACTGCGAGATGCACCTCTCCCACATGCTCACCCCCGGCGACGAGGCCGGCCTCCGCCGCCTGGGCATCCGCGCCACCAACGACCCCCTCTTCGCCACCGCCGAGCTCTTCGTCGACGCCTGAGCCCAGCCCCTCTCCACCCCCCCCCAAAAAAACGAGGCGCCCCCGCCGAACGGGGGCGCCTCGCGCCATGCGCCGCCCTCAGCGGCGGCCGTCGCCTTTGCAGGAGCGGCAGAGTTCGGTGTGGGCGGGTTCGTCGCGCTTGGCCTCCACCTCCACGGTGCCGAGGCCGTCGCAGCGGGTGCAGACCTTGGCCAAGCCGGAACCGTCGCAACGGCGGCAGGGCACCGCGCCGGAACCGCCACACGCGGCGCAGACGGAGACGACGGTCTCCGTGCGCGTCTCGCCGTCCTCGCCCTCCACGCGCTCAAGCCGCCCGACCTTGCCGCGCCCGTCGCATTTGCGGCACTCCTCCACGCCAAGCCCCAGGCAGACCCTGCAACGTTTCGGGAAGCGCGCGGCGAGGGCGGCATGGGCCTCCGGGGAGAGGGCCTTGGCCGCCTCGGCCTCCATGAAGCCGGCGCCGATCGGCGTGCGCCGGGCCGCGCGCTGCTCGCGTTCGTAGGCGTTGAGCGCCTGGCGTTGGAGGCGTTCGCGCTCGCCGGGCGTCAGGGCGCGGACGGCGCGGCCGCGGCCCCCGCACGCCGGGCACGCCCGCCGGAAGGTGGTGCCGTTCTCCCCCGTGTCGATGGCGCGGAGGGCGCTCTCGACCTTGCCGCGGCCCTCGCATTCGAGGCAGACGCCCTCCCCCTTGGCCGGGGCGGCGGGCGGCGGGGGGAAGAACCCCTCGGGGATCGGCTGCCCGGCGGCCATGGCCAACGCGGGCAGAAACGCGAACAGGGCGGGCAGTCTCATGGGGCGTCCTCCAATCCATAGGTCTTGATCCGACGGTAAAGCGTGCGCAGGGGGATGCCCAGGCGCTTCGAGGCGGCGGTGCGGTTACCCTTGGTCTCGGCGAGCGCGCGCCGGATGAGCGCGGCCTCCTCGGGCTCCGGCGCGGCGGCGGGGGCCCCGGCCGACGGGCGCGGGGCGGGCGAGGCTCCGGCGCGCACCTCGCCGGGCACGTCGGCCAGCGTCAGGCGGTCGCCCTTGGCCAGCACCATCATCCGCTCGATGACGTTGCGCAGCTCGCGGACGTTGCCGGGCCAGGGATAGGCGGCGAGGGCGGCCATCGCGTCGGGCTCGATGCCAAGGATGCTGCGGCCCAGCTGCGGGTTGTACTCGCGCACGAAGGCGTCGCACAGCAAAGGCAGGTCGCCCTGCCGCTCGCGCAGGGGCGGCAGGTTGATGTCCACCACGTTCAGGCGGAAGAAGAGATCCTCGCGGAACTTCCCCGCGTCCACCCACGCGCGGAGGTTGCGGTTGGTGGCCGCCACCAGGCGGATATCCACCGGCACCGGCCGGGCCGAGCCGACGGGCTCCACCGTGCGCGTCTCCAGCACGCGCAGCAGCTTCACCTGCGTGGCAAGGTCGATCTCCGAGATCTCGTCCAAGAAGAGCGTCCCGCCGTCCGCGATCTCGAAGCGTCCCTTGCGGTCCTCGTCCGCCCCCGTGTAGGCCCCCTTGACATGGCCGAAGAGCTCGCTTTCCAGCAGCGACGGCGCGAGCGCCGCGCAATGGACGGCCACGAACGGCTTGCCCGCCCTCGGGCTGAGGGCGTGGAGCGCGCGCGCCACCAGCTCCTTGCCCGTGCCGCTGGGCCCCTGCACCAACACCGTGGCCGGGGTCGGGGCCACCTGCTCGATCCGCTCGCGCACGGCCAGCATCGCCTCCGAGGAGCCGATCAGGCGATCCAGCGCCGAACGCCCCTCCAACTGCGTGCGCAGGCGGGCGTTCTGCCGCTCCAGGTTCTTCTGCCGCAGGGCGCGGCGCACCACCAGCTCCAGGTGGTCCAGGTTCACCGGCTTGGTGAGGAAGTCATAGGCGCCGTCGCGCATCGCCTCCACCGCGCTCTCCACCGAGCCGTAGGCCGAGAGCAGGATCACCGGCACGCCGGGGTGCGAGGCGATGATGTCGCGCAGCAGCGAGATGCCGTCGCGCCCCGGCATCCGCAGATCCGTCAGCACCAAATCCACCGCGTGGGTGGTCAGCGCGCGCAGCGCCGCCTCCGCGTCCGCCGCCGTCAGCACCTGATAATCCCCGCGCAGCGCCAAGGCCAGCCCCTCGCGCGTCGCCTTGTCGTCGTCGACGACCAGCACCGTGCTCATCGCGCCGCCTCCCGTTCCGACGCGCCCAAGGCCCTCACCCGCCGCTCCGCGCGCGGCAGGCTCACCGTGAAGCACGTCCCCTCGCCCTCATGGCTGGCGCAGGTGATGGTGCCGCCGTGCGCCTGGACGATGCGGCGCACGATCATCAGCCCCAGGCCGTTGCCCTTTTCCTTGGTGGTGACGTAGGGGTCGAAGATCCGCCCGAGCATGGCGGCGGGGATGCCCGCGCCGTTGTCCAGTACCGAGACGTTCACCCACGCGTCGTCCGCCGTCACCGTCACGCCGATGCGCCCGCCGTTCGGCACCGCGTCCATCGCGTTCCGGATGAGGTTGAAGAAGACCTGCTCCAGCTGCTGCGCGTCGAGGAAGACATCCGGCACCGCCCGCGGCGCCGAACGCTCCAACGCGATCTCGCGCTGGGCCAGGTCCGCCTCCAGCAGGCCCAGCGTCGCGTCCAGCACGTCGCAGACGTTCCCGCGCACCAGGTTCGGCTTGGCCGGGCGGATGGCCGCCAGGAAACGCCTCAGGATGCCGTCCAGCCGCGCCACCTCCCGCTCCGCCACCGCCGCCAACGCGCCCAGGCTCGCCCGCAACGACGCATCCCCCACCCCGCGCAGTTCGCGCGTCAGCAGCTGCAGATGGATGGTCAGCGCGTTGAGCGGGTTGCCGATTTCGTGCGCCACGCCCGCGGCCAAGGTCTTCACGGCGGCCAGGCGCTCATCCGCCAAGGCCGACTCCTCGGCGGCCCGCTCGCGCGTCACGTCGCGCAAAATCAGGAGCAGCTCCGTCCGCCCGTTCAGCTCCACGGGGCGCGCGTAGAAGCGCACCACCCGGCGCTCCGGGTAGGCCAGCTCCACCTCTCGCGTCTCCACCCGCTCCCAACCGCCCGCCTGCCGGCGCAGCAGCCCCTCCACCCCCCAATCGCGCAGATGGCGCGCCAGCGACCGCCCCCGCCACTCCTCCGCCGCGAAGCCCACCATCCGCTCCGCCGCGTGGTTCGCGTAGAGCAGGCGCAGCCCCTCCCCCACCACCAGCAGCCCCTCGTCGATGGATTGGAACAGGGTCTCCAGGAAGCCCCGCTCCCGCGCCAATTCCGCGATATGCGCCTCCACCACCGGCGCGTCCAACCGATCCAGCCGCTCCACGAACTTGTCGAAAAAACCCTGTCTCATGCTTCCAGTATACCACAGCGCGCCGCCGGCGACGAACGGCCCATGCGGCGGGATTTCCCACCCGGCCGGGATTTTGGTATGCTTGGGGCACCAACCAACACTACAGGAGCATCCGAATGAGCGGAATCTTCAAAGCCTACGACATTCGCGGCATCTACGGGCAGGACCTCACCGAGGCCATGGCCTACGACATCGGCCGCGCCTACGTCACCCTCACGCACGCCAGGAAGGTCGTGCTGGGGCGGGACTGCCGGCCCCACTCCGTGCCGCTGCAGGAGGCCCTGACGCGCGGCATCACGGAGCTGGGCGCGGACGTCATCGACATCGGCCTCTGCTCGACCCCGATGAACTACTACGCCAACGGCTCCCTGGGCGCGGACGGCTCGGTGATGATCACCGCCTCGCACAACCCCGCGGAGTGGAACGGCTTCAAGCTCTGCCGCGCGGACGCGGTGCCCATCTCCGGCGCCACCGGCATCGCCGACATCGAGCGCATCGTCGCCGAGCGCGCCTTCGACGCGCCCGCGGCCACGCCCGGCACCGTGCGCGCCCACGACATCCTCCCGGCCTACCGCGAGCACATCCGCCCCGTCATGGCCTTCGCCCGCAAGCCCCGCCTGGCCATCGACTACGCCAACGGCATGGGCATCGTCGAAGCCCAGACCTTCGTCGACGCCATCGACCAGACCGCCCTCTACGGCGACATCGACGGCGCCTTCCCCAACCACGAGGCCAACCCCCTCCACCACGCCACCCTCGCCAAACTGCAGGAGACCATCCGCCAGGGCGGCTACGACTTTGGCGTGGCCTTCGACGGCGACGCCGACCGCGCGGGCTTCGTGGACGAGAAGGGCGAGATCATCCCCATGGACTTGGTGACCGCCCTCATCGCCCAAGACGTCCTCAAGCGCGAGAAAGGCGTCATCTTCTACGACCTGCGCTCCAGCCGCGTCGTCAAGGAAACCATCGAGGCCGCCGGCGGCGTCCCGATGATGAGCCGCGTGGGCCACGCCTTCATCAAGGCACAGATGCGCGAGCACAACGCCATCTTCGCCGGCGAGCTCTCCGGCCACTACTACTTCCGCGACAACTACGTCGCCGAAAGCTCCTCCATGGCCGCCATCGCCCTGGCCAACATCGTCACCCAGAGCGGCAAGCCCCTCTCCGAGCTCATCGCCCCCCTGCGCAAATACTGGTGCTCCGGCGAGATCAACTCCAAGGTCGCCTGCGACCCCCAGGAAATCCTCGCCAAGCTCAAGGCCAAGTACGCCGACGGCCACGTCTTCGAGCTCGACGGCGTGAGCGTGGAATACCCCACGTGGTGGTTCAACGTCCGCTGCTCCAACACCGAGCCGCTCGTCCGCCTCAACCTCGAAAGCACCGCCAGCCAGGCCGAGATGGAGGCCCGGCGCGACGAGGTGCTTGCCCTCATCCGCGCCTGAGCGCCCGCCGCGACAGGACGAACGAGGCCCCGCCGAACCCGGCGGGGCCTCGTCGTTTCCGCGCCGCGGAAGCGCGCGGCCCTCAGCCCAAGGCCAGCATCCGCCGGACGCAGGCATGGGCGGGCGGGATGAGCGCGTCGGGCACGCGCACCAGCGTCTCCTCCGGCCACTCGCGCAGGACGCGCAGGAGCGCCTCCGGCGTCGTCCGCCCCATGTCCTGGCAGACGATCGGGCGCAGCGGGCGGATCGCCAGCTCCGGATGGTCCGCCGCCAGCCGCCGCACCAAATGATCCTCCGTGCCGATGAGCAGGCGCGCGCCTGGCTCCGCGCGGGAGACCGCCTCGATGATCGCCTTGGTGGAGCCCATCTCCTCCGCCAGCGCCGTCACGCCGGTCGGCGCCTCGGGGTGGATCAGCAGGGCCGCGTCCGGATGCGCCGCCCGGGCCGCCACCACGTCGCCGGGCGTGTAGCCGGCGTGGATGGGGCAGCAGCCGTCCCACGCCACTAGCCGCGCCGCGCGGATCCTCTGGGGCACGAGCCCGCCGTCCGGCAAGGCGCGCCGCCACAGCGCCACGGCCTCCGCCGGCAGCCCCAGCTGACGCGCCGTGTTGGCGCACAGGTGCTGATCCGGCGCGAAGAAGACCTTGCGCCCCTCCCCCAAAAAGCGCCCCAGCACGCGCCGCGCGTTGCCCGACGTGCAGGCCGCGCCGCCGTGCGCCCCGCAGAAAGCCTTCACCTCCGCCGTCGAGTTCACGTAGACCACCGGCGCCCAAGCGGCCTTCGGATCCGCCTCCGTGAGGCGCGCCCAAGCCGCCTCCAACGCCTCCGCGCCCGCCATGTCCGCCATCGGGCAGCCGGCCTTCGGCGCGGGCAGCCAGACCGAGCGGCCATTCTCGCCGCCCTCCGGCCCGCGCGCCAGGATGTCCGCCGTCTCGGCCATGAAGCGCACGCCGCAGAAGACGATCCGCTCCGCCCGCGACGCCGCGGCCAGGCGCGACAGCTCCAAGGAATCCCCCACCGCGTCGCAAAGCGCCGTCACCGCCGAATCCTGGTAATGGTGGCCCAGGATCAGCAGCCGCTCGCCCCACGCCTCCCGCTCCGCGGCGATCGCCGCCCTGCACTCCGACTCGGTCATCGCGTTCTCACTCCTCCGTCAGCGTGGCGCGCCGCGCGCCCTCCGCGGTCACTTCCAGCCGCAGGGTCAGGCGATGGGGCGCCTCCGCGTCCAAGACCTCGCGCGCGCGCCCCGGCCACTCGATGGCCACCCGCGCGCCGCCCTCCAGCGCCTCCTCCAGCCCCAGGTCGTAGACCCCCGAGGGCGAGGCCAGGCGATAAAGATCCATGTGGACCAGTTCCCCGCCGCCCGGCAGGGGATAGGCGTTGGCCAGCGTGAAGGTGGGGCTCGTCACCGGGCGCGCCACACCCAACGCCCGCGCCAACGCCTGCACGAACGTCGTCTTCCCCGCCCCCAGATCCCCCTCCAGCAACAACACGCCGCCCGGCCGCAGACGCCCCGCCACCTCCGCGGCCAAGGCGGCCGTGTCGGCCAGCGAACGCAGCTCCCGGACGGCGGGCGCCGTCACATCACGCGCTCCACGACGATCTCAGGGTCCAACTCCTCGCGCAGGATGCGCTGGATGCCGTCCTTGATCGTCATCGTCGCATGGGGGCAGCAGCCGCAGGCGCCGCGCAGGCGCAGGTGGACCGTCTTGCCCTCGATGTCGATCACCTCCAGGTCGCCCCCGTCGGCCTGCAGCATGCCCCGGAGCTCCTCGAGTTTCGCGCGGATACGGTCGTTCAATTCGTTCATGTCCTCGTTTCCTTTCAGCGCGGGAGTATACCAAAAAACCTCCCCCGCCGCCCCGCGGCAAGGCGGGGCCGGGGGTGATAGGTCTCAGCGGCGGAGGAGGGCGCGGATCAGGAGGCAAATGGGCAGGGGCGTCACCGCCAGTGTGGCCGCGAGCAGGAGCCCAAACCCCTCCAACAGGCGCGGCCAGGGCAGCACCAGGACGGTCGGCAGCCCGCCGAAGGGCATCCACGCCAGCGTCCACCCCGTGAACCCCCACCCGACGGTCAGCCCCAGCAGCAGCGACAGCAGCGCGGCGACGGCGCAGAGGATGAGCGCCTGCGCGAAGAGGAAGCGCCCCATCTGCGCGCGCGTCATACCGACGGCATGGAGGGTTCGGAGTTCGCCGGCCATCGCGCGGACGTTGGCAGCGAGGAGGGAGACGAAGCCCAGCGAGAGGATAAGGAGCGACCAGAGCGGGATGCGGGCCAGCTCGCCCAGCAACTCCCCGCTGTGGGCAAGGGTGCCCTCGGCGATCTCGTCGCGCAGGTGGACGACGACGTTGGGGAAGGCCGCCCGCGGCCCCGGCCCCCGGGCGGCGGCGCGGAAGGGCTCGGGGTCGGCCTCGGCAAGGCGTTGGAGGCGGAGCTCAAGGAGGTTGGCGGCGGAGTAAAGCGCGTCGGCGCCCGAGGCGGCGGGAAGCGCGTCGAGCCACAGGAAGCGGACGCGCGCGGCGCGCGCGGGATCCCACGCGGCGGCGACGTCCATCCCCACGAAGACGGGGCCGAGGGTGCCGAAGGGCGCGCCGTCGCGGGCGCGCATCCCGGCGCGGGCGGTGACGAGGTGCCAGTTGCAGCGGACGACCCGGGTGATGGTCAGGGGCAGGGCACGGACGTCCCCCCCCGCGTCGAGCCGCTGGATGCGGAAGGTGTCGCCCACGCGGAGGCGACATTGGCGGGCGAACATCTCGGTGACGGTGACGCCGCGCTCGCCGGGGGTGGCGACGAGGAGGATGTTGTTCTGGGCGGGGAGGCGGCCGGCGCGTTCGCCGATGGCCTGGAAATCCGCCTCGTCCAGGCGGTACTGCTCGGCGAAGAAGGGGCGGAGGGGCAGCCCGGCCTCGCGGGCGAGGGTTTGCGCGCAGGCGGGGCTGACACCGTTTGGGAGGAGCGAGACGATGGCGGGGGGGAGGGTGCGGGAGGGGATGAAGGGGTCGGTGAGGGAGGCGCCCCAGATGTGGATGACGAAGAAGGCGCCCAGGCCGGCAGTGAGGGTCAGCGCCATGTGGGCGTTACGGTCGGCGGCGCGGGTGAGGACGCCGCGCAGAAGGGCCGGTCGCAGGCGCAGGAGCGCGCCGAGGGGTCGCGCGAGAAGCCGTTCGCACAGGGCCATCAGCGGCCGCGTCAGGGCGGTCAGCCCCCAAAGCGCGAGCGGCAGGCCGACGAGGAGGAACCACGCGCTGCGCAGCAGCGGGTTGGGCGTGAAGGGGATGAGCGTGCCGAGCACGGGGAGGGTCGCCGCCAAGGCGATCAGCCCGCGGCGGAGGGGATGGGCCGCGCGCCAGGCCTCGGGGGCGGCGCGGAGCTCGCAGGGGCTGAGCCGGGCGGCGCGGCGCAGGGGCGCCCAGAGCGCGGCCGCGGCGGAAAGGCCCAGCAGCGCGGCCACGGCCACGGGCGTGACCCAGCCGACCATGAGGCCGTCGGGGAAGGCCAGCGGATGGGCGCGCACGAAGAGCGCCAGCACGCCCAGCCCCAGCCCAAGCCCCAGCAGGCCGCCCACCCCGGCGAGGAAGAGCGCCTCGCGGGCGACAAGGCCCATGAGCTGGCGGGCGGTCATGCCCAAGGCGCGGAGACGAGCGTGGCGGAGGCGGTTCTGCTCAAGCCCCACGCAGAGGGCGCTGACGATCATGCAGCAGGTGGCGACGCAGGCGAGGGCGACAAGGAGGGGAAGCTGGAAGAGCAGGTTGTTGGTGGCGTCGGAGCGGAGCTGGCGGAGCAGCCCCTGGCGGGTGACGAGCGTGGCCGCGTCGTCGTCCGGCGAGACGGTGCGGACGGTCTCGGCGAGGGCGTCGGGCGAGCGGAAGGGGCGGAGGCGGATGAGCATGAGGTTGCACCCGCCGCCGGTCTCGGCGAGCGCGGTGGCGGCGGCGAGGCCGTCGCTGGCGAACATCGTGGGGAAGCCGCCGACGGGGCGGATCCCCTCGGCGAGGTAGCCGCAGAGCGTGGCCTCCATCCGCCCGGCGGGGGTGACGACGGGGATGCGCGTACCGACAGGCGGCGCGTCGCGGAGCCCCTCCTCGCCGAAGGCGCGCGGGGAAATGGCGAACTCGGGCTCCGGCGCGTCGGCGCGGGGCCAGCGGCCCGCCGCGAGGCCCTCCGGATAGGGGCATTCGGGGAAGTCGCGGACCGGCGCGACGCCGGCGACGACGCCGGCGCCTTGGAGGGGGCGGCCCTCGGGGCGCCAGTCAAGGCGGCAGCGGAAGACCGTGGTGGCGAGGACGGAGGCGACGTCGGGGGAGGCCTTGACGGCCTCGGCGACGGCGGCGGGGATCATCTTGAAGGGGGAGCCGTGGGCGAGGGTCTGCATCCCGCTGCCCTTGGGCGCGGCGGCGGAGGCGCGGCCGGTGGCGACCCAGCAGTCGAAGGGCCGCCCCAGCCGCTCGGCGAGGGGCCGGCACTGCGCGGCGGTGGTCTCGGCCAAGCCCACCGCCCAGGCAAGGAGCGCGGCGGCGGCGACCACGCCGACCAAGGCGCAGACGAGGCGGACGCGGTCGCGGCGGAGGACGTCGCGGAAGAGCAGCCCCAGCGCGCTCACGCCAGGGCCCTCAGATAGGCGGCGGAGACGGCGGCGGGGTCGTGGCGCGTCTCGAAGGCGCCAAGGACGCGCCCGTCGCGGAGGACGTGGACGACGTCGGCGGCGGCGGCGACCTGCGGGTCGTGGGAGATGAGGAGGATGGCCGCGCCGAGGGCGCGGTTGAGGCGGGTGAGGGTGGCGCAGAAGTCGGCGGCGGCGGGGGAATCGAGGTTGCCGGTGGGCTCGTCGGCCAGGATGATGCCGGGCTCCATGGCGAAGGCGCGGGCGATGGCGGTGCGCTGGGCCTCGCCGCCGGAGAGGCGGTCGGCGGGCTGGTCGCGGCGATGGGTCAGGCCGACGAGGCCGAGCAGGGCGTCGAGCCGGCCGGGCGGCAGGTCGCGGCCGTCGAGCAGGGCGGGGAGGGCGACGTTCTGGGCGACGGTGAGGGTGGGGATGAGGTTGCAGTCCTGGAAGACGATGCCCACGGCGCGGCGGCGCAGGAGCGTCAGCGCGCGGTCGGAGAGCCCGGCGAGGGGGCGCCCGGCGAGGACGACCTCGCCGGAATCGGGCGGCAGCAGCCCGGCAAGGAGGTTGAGGAGCGTGGATTTTCCGGAGCCGGAGGGCCCCATGACGGCGTGGAAGGCGCCTTGGGGGACGGCGAGGGAGACGCCGCGCAGGACGTCGATCGTCCGCCCCTCCACATGGAAGGATTTGACGAGGTCGGTGGCTTGGAGCGCGTTCATGGCAGGGTCAGAAGCGGCCGCGGATGGAAAGCTCGAGGGTGCGGCCCTCGTTGGCGAAGGCCTGGAGGTTGCGGGCGGATTCGATGCCGCGGCTGTCGAAGATGTTGCGGAGGGCGAGGCTGAGGGTGACGCGCTCGGTGACGGGGAAGTCGAGGGAGGCGTCGAAGGTCAGGAGGCGCTTGGCCACCTGGTCGTCGCCGGCGGGGCCGCCGCGGAAGGTCATCATCCAGGCGTCGCGCCAGCGGCCGCCGAAGCCGAAGACGGCGTCGTAGAACCACGGGGCCTTGTAGCTGGTCCAGAAGGAGACGGCGTGGGGCGGGAAGCGGTCGAAGCGGCGGCCGTTGGTCTTGTCGTAGTAATCGATGTAGGCGTAGGCGAGGTAGAGCGACCAGTTGTCGGTGAGGTCGCCGGAGGCGGAGAACTCGAAGCCCTGGGAGTAGGTCTTGCCGTCATCCACGTAATAGCCCTCGCCGGAGAAGTCGTCGGTCATGGCGATGGGGGCGTTGGATTGGTCGATGCGGAAGACGGTGGCGCCGAGCCAGAGGGAGCCGATGGGGTTGAGGCGCAGGCCGGCCTCCTTCTGCACGGCGCGCCAGGTGGAGTCGAGGTAGTCGGAGGGCGCGTCGCCGGTGTTGCCGGGCCAGCGCTTGTAGTTGAAGTTGGGCGTGTCGGTGAGGGAGACGTTGGCGAAGAGGATGGCCCAGCCCTGCTCGAGGACGTCGTAGGAGAGGCCCAGGCGCGGGGAGAAGGTCCATTCGTGGACGTGGTGAACGCTGTCGTGCCAATCGGCGCGCAGGCCGGCGATGAGGCTGAGGCCGTGCCACTCGGCCAGCTCCTGCACGTTGAGGCCCACCTTCTGCTGGCGGGTGTCGCTGTAACCCGTGGCCTTGATGGTCTCCAGATAGTTCCCCTCGTTCACGGAGCCGCTGCGGCCGGATGAGGCGAAGCCGCTCCACCCGCCGATCTCCTTGACCGTCGTGCTCACGCCCACGAGGAACTGGTGCTCCACGCCCCACGTGTCGAACTTGAGGATGGCGTCCTGCCCCGCGTAGAAGGTGCGGTACAGGCGGTCGCCCGCCGCCCATTCGTAGCGGTAATCCTCCGACGCCGGGTCGAAGCCGACGTTGGAGTAAGGCCCGCGGTAGTCGTAGCGGTTCTCGCTCTGGAAGAAGGAGACGCGCGTGCGCAGGGTCAGCCAATCCGTCACGTCCCCATCCGCGCGGAAGGTCCCGCCGAAGGTCATGAAGCGCATCCGGTCGCCCGGGCGCGTGTAGGTGTCGTCCCAGCCGCTGCCGTAAGGCTTGCCATAGAGCGTGCGCACGCCCTGGTAGGCCGGCTGGTTGCTGTATTGGTAGAAGAGATCCAGCCCCACCTCCAGGCGGTCGAGCAGACGGAAGGTCAGGCTCGGCGCCGCCGAGACCGTCGTGCCATGCCCCGCGCCCGAAGGCGCCCACCCCGGCTCCCGCCACTCATACGCCAAGGGCAGGCGCACCGCCAGGCGCTCCTCCGCCACCGTCTGGTTCACGTCCGCCGCGAACTTCAGGCGCGTGCCCGACGCCCGCGAATACGAGCCCCTCAGCAACACCTCGCGGAAATCCTCCCCGAACAGCGGCCGCTTCGGCTGGAGGATCACCGTCCCCCCCGCCCCCATCAGATCCTCCATGCTCCCCATCTGGCTGCCGTAGGCCCCCCCCACCGGCCCCTTCACGATGTCCACCCGCTCCAGCAACGTCGGGTCCAGGAAGGTCGCCACCCCGCCCGTCAGCGGCACCCCGCCCAGGAGCACCTCGCTCCCCGAGAAGCCGCGGATCGTATACGTCCCCGCCTGGCGCGCCATCACCGTCTTCCCCCCCTGATAGATGCCCGGCTGGAGGGAAAGCAGCTGATCCAGGTCCGTCGCGTTCCGCTCGCGGATGAAATCCTCCGTGAACGTGTCCACCGTGAACGGCGAGCGCTCCGGCGGCAGCTCCACCAACGTCCCCGAATCCGTCGACCCCACGCGATACTTCGGCAGCGGCGCCGCCGTCACCCGAACCACCTCGTTCGTCACGGCCCCCGCCTCCGGGGGAACCTCCGCCGAGGCGCCCCCCGCGCCCGACGCCCACGCCGCCGACGCCCACGCCGCCGACGCGGCCATGCCAATCGCCAAAAGATATTTCATGAGGCTAAGCCTAACACATTCCGCACCCCCCCGCAAGCGAAAAACCGCCCGCCCCGCGCGCCCCGCCGCCGCCCCCGGCCCCAACGCAATCACGGGCCCCGTTTCCCGGATCGCGCCGCAACTCCCCCCGGATCGCGCCGCAAGTCCCCCCGAGACACGCCGCAACTCCCCAAGGCCGGCGGAGGGCGGGACAGGGAACGCCTTCGCCCGCGCGAAGCCGCCCGCGCGACAGGGGACGACGTGGGCGCGGCGCGCCTTTTTTCGATTTCGGCAAAAAAAGGCTTGCACGGTCGCGGGGGCTTTGCTATTCTATGTCCCGTTTTCAGCGCCTTTAGCTCAATTGGATAGAGCATCTGACTACGGATCAGAAGGTTGGAGGTTCAAATCCTCCAAGGCGCGCCACTGAATGCGGGATTGAGCAGCCAGGTAGCTCGTCAGGCTCATAACCTGAAGGTCGTAGGTTCAAATCCTACTCCCGCTACCATCTTGGACGCCGCAAGCCGAAGGGCTCGCGGCGTTTTTCTTTTGCGGGGACGAAAAAAGCCCCCCGCGGCGGGCGGGGAGCTTCGGCAACGTGCGCGCGCCTCAGACGGGAAGGGAGGGGTCAACGTCCAGCGCGAGGGCGGCGAGGGGGTCTTGGGGGAGGGGAAGGACGGAGGCGAGGCCGGCGATCATGGCGGCGTTGTCGCCGCAGTGGCAGGGCTCGGCCAGGAGCAGGCGGACGCCGCGGCGCGCGGCGACGCGGGCGAGGGCCTCGCGCAGGCACCGGTTGAGGGAGACGCCGCCGCCAAGGGCCAGGCTGCGGTAGGGCGCGGCGGCGAGGGCGCGGTCGGCGCGCTTGGCGAGGGCGTCGACGATGGCGGCCTGGTAGCTGGCGCAGAGGGTGGCGACGTCGGCCTCGCCTTGGGGCGGGTGCTTCTGGACGTAGGCGAGGAGGGCGGTCTTGAGGCCGCTGAAGGAGACGCAGAGCTCGGGCCGCCAGCCGGGCGGCAGGGGGTGGTCGGCGGAGACGCGCCCCTCGGGGAAGCGGATGGCGCGGTCGGCGCCGGCGGGGGCCTGGCGGGCGGCCTTGTCGACGGCCGGGCCGCCGGGGTAGCCCAGGCCGAGGCGCTTGGCGGCTTTGTCGAAGGCCTCGCCGGCGGCGTCGTCGATGGTCTGCCCAAGGAGGCGGTGGCAGTCCGGGCCCTCGGAGGCCACAAAGCAGGTGTGCCCGCCGCTGACGGCCAGGCCAAGCTGGGGCCAGAGATCCGCGCCGCGCAGCTCGGGGTGGCCGAGGCGGACGGACCAGAGATGGGCGTGCATGTGGTTGATCGGGATGAGCGGCTTGCCGAGGGCCAGGGCCAGGCCCTTGGCGAAGGTCCAGCCGACAAGGAGGGCGGCGGCGAGGCCGGGGCCGCGCGTCGCGGCGAGGGCGTCGATCCGCGCCCACGGGTCGGGCTCGCCGGGGAAGGCGCGGGCGAGGGCCTCCTCGGCCACGGCGCGGATCTTCTCGACGTGCGCCCGGCTGGCGACCTCGGGGACGACGCCGCCGTAGGGCTGATGGAGAGGGATTTGGGAGTAAACGACGGAGGCCAGCACCTCGTCGCCGCCGCGGACGACGGCGACGGCGGTCTCGTCGCAGGAGCTCTCGATGCCGAGGACGGTCATGGGCTCACTCGGGGAGGCGGAGGATCAGGTTGCGCATGGTGGGGGCGGTGAGGCGGCGATCCAGCTCGATGAGCGCGGGGAACATCCAGGCGTCGAGGAGGGCCGGGGGGCGGGCGCTTTCGGCGACGTAGGTGAGGCGCAGCCAGCCGTTGGGCATGAGCGCCTGCCGGCAGGTGAGAGTCTGGCGTCCGCCGCCGGGGAGGGAGAGGGCGAAGGGCTCGGGCTTGGAGAGGATCTCGGAGCCGGGGGGGAGCCACAGGTCGAGGGTGCGGCGGGCACCGTCGACGCCGCCCTGCCAGATGGGGTTCTCGCGGACGACGCCGCGCAGGCCGTAGGCGGGGCCCAGCAGGCCGTTGAGCGGGAGGGAGAGGAGGCGGCCGCGGCGCGGGGCGTAGGCCTTGGCCTCGACGGCGAGGCGGGTGCGGGTGGGATAGGAGCGGGCGTCGACGGTGTATTCGCTGACGGGCTGCGCGCCGGGCGCGATGGATTCGGCGAGGGCGGCGATGGCGCGGCGGCGGTTCTCGGGGGTGACGTCGCGCTCGGCCTGGCGGACGGCGCCGGCAAGGGCGCCCCAGCTGCGGGTGGCGGAGGCGATGGTGGCGTCGCCGTTCGGCTGGAGGACAAGGGTGGTGTCGGTCTCGGCGCGCGTGCGGAGGGCCGGGGGCCGCGCGTAGAGCGTGCGGCCGCGGGCGGTCATGAGGGCGCAGGAGTCGCGGGCGGCGGTGCCGGGCTCCGCGAGCTCGCCCTCGTCGCCCACCAGGCGGCCGTCGGGAAGGACGATGTAGGGGGTCGTCCAGCGGCTCCACATGGGGACGCTGCGGAGGGCTAGGCGTTCGCCGAAGAGGAGCTCGACGTCCAGGTCGTTGTCGGCGGCGAAGGCGAGCGAGGCCTCGACCCCGGCGGCGCGGAGGAGGGCCAGCTGGAGGACGAGCCGGTCGAGGCGGTTGCCGTAGCCTTCGGCGAGGGTGACGGCGGGGGGCGTGAGCGTCCCCCAACGGAGCGACGACCAAGCGGGGCCGTCCTTGCGGATACGCTTGGCCATGAAGGCCTGCACGGCGCGGAGGCGGCCCTCAAGATCCTCGTCGCCAAGCCCCTCGACGAGGCGCCCGGCGGTCTGTTCGACGGCCTCGCCGGGTTCGCCGGCGAGGGCCTCCGCCCGCGCGATGACGGGGGGCAGCGCACGGTGCGCGGCGGCGTCGCGGAGGGCCAGGTGGAGCGTGGGGCGGATCAGGGGCGCCGAGGGCGTGGCGGGCTCGGGCCTGACGGCGGGGAGACCGCGCACGACCCATGTGCGGGAGACCTCCGTGCCGTTGGTGACGACGGTGCGGGCGACGTCGACGTCGGCGAAGTTCCGCTCGGCGACGCGGAGCTCGCCGTCCAGCGCGAGGGGCAGGGTGAGCGTGTAGCGCTCCTCGCGCGTGGGATAGGCGCCGGCCCCGAAGGTGACGCATTGGGTGAAGGGCCCTTCCGCGGCGGCGGTGGTGGTGACGTCCACATGGGTCACGGCGCCGACCTCCACGGCCGGGAGGGAAAGGACGGTCTGGCGGAAGGCGGGATAGCGGGGCGCGAGGGCGGCCCCGTCGACGTCCAGGCGGGAGATCTCCTTCTCGGTGATGGGCACGCGGTCGCCGGTGGGCGTGGTGACCTCGACGGCGTTGAGGGTCAGGGTCTCGGTGTCGGGGTTGTGGACAAAGACGACCTCGCCGTTCTCGCGCTTGCCCTGGAAGGTGAGGATGCGCTTGTCGGTCACGATGCGGCGGGTGCGCGTGCCGTCCTCCGCCACGCTTTCCGAGGCGACGCTCAGGAGCACCTCGGCGTCGACGTCCTGCCCGGCGGGCTTCGCGAAGAGGGGGCGCAGGCTCTCGACGCGGCTCATGCGCTCCTTGAAGCGGCGGAGGGCGCGGTAGTCCTCGGGCGTGTAGACCTTGTGGGCGAGGACCAGCTCGCGGGTGAGGGTGAGGTCGCCGTTCTCGGCGCGGCGGCAGACGATGTCGAACGAGGCGCCGTTGGCCTTGAGGATGGGGTCGTCGGGGAGCAGCTCGGCCTTGCCGAGGCGGCCCAGGCCGCGGAGGGTGAGCGTCTCGCGGACGCCGCAGGGGGCCTCGATCTCCCAGTCGTACTTGCGCGTGGGCTGGCTGAGCCCGCCGAAGAGGAAGTTGACCATGCCGAAGACCCGGCTGAGGAACGGCAGGGAGACCAGCGTGTGCCCCTTGGCGTCGGGCACGCCGAACCCGGGGACGCGCCCCTCGAGGCGGACGACGAGCGGCTGGGAGATGTCCTTCGGATCCTCGGGGGAGACCTCGATCGCAGCGAGTTCCGCCCCAGGCGCGGCGCGTTTGAGGAGGCCGTCGAAGAGGTCGCGGACGGCCTCGGGCTGGTTCCGGACAAAGGCGGGGCGGTAGACGTTGTCGTTCACGCCGCCGAAGCGGAGGGTGGCGGAGAGGATCAGGTCGCCGGAGGCGTCAAGCTCGCCCAGGGTCTCGATCTCGGTCATGTTCCGTTCGGGGCCTGGGACGGGGCTCTCGCGCAGATCCTCCCCCTCCGGCCGGGCGACGAGGAACGAGCAATTGCTGAGGTAGGCGGGGAACTCCGCGCGGGCGGTGTCGTCGGTCGGGTCCAGCAGCCTGTAGTTCCGCCCGCCCTCGTCGATGGCGACGACGGCGTGGTTGAAGTAGGGCATGGGCACCTCGCGGTCGCGGGGGCTGCCGGCATGGATGATGACGGGATAGGCGTCGATGCCCGCCTTGCGGAGCATGGCCACCAGGAGCACGCCCTTGTCGCGGCAGACGCCGTAGCGGTTGTTGAAGGTGAGGGCGACGTCATGCGGCTCGTAGCCGGGCGCGGTGTCCTCGGCGATGATGCCCATGTAGCGGATGCCTTGGGCGACGAACCCGAAGAGCGCCTCGATCTGCCCTTCCCGATCCTTCCCCTCGGTGAGCTCCCTGACCTTGGCGTCGATGGCCGGGGTCGTCTCCATGTGCTTGGCGCAGAGCGCCCAATACCACTTCGAGATCGCCTCCCAGGACTCGAAGGTGGAGACGGCCACGCGCTGGAGGGAGACGGCGGCGTCGGGCATCTTGTCCTCGGCGAAGCTCTGGGGCACGTCGCGGGCCACCCAACGGTGGAGCGTGCGGCCGTCAGCGAGGGTCTCGCGGCTGGCGGCGACGGTCCCGGGCACCTCGTCGAGCAGGGCCTCGCTGCGCAGCGGCAGCTCCTTGGGCGCCACCACCGTCAGCTCGGCGTACGGCACGGGCCCCTCGAAGCTCTCAAGGACGCACCGCGTCGCGAAGGTGTCGGGGATGCGGGGGCGGAGCGTGCGGTAGGCCGCCACCACATGGAGCGTGTCGCCCACCGCCGTCCGGGGCACCGTCAGCACCAAACGCTTCGCTGTCGGGTCATAGATGTTCGCGTCATGGCCGTCGTTGCTCGTCGCCACGGCCACGTTGGCCCCCAGGTCGATGGGCGTGGCCGAGCCGTCGGGCCCGACCACCTCCGCCAGGAGGAAGCCCGCCTCGGACCACCCCTCCTTGAACCAGAGCGGCATCGCGCGCAGTTCCTTCGCCCCGGGTTCCGTCAGCGCCTTCGCCCAAAACTCCACCCACATGATGTCCGTGCCGTCGGGGGCGTACTCCACCCACTGCGCCTCGGCCACCGTCAGCGTGTCCGCGTCCGGCGCGTCCGCGCGCGTCACCTCGGCCACGCGCGCCAGCGTCTCGCCGCGGTCCAACATCCGGGGCATCGCCGGGAACGTCGCCGACGCCCACCCCCACGCGACCATCGCCACCGCGGCGGCCAACCACACTCTCGCACGCATTCTATCCATGGTTCTGACCTTTCTGCCCCACAGCATAGCACATCCCCGCGCCCCCCGCACGCCGCCCCGCCTCAGCGCGCGAGGGCATAGCGGAGCCAGACCGCGCCGGAGGGGAACGCCTTGGCGGAGAGCAGGCGCAGCGGCACGGGCCCGGCCCCCTCCGGCAGGCCGTCGAAGACCGGCGGGAAGCCCGCGCGGCCGTCGATGCCCGGCCCGACGAGCAGGCTCACCTCGTCCAGCAGACCGGCGGAGAGGAAGGCGGTGTTGATGGTGGGGCCGCCGACGACGGCAAGCCGCCCCACGCCGAAGGATTCGGACAGGATCGCCATCGCTCGGGGCAGGTCGATCCGCGTTTTGCCGCAGGCGACCCACGAGACGCCGAGGGCGTCGAGCCCCTCCAGGTACGCCTTGGGCGCCGCCTCGGAGACGAGGATGAGGCGGGGCTTCCCGTCCTCCGCGTCGCTTCCCCAGCGCAGCGTGCCCTTGGTGTCCGCGACGATTTCGTAGCCCGCCGCCACGCGGTTCCTGGCGAAGGCCTCGCGGCCGATGGGCGTGGGGTCGCCGGGGTCGGCGCGGCCCGGCAGGGCCATCTCAAGTTGGGCCGTGACGCGCCCGCTGAGGGTGCTGGGCGCCTCCAGCGCGGCCAACGTGGCGTAATAATCGTCCACGCCGCGCAGCTTCGCGGTCATGGCGCAGTCAATCCGCCCGTCGGCGGAGGTCATCATATGGCAAACGATGGTGGGTCGCTTCATGGTTCACTCCTGAATCGCGTTGAAAGGCCACCCACTGTAACACCGGAGCGCGCTCCAAGGTCAAGCCCGGCGGCCTTCGCGCCGTTCCCGCTCGTAGAGGAGCGCATCCACGAACGTGCGGTACCAAAGGGCCTGAAGGAAGGCCCAAAGGAAGCCCGGCGCGCCGTCGAGGAACCCCAAGCGCAGGAAATAGCGATAGCAAAAGTAGGCCAGCGCCCGCCAGAAGCGCGGCAGGTGCGCGTAGCGCGCCTTCATCCGCCGTTTGGACGCGGCCTGCCCGGTGAGCGTGCCGACGGCGAAATCCGCTTCGGCGAGGTCGTCTGCCTCACGCCGGGCATAGCCCAAATGCTTCTGGCTCCACCAGACAAGGTCGTTGAGGTTGTGGTCGACGAAATCGTTGGCGAACGGGATCTCGCGCCCCTCGCTGAGGCGCAGGTGCTCATCCATCCTGCGCTGCTCGCAGCGCGCCTTGCCGTGACGCACCAGGCGCAGCAGCCAGACGGGATAGATGCCGTGGCGCACCCACCTGCCCAAAAAGATATGCCGTCGCTTGAAGCGGACGCCCGTGACGTCGGGCGGGAGCGTGTCCAGCCGCGCGCGTACCTCGTCCGCCAATTCCGGCGTCAGGTACTCATCCGCGTCCAGCCGCAGCACCCAGTCGCCCGCGATCGGCAGATTGTCCAGCGCCCAGTTGAACTGATCCGCCTGACATCCCGGCCAATCATGCTCCACGACGGTCGCCCCAAGGGCGCGGGCGATCGCCTGCGTCCCGTCCGTGGAATGGCAATCGACCACAAAGATCTCCGTGGCGATGGGGCGGATGCGCTCAATGCACCGACGGATGTGCAGGCGCTCGTTGAAGGTGAGGATGATGACAGACAGCGTGCTTTTCATTGAGGCCCTCCGGTTCCCCGGAGGGCCCTCTGCTTAGGGCGCGTCCGGGAGGGTGATACCCTTCGACTTCAGCAACTCCCTAAGCGCACCACGAGAGACCTTCCCCTCCCCCGTGACATTCAGGCACTTATGCAGTTCCAGCACCTTGGCGTCCACCAACGTGCGATACCACCACCCCTGCAAGAAATGCCACAGGAAACCCTCGCGGCCGTCCAGGAAACCAAGGCGCAGGAAATAGCGATAGACGAAATACGCCGCCGCGCGCCAGAACATCGGCAACCGACGGTAAGTCTGCTTCTTGGCGGTGGCGTCATTGGCCAACAGCAAATCCACGGCCTCGCGTAGCGCGTAGCCATCGTGCTTGCGCGTCCACCACGAAAGGTCGTTCAGGTTATGATCCACGAAGGCCCCGTCAAAATCCGCCACCGCGCCGCGCAGATGGATATGCTCATCCATCAGCTTCCCCTCGCAGCGGCCGCATCCCGTCCGGAAGACCCGCAAAAGGCGGATCGTCCCCAGTCCATGCCGCATGGGCCGCCCCAGGAAAACCCGTCCCAACCGCAGCGTCACGCCCTCCACCGTCCGCGGCTGACGGGCCAGGAACGCCGGCAACTCCCGCAGGGCCGCCTCATCCAGATACTCATCCGCGTCCAACCGCAGCGTCCAGTCGCCCGCGATCGGCAGATTGTCCAACGCCCAGTTGAACTGCACCGCGTAAAGCCCCGGCCAATCATGCTCGACGACGGTCGCCCCAAGGGCGCGGGCGATCGCCTGCGTCCCGTCCGTGGAATGGCAATCGACCACAAAAATCTCCGTGGCGATGGGGCGGACGCGCTCGATGCACCGGCGGATGTGCGGTCGCTCGTTGTAGGTGAGGATAACGACGGAGAGGGTTGGGGTTTGCATGGCGCTATTGTAGCAGAGCCGCGCGGCGCGACTCAAGCCAATCGAGGAACGGCGGCAAGGTCTCGGAAAAGGCGACCGGCGCCGCCAGACGCTGCACAGGGCGCTCTCGGGCGAAGCGCACGATCTTCTCCGCCAGATCCGCCGCGTCCCCGGGCCGGCACAGCCACAGCCGACGATCCTCCGGGCGGATCAGCTCCTCCGGCCCCGTCCCCTCGCAGGCGATGAACGGCGTGCCGCACGACCAAGCCTCGGCGAAAACGCACCCAAACGCCTCGAACCGCGACGGCAGCACGAAGAGATCCAACCCGCGGAAGAAGTCCGGCAGCCGCGCATGGTCCCGCTCCCCCTCGAACGAGACCCGCCCCTCCAGCCCCTCCGCGCGCACGAAGGCCCGGCAGCGCGCCGACAGCGGCCCCGACCCCACCACCCGCAGCCGCCATTCCCCCAGCCTCCCGCGCGCCAACGCCACCGCCCGCAGCAACGTCAGCGGGTCCTTCCCCTCCGTGAGGTTCGCCACGCACCCCATCACAAACCCCGCGTGCGGCGCACGGACGCGCCCCGCGGCGTTGAACCGCGCCGTGTCCACCCCGTTGCGCAGCACGAACGAGGCCCGAATCCGCGGGGACGGGCACCACCCCAGCCCGCGCATCTGCATCCGGTAATCCGCCCAATCCGTCCACGACGCGTCCGGCACGGCGAGGAAACTCCGCCGCGCGAGCTCGCTCACGAAGACGTGCCCATCCAGCCGCGCGTGCAGCCTCCGAAACAACCAGAAATGCAACGCCCGGTGCGCCCAGCACCGCCTCAGCGCCCGCCCCAGCGCCAACCCGTAAGAATCCAGGAAATGGTGGTGCAGCAAAGCCACGGCCCTCGGGTTCGCCCCCCGCACCGCCAGCGCGTAAGGCCCGTAGCACGCCGTGTTCGCATGGCAGACCGCCACGTCGCCCACGTCGATCCCCGCCCGCGCCACCGCCCGCAGGAAGGCCCTCCCGTTGCGCCGCGCGAAGAGCAACGGGAACATCATCGAAGGCAGACGCCACTCGCCGAACCGGTGCACCCGCACGCCGTCGTACACATAATCCGGCCCCCGCCCCGGCACGAACACCCGAACCTCATACCGGCCCGTCGCCGCGAGCGCCCGAACCAAATCGTGCGAATACGCCCCGCGCCACGTCCCCGGCCCCGGATAGAACGGCGTCACGAAGAGATAAACCGGCCTCATCGCCCCGTCACCCGATAGACCAGCCCATCCACCGCCCGCCCCAACGCCACGCGCGCCCGCCACAACGCCACATACCACCCCCACCGCGCCCGACGCTTCGCGGAGGCCGCCCTGCAAATCTCCGAGGGCACCCCCGTCTGCCCGCACGCCGTCGGGAAGACCCGCCACACCGCCACGCCACGCCTGGCCCAAATGCCCCACGAATCGATCGGCATCCGCACCGGGTCGTTCAGCCGCACCATCCGCCGCGCGGCGGCCGCGCTCACCACATAGGCCTCCGCGTAGACCGTCTCCCCCGCCGGGATCGCCCCGCGCCCACCCTCCGGCGGCTTGGCCCCGGAAGGGTTGTTCAGCAAGAAGACCTCCGCCCGCGACGGCGCCAGCCGCGCGCCCACCACCGCCAAAGCCTCGCGCAACGCCGCCGCGTCCAACGCCACGTCGTCCTCCAACACCAACGCCGCCTCCGCCCCGCTCGCCGCCAACCGTCCCCACGCCAGCCCATGCGACAACGCGCACGCCACCTCCCCCACCCGCGGGAAATGCCCGCACACCAAAAAGAAACGCCACCGGCGCACCCGCTTCCGCAGCCCCCGCCACCCAAGCGCCCGGCCATCCACCGCCTCCACGCGTTCGTAGGCGACGCCCGCCGCGCGCAGCTGCGCGTCCGCCGCCGCCAACCGTTCCTTCGAGCGGGCCAGGTTGATGAGATACGCCTTCATCTCTCCCTTTCGCGCACGGCCATGCCTACCGCCCCGTCCACCACGTCATCACCCCATCCAGCGCCTGCGTCACCCATCTCCGCGCCCGCCACAATGCCACATACCATCCCCACCGCGCCCGACGCGGCGCCGCGCTCCCGATGGTCGATCGCTCGCCCGCATGGCCGCACGGCTCGGGGCGGACCGACCACACCCGCAACCCTTGGCGCATCCGTCGCGGCCAATCGTCGGCCAACGTGAGGATTGGTTCCCCATTCAGAAAACGCAGCCGTCGGGCCGCCGCCGCGTTCAGCACGTAAGCATACGTGCCCATCGCACCCGGCCCCGACGGGAAGAAACCCGCGCCCGCCCCCTCCGACGCCTCGCCGGGTAGCCGCATCAACCGCCAAACCGTCGGCTCGGACGGTTTGTCCGACGCCTCAATCCGCGCCAGCGCCTCGCGTAACCACACCGCGTCGAGCACCTCCACGTCGTCCTCGAAGACCGCCGCCAAGGGCTCCCCCGCCCCCAACATCCGCCGATAGACCGCTTGGTGCGAGAGCGCGCACCCAATCGTCCCCGCGCTTGGGCGCGCCCCGTAAATCATCCAAAACCGCACGGCGGAACACAGCCTCCGGCGCTCCCGACGCGACAGCGCCCGGCCATCCACCGCCTCCACGCGTTCGTAGGCGACGCCCGCCGCGCGCAACTGCGCGTCCGCCGCCGCCAACCGTTCCTTCGAGCGGGCCAGATTGATGAGATAGGCCTTCATGCCGCCTCAGCGCCCCGTCAGCCCGGTCATCGCCCGGTCGAACGCCAACAAGCCCCACGCGCGCAGCCGCGCCTTGACGCCCCAAACGGCCCGATACCATCCCCAGTCCGCGCGCCGGGGCCGCACCCTAATCGGAGTGATGGTCGAGGGCGCCCCGCATTGCCGGCACGGCTCGGGGCGGACCGACCACACCCGCAGCCCTTGCCGCGCCCAACGCGCCCATGCGTCCGCCACCGCCACGATCGGCGTCCGGTTGAGGCGCAGAATAAGCCGGGCGCCAGCGGCGTTCACCACATAGGCCCCCGCCAACGCCGTCGCCCCGCCCAACGGATGGAAGCCGCGTTCCGCGGCGACCGGTTCGCTGGGGCGCCGCTCCAACCGCCAAACCGTCGGCTCGGACGGTTTGTCAGACGCCTCGATCCGCGCCAGCGCCTCGCGCAACCACGCCGCGTCGAGCACCTCCACATCGTCCTCGAAGACCGCCGCCAAGGGTTCCCCCGCCCCCAACATCCGCCGATAGACCGCTTGGTGCGAGAGCGCGCACCCAATCTCCTCCCGGCGCGGCCACATCCCCTGTATCGCCCAAAAGCGCACCGCGGCGCACAGCCGCCGACAATCCCGGCGCGACAGCGCCCGGCCATCCACCGCCTCCACGCGCTCGTAGGCGACGCCCGCCGCGCGCAGCTGCGCGTCCGCCGCCGCCAACCGTTCCTTCGAGCGGGCCAGGTTGATAAGATAGGCCTTCATGCCGCCATTATAACACAGGGCGGGAGGTGCGCGGGCCCCTTCCCGGATGGGGGAACAGGACAAAAAAAGCCCAAGGCGCGCCTTGGGCTTTTTTTGTTGGGGGAGGGCTCACTTGGGGTCGATGGCGAGGGTGGCCTCGTGCCCGTTGAGGTCGATGGGGTCGCCGAGGGGTTCGCCGAGGATGAGGGCGTCGCCTTGGGTTTCCTCGAGGATGAAATCCTGCCATTCGTTGAGGGCGGCGGCGAGTTCGTCGTCGGCGCTGGCGAGGATGTCGATGCGCTGGGTGACTTCGAGGTCGGCCTCTTTGCGGAGGGCTTGGACGCGGGAGACGCATTCGCGGGCGAGGCCTTCGGCGATGAGGGCCGGGGTGAGGTCGGTCTCGAGGGCGACGACGACGTTGCCCTCGGCGGCGACGACCAGGCCTTCGCGGGGTTCGCGGCGGATGACGACGTCGGCGGGGGCGAGGGTCTCGGGGCGGCCTTGGAGGTCGATGGCGGCGGTCTCGCCCCGGGCGAGCGCGGCGATCTGTTCGGGGGGGAGGGCGGCGATGGCGGCGGCGGCGGCCTTCATGCGGGCGCCGAAGCGGGGGCCGAGGCGCTTGAAGTCGGCCTTGAGGGTGAGGTTGGCGAGCTCGGTCTCGTCGGCGGAGAGGTGGAGGCGCTTGACGTTGAGCTCGTCTTTGACGAGTTCGGCGTAGCGGGGCAGGGCCTCGCGGACGGCGGGGTCGGCGGAGGCGACGCGCAGGGCCGCGAGGGGCTGGCGGACCTTGAGGTCTTCGTCCGTGCGGAGCTGGCGCCCCAGGCGGACGACGCGCTGGACGAGGGCCATGTCGCGCTCAAGGGGCAGGTTGCGTGCCGCGGCGTTGGGCGCGGGGAAGTCGCAGAGGTGGACGGACTCGGGGTCGTCGGCGCCTTTGAGGTTGCGGTAGATCTGCTCGGAGACAAAGGGGCAGAAGGGCGCGGCGACCTTGGCGAGCTGGATGAGGACGTAGCGGAGGGTGCGGTAGGCGTGGCGCTTGTCCGCGTCGTCCTCGCTCTTCCAGAAGCGGCGGCGGGAGCGGCGGATGTACCAGTTGGTGAGCGCGTCGATGAAGGCGACGAGGGGGCGGACGGCGCGCTGGAGGTCGTAGGCGTCGAGGGCCGCGGTGACGTCGGCGACGAGGGTCTCCATGGAGGAGACGATCCAGCGGTCGAGGACGTTGGGGGAGTCGGGGACGGAGACGGCGGGCTCGTCGAAGCCGTCGGCGTTGGCATAGGTGACGAAGAAGGCGTAGGCGTTCCACCACGGGATGATGAGGTCGCGGAGGACTTGGCGGACGCCGTTCTCGGAGAAGCGCAGGTTCTCGGCGCGGACGACGGGGGAGTTGATGAGATAGAGGCGGAGGGCGTCGGCGCCGAAGCGCTCGATGACCGCGCCGGGGTCGGGATAGTTCTTGAGGCGCTTGGACATCTTCTTGCCGTCCTCGGCGAGGACGAGGCCATTGACGATGACGTTGCGGTAGGGCGCCTTGCCGAAGAGAAGGGTGCCGAGGATGAGGAGGGTGTAGAACCAGCCGCGGGTCTGGTCGAGCCCCTCGGCGATGAAGTCGGCGGGGAAGAAGTCCTCCAGCGGCTTCCCGGAGAAGGGATAGTGCTGCTGGGCGTAGGGCATGGAGCCGGATTCGAACCAGCAGTCGAGGACCTCGGGCGTGCGGCGGTAGGTCTTGCCGTCGCGCCGGATGAGGATCTTGTCGATGAAGTGCTTGTGCAGGTCGGTGACCTTCTGGCCGGAGAGCGCCTCAAGCTCGGCGACGGAGCCGACGCAGATCATGTCCCGCGGGTCGGCCTCGTTGACCCAGACGGGCAGGCAGGAGCCCCAGAAGCGGTTGCGGGAGATGTTCCAGTCCTTGGCCTCGCGGAGCCAGTTGCCGAAGCGGTTGGCGCCGACGGCCTCGGGCGTCCAGTGGACGGTGGCGTTGTTGACGGCGAGGCGCTCGTGCAGGTCCTCGACGCGGACGTACCAGGCGTCGATGGCGCGGTAGATGAGCGGCGTGTCGGTGCGGTCGCAGAAGGGATAGCTGTGGACGATGGTGGATTGGTGGACGAGTTTACCGTTCTCCTTGAGGAGCCTGATGATGTCCTTGTCGCAATCCTTGCAGAAGCGGCCGCGCCACGCCTCGGGGGCCGGCGCGGTGAAGGCGCACGCCTCGTCCAACGGGTCTTCGAGGGTGATGCCGGCGGCGGAGCAGACCCGGAAGTCGTCCTCGCCGTAGGCGGGGGAGTTGTGGACCAGGCCGGTGCCGTCCTCGGTGGAGACGTAGGGATCCGTGAGGACGACGAAGGCGTTGGGCTTGTCCTTGTACTGCGGGAAGATGGGCTCGTAGCGGAGGCCCCTGAGCTCGGCCCCCTTGAGCCGCTCGAGGATCTCGGGCTGCGCCTTGCCGAAGACGGCCTTGAGGCGGGCCTCGGCGAGGATGTAGACGGCGCCGTCGGCGTCGCGGGCGGCGACGTAGTCGATGTCCGGGCCGGCGCAGATGGCGAGGTTGGTGAAGAGCGTCCAGGGCGTGGTGGTCCAGACAAGGAGGTACGCCGGCCCGCCCCCCCAGGCGGGGCGGAGCCCTTGGGTGACGCGGCAGCGGACGGTGACGGCGGGGTCTTGGACGTCCTTGTAGTTGCTGCCGGCCTCAAAGTTGGAGAGCGGCGTGGAAAGTTTCCACGAATACGGCATGATGCGGTGGCTCTTGTAGATGCGCCCCTGCTCCCAAAGCCGCTTGAACGCCCACCAGACGCTCTCCATGAAGGCGGGCTGCATGGTCTTGTAATCGTTGTCGAAATCCACCCAGCGCCCCATGCGCGTGACGGTCTGGCGCCATTGCGACACGTAGCGGAGGACCATCGAGCGGCACTGCTCGTTGAACGCCTCGACCCCGAAGGCCCGGATGGCGTGCGCGCCGCTGACGCCCAGGGCGTCCTGCGCCAGCGCCTCGATGGGCAGCCCATGGCAGTCCCACCCGAACCGGCGCTCCACATACTTGCCGCGCATGGTCTGGTAGCGCGGCACGATGTCCTTGATGGTGCCGGCGAGGAGATGGCCGTAGTGCGGGAGCCCGGTGGCGAAGGGAGGGCCGTCGTAGAACCGGAAGACCGGCGCGCCGCGGCGGCGCTCAAGGCTCTTGGCAAAGGTCTTCTCCTCCGCCCAGAGGGCGAGGACGGACGCTTCGTTCTTGGCAAAGTCAGGATGGTTGGAGACTGGCTTGAACATGGGGGCCTTTCGGTGTGCGGGAATCAGCCGCGCAGGACGGCGAGGACGCCCTCGCGGTCGGTGGCGGCCACCATCGCGGCGCGCTTGTCGGCGTCCATCAGCGTGCGGCTGAGGTTGCCCAGCAGGACGATGTAGCCGGAGCCCGCGGAAGGCGGCACGAGCATGAGGATGACCACGCGCGTGGGCTGATCGTCGGGGGCCTCCGCCGCGAACCCGTCCTTGTGGATGCCGATGGCGCAAAGCAGCCCATCCGCCACGTCCGTGCGCCCATGCGGCAAGGCGATCTCCCCGGGCATGACGGTGGAGGCGGACATCTCGCGGCGGACGACGGCCTGCTTGGCCTCGTCGCGCTTGGAGGCGTCCAACTCGCCGGCCTCGACCAAGGCGTCGATCAGCTCGGCGATGACGCCGAAGATGTCCTCGCTCTTCAGCGAATTGACGACCACGGCGCGATCCAGCAGGGTGTCGTAAGTGTTCATGGCGAATCCTTTTGGGTCAGAGATAAGCGGTTCGGAGGGCGGCGTTCTCCCGGCAATCCCGCGCGATGCGCGCGTCAAGCTCCCGCGCGACGGGGCCCGGGCGGCCATCGCCGACGGGCGCCCCCTCCCACTCCACCGCGGAGGCCACGTTGAGCGTGGTGCCCACCACCAGGACCTCGCGCGCCTCGGCCAGCTCCTCCACGCGGATGGGGCGGAAGACGATGCCCTTGAGAAGCCCCTCCACCTCAAGCGGCTGCGCCAACTCCATCACGCGCAGCATGGTGGTGCCGGCCAGCACGGAATCGAGCGGCGGGAAGGCCAGCACGCCGCCCTTGGAGACGATGCCGACGTTCTCCGTCGGCCCCTCGGTGATGTGCCCCCGCGCGTCCGCCCCGACCACGAAGTCCACGCCCCACGCCTCGGCCTCCAGGCGCATCAGGACGTTCGGGATGTAATTGCAGGTCTTGACGGTGGCGAAATCCGGGTGCTTGGGCGGCACGGCGCTCAGACGCAGCCGGGCGCCCCGCGGGTGCGCCTCCATGAAAGGGCGCCCCGCGCCGTAGACCGCCACGTACAACGCCGTCTCCGGGCATTCGCTCGGCGAGACGCCCATGCCACCGGGCCCCCGGCTCAGCACCACGCGCACCGAACACTCCGGCCGCCCCGCCGCGGCCAAGGCCTCCAACACCTTCGCGCGGATCGCCTCCGCCCCATGCCGGAAGGTCAGCCCGATCTGATAGGCGCTCCGCTGGAGGCGCTGCAGGTGCGCGTCAAGGTTGTAGACCGCGCCGCCGACGCACTTCATCGTCTCAAAGACGCCGTCGCCGCGGTGCGCCAGATGGTCGTCGAAGGGGATGACCATCAGCGCGGGGTCGCGCACGTACGCGTCCCACAGGCTGGAATAGAAAAGGTAGACCGGCGTCCTCACCGCCGGGCGGCTCCCGCGGAGCGCCGCTGCGAAATCCTCTGGCTTCAGTTCCTTCACTGTGCCCCCAGCATACCAAAAGCGCGACGGCGCCGCACGCGGGCGGCCCTCAGAAATCGAGGTTCTTCACGTTCAGCGCGTTGCTCTCGATGAACTGGCGGCGCGGCTCGACATCCTCGCCCATGAGCAGGCTGAAGGTCTGGTCCGCGGCGATGGCGTCCTCGATCTTCACCTGAAGCATCCGGCGCGTGGCCGGGTTCATGGTGGTGTCGAAGAGCTGCTGGGCGTCCATCTCGCCAAGGCCCTTGTAGCGCTGGATCTCGACGCCGCGGCGGCTGCGCGCGCGCACCTCGCCGATGAGCTGCTCCAGGCCCGTGATCGCCACCGGCGGGCGGCTGCCGTCGCGCAGCTCGCCGAGGATCGTCCCGTCGCCGTAATAGGAGGCCGGGCCGAAGCCGAGCCCCTGGGCCATCAGCGCGCGGAACTGGTCGCGGAGGCGCTGGGAGCGGAAGACCTCCATCCACTGGAAGGCGTGGCGCTGCTTGGGCGCATACTCCGAGACGCGGTAGAGCGAGAGGTCGACCGGCTCGCCCAGCGCCGCCTCGGCCTCGGCGCGCACCGCCTCGAGCCCGGCGTCGTCGCGCGGGAAAAGGAAGCGCTCGTCGGCCCCGGAGCCCAGCACGGCCATGTAGCGCGCGAAATCGCCCGTCGCCGGGTCGAAGGTCGCCAGATAAGCCTTGGTGTCCACCCCGCGCAGACGGATGGAGCGCAGCGTGGCCTCGATCTCCAACGCCACGTCCAGGAACGCCATGAAGCGCTCCACGTAGACGGTCTCGCCGTCCGGCTTGGCGAACACCAGCGAGTCGCAGCTCAGGAGCAGGCGGCGCTCCAGCGCCTCGTCGTTCGCCACGTACTCCGACTTCTTGCCGCGCTTGATCTGATACAGCGGCGGCTGGGCCAGATAGACGAACCCGTGCTCGATGAGCTTGGGCATCTGGCGGAAGAAGAAGGTCAGCAGCAGCGTGCGGATGTGCGCGCCGTCCACGTCCGCGTCCGTCATGATGATGATCTTGTGGTAGCGCACCTTCGCGATGTCGAACTCATCCTTGCCGAAGCCGCCGCCGATGGCCGTGATGAGGGAGCGGATCTCCTTGTTGTCGAGCATTTTGTCGATGCGCGCCTTCTCCACGTTCAGCACCTTGCCGCGCAGGGGCAGGATGGCCTGGATGCGGCGGTCGCGCCCGTCGCCCGCCGTGCCGCCGGCCGAGTCGCCCTCCACCAGGAACAGCTCGCTCTCGGCGGGGTCGCGGCTGGAGCAGGCCTTCAGCTTGCCGATGATGCCGAAGCTCTCCAGCGCCCCCTTCTTGCGCGTGCTCTCGCGGGCCTTGCGGGCCGCCTCGCGCGCCTGGCACGCCAACGCCGCCTTCTCGACGATCGTGCGCGCCACCTTCGGGTTCTCCGCGAAAAAGTCACCCAGCTTCGCCGCGACGATGCTCTGCACCAGCCCGGCCACGTTCGAGCCCAGCTTCGTCTTCGTCTGCCCCTCGAACTGCGGCTGGGGGATCTTGACGGAGATGACCACCGTCAGCCCCTCGCGGATGTCCTCGCCCGTCAGGGTGACGTCCACCTTCTTCCCCAGCTTGTTGTCGGCCACGTACTTGCCCACCGTGTTCGTCAGCGCCGACCGGAAGCCCGCCACGTGCGTGCCCCCGTCCACCGTGTTGATGTTGTTGCAGTACGAATACTCGATGGACGAGTAGACGTCGGTGTACTGCATCGCCACCTCCACCGCGATGGGGCCGTAGTCGTTGCTCCCCTGCCCCGCGATGTAGATGACGTCGTGCAGCGGCGTCTTCGTCTTGTTGATGTACGCCACGAACTCCCGGATGCCCCCCTCGTAGCAGAAGGACTCCTGGTGCTTCGCCTCCCCGCGGTTATCCGTCAGCGTGATCCGCACCCCGCCGTTCAGGAAGGCCAACTCCCGCAGACGGTGCGTCAGCGTGTCCCACTTGAACCCCTCGCGATACTCAAAGATCCTCGGGTCCGGCATGAACGTCACCGCCGTCCCCGTCCCCTCCGTGTCCCCCACCTGCGTCACCGGGCCGCACGGCCGCCCACGCTCATAGCGCTGACGGTAGATGTGCCCGTCACGCTTCACCTGCACCTCCATCCACTCCGAAAGCGCGTTCACGCAGCTCACGCCCACGCCATGCAGGCCGCCCGAGACCTTGTAGCCGCTGCCGCCGAACTTCCCGCCCGCGTGCAGCACCGTCATCACCACCTCCAGCGACGACTTGCGCAGCTTCGGGTGCTCCGCCACCGGGATCCCGCGCCCGTTGTCCTCCACCGTCAGCGACCCATCCGAGTTGATCGTCACCTCGATATGCGTGCAGAACCCCGCCAACGCCTCGTCGATCGAGTTGTCCACCACCTCATAGACCAAATGGTGGTACCCGCGCTCCGCCGTGTCGCCGATGTACATCGCCGGGCGCACCCGCACCGCCTCCAACCCCTCCAGCACCTCGATGGAGTCGGCGTCGTAATGCTGCCCCTTGGCGGCCTCGTTCTCGTTCTCTGCCATGAAATGACCTCTCTTGGGCCAACCGGCCCACTAAACCGCGTCATTGTACCAAATCCGCCGCCCCCCTGCACGGACGCGCGGCGACGAAAAGGCCCCGGGCGCGATGCGCTCCGGGGCCCGCGTGTGTGTGAAACGCGAAAGTCAGTCCGCGGCGGTCGTGGAGGCCTTCACCGCCAAGCGCAACGTCTCGGGCGCATTCTGCAACGTCGCCGTGAAGGTCACCGTGCCCGGCGCGGCTTCATCCACCTGCGCCGACGCGTCCTCGATGGGGGCGTCCATCGCCGCGTCCACCAAGGTCAGCCCCACGGCGTCCGCGAAGGCGAGCGGGTTGCCCGAGAGATCCCGCACCTGCGCC